>DAINRH010000305.1:0-4142 GCA_036741905.1 Methylobacter sp. | reverse complement strand
CGTGGACATGCTCGAAAATATGCAGCGACAAAAACCGTCCCCGGTCGAATAGCGCTACATAGTGCTCTTGGCTATTCAGCAGGTCTGCGCCGCGATAGGAATCGATCAGCGCCAGTACGGATTTTTTATGGTCTTGCGGCAACAGGTTTTCCTGATCGACGACTGCGGCCATTTCGTCTAAGGCTTCGAGCATCTCGGCTTCGGGATAACTCAGCAGTAGCGATAGAACTTTTAGGGTTTGTAGGCTCATGTTAGCTCCTGTTGGACTATCGTTCCCACGGTCTCCGTGGGAATGCCGTGTTGGACGCTCTGCGTCCCGAGCCGCTGGAGCGACCCCGACTGCATTCCCACGCCGGAGCGTGGGAACGATAAGATAGATTGATGCATCACCACGAAGACACGAAGAGCACGAAGTTCTTACTTAGTCTTTCTTCGTGAACTTCGTGTCTTCGTGGTGAAATGTCTTTTATCGTTCCCACGGTCTCCGTGGGAATGCAGTCAGAACCGCTCCAGCGGTTCGAGACGCAGAGCGTCCACCACGGCATTCCCACGCTGGAGCGTGGGAACGATAAGATGTATGGAAACGATGAGACTATTTTTAAGGTAAGCATAATAATTCCTTATTTTGCCGGTTCGACTTTAATCGGAATCTTGATCGGGATGCCGCCGCTACGCTGAGGCTTCTTGTTGCCGCCAAACAGGTTGGTGTCATTACTGCCCGAAGAACAGCCGCTGCCGAAACTGAATCCGCAGCCGCCTTGCTCGCCGTAAGCATCGAACGTAGCGCTTGCATATTCGCGATGGCTGGTTGGAATCACAAATCGGTCTTCGTAATTGGCAATCGCCATGTAGCGGTACATTTCTTCAACCTGCAACCGGGTCAAACCCACGCGCTCCAACACCTCTGTATTGACCGTGCCATCGACGGTAAGGCTGCGCATGTAAGCTCGCATCGCCAGCATCCGCTCCAAGCTCAACACCACGGGCTCTTCTTTGCCCGCCGTCAATAGATTCGCCAAATACTGCACCGGAATACGCAAGGAGCGCACATCGGGAATGTCGCCATCCATGCCGATCCGGTCGTTCTCCGCCGCCGATTGGATCGGCGACAACGGCGGCACGTACCAGACCATCGGCAGGGTGCGAAATTCAGGATGCAACGGAAATGCGACTTTCCAGTCTATCGCCATTTTATAAACAGGCGACTCCTTTGCCGCCGTCAACCAGGACTCGGGTATGCCGACTGCCCGTGCTTCCGCAATAACGTCTTCATCATTGGGATCGAGGAAAACATCCAGTTGTTGCTGGTACAAGTCCTGCTCGTTCTCGACGCTTGCCGCGGCTTCGATACGCTCGGCGTCGTACAATAATACGCCCAGATAACGAATCCGCCCGACGCAGGTTTCCGAACAAACCGTAGGTTCCCCGGCTTCGATGCGCGGATAGCAGAACGTGCATTTTTCCGATTTACCGGTTTCCCAGTTGTAGTAGATTTTTTTGTACGGACAGGCCGAAACGCACATCCGCCAGCCACGGCATTTGTCCTGGTCGATCAGCACAATGCCGTCTTCTTCGCGCTTGTAGATCGAGCCGCTGGGGCAGGCCGCGACGCAGGTCGGATTCAGGCAGTGTTCGCACAAACGCGGTAGATACATCATGAAGGTGTTTTCAAATTCACCGTACATGTCTTTTTGGATGTTGTCGAAGTTGGTGTCGCGCGAACGCGATGAAAATTCGGTACCCAAGATTTCTTCCCAATTCGGCCCGCCTTCGATTTTTTCGATGCGCTCGCCGGTAATCACCGAATAAGGACGCGCAGTCGGCGGGTTTTTGGATTCCTTGGCGGTATGCAAATGCTGGTAATCGAAATCGAACGGCTCGTAGTAATCGTCAATGGCTGGCAAATCGGGATTGCCGAAAATATTACGCAATATCTGGCGCTTATTTCCTTGACGCGGCTCTATTTTGCCGTTGATTTTGCGCACCCAGCCGCCGTTCCATTTGTCCTGGTTTTCCCATTGCTGCGGAAAACCTACCCCAGGCTTGGTTTCGACGTTATTGAACCACGCATATTCAACGCCTTTGCGCGAAGTCCAGACGTTTTTGCAGGTAATGGAGCAAGTGTGGCAACCGATACATTTGTCCAGGTTCAGCACCATGCCTATTTGTGCGCGGATATTGCGCGGTCTTTTGCTTGGATTAGTCATTACACGGCCTCCTGCTGATTGGCATCTTGACTGGGTTCATCCAGCCAATCGACTTTGTTCATTTTGCGGATAATCACAAACTCATCCCGATTGGAACCGACCGTGCCGTAATAGTTAAAACCGTAGCTTTGCTGGGCATAACCGCCGATCATGTGCGTCGGTTTAAGCGTCGCACGGGTAACCGAATTATGGATGCCGCCGCGCGCGCCGGTCGTTTCCGAACCCGGCATGTTAACGATCTTTTCCTGGGCGTGATACATCATGCATAGGCCTTCAGGAACGCGCTGACTGACGACCGCCCTGGCGACCAGCGCGCCGTTAACGTTATAAGCTTCTATCCAGTCGTTGTCCTTGATGCCGACTTTCGCCGCATCGACTTCGCCCATCCACACAATCGGCCCGCCGCGCGACAAGGTCAGCATCAACAGATTATCGGTATAGGTGCTGTGGATGCCCCATTTTTGGTGAGGCGTCAGGAAATTCAATACCAGTTCGTCGTTACCGTTGGGCTTTTGGCCCAGAATCGGCGCAATGGAGCGGGTATCGACCGGCGGCTTGTAAACGCACAAGGTCTCGCCGAACGCCCGCATCCAGCTGTGATCCTGATAAAACTGCTGACGGCCGGTCAGCGTGCGCCAGGGAATCCGCTCGTGAACATTGGTATAGCAGGCGTTATAGCAAACATGTTCGGACTCCACGCCGCTCCAGGTTGGCGACGAGATAATCTTGCGCGGCTGCGCTTGTACATCGTGGAAACGGATTTTGTCGTCTTCGCGAGGCCGCGCCAGATGGGTATGATCCCTCCCGGTGGCTTTACTTAAGGCTTCCCACGCTTTAACCGCGACATGGCCGTTGGTTTCAGGCGCCAGCATCAGGATCACTTCGGTCGCATCAATATCGGATTCGATACGCGGCAGGCCTTTGCTGATGCCCTCGTCGGTCACCAGTCGGTTCAGCTCGCCCAGTTGCTTGACTTCGGTCTCAGTGTTCCAGGTAATACCTTTACCGCCATTGCCGATTTTGCTCATCAACGGCCCTAGCGAGGTGAACATCTTGTAGGTGTTCGGATAATCGCGCTCGACCACAACCAGTGTCGGCATGGTTTTACCCGGCACCGGATCGCATTGTTTTTTCTTCCAATCTTTGACCTCCAGCGGCTGGGCCAACTCTGCCGCCGTGTCGTGCAGAATCGGCACGGCGACTATATCTTTTTCCACGCCCAAATGGCCTACGGTCAATTCCGAGAATTTCTTGGCGATACCTTTATATATGTCCCAATCGGAACGCGACTCCCAGGCCGGATCGACGGCTTTGGACAACGGATGGATAAAGGGATGCATATCCGAAGTGTTCAGGTCGTTTTTCTCATACCAGGTGGCGGTCGGCAGAATAATGTCCGAATACAAACAGGTCGTGGACATCCGAAAATCCAGCGTGACCAGCAAATCGAGTTTTCCTTCCGCGGCGGTGTCATGCCATTCGACTTCCGAAGGCTTATCGCCGGAATCGCCCAAGTCCTTGCCCTGCAAGCCGTGTTGCGTACCCAGCAGATATTTCAGGAAATATTCATGGCCTTTGCCGGAAGAACCCAGCAGATTGGAGCGCCACACGAACATGTTGCGCGGGAAGTTTTGCGGGTTGTCCGGATCTTCGCAGGACATCTTCAACTTGCCGCTTTTCAGCGATTTGACGACGTACTCAATCGGGTCTAATTTGGCTTTTTCCGCATCCCTGACCACCTGCAACGGGTTGGTTTGCAGTTGCGGCGCGGACGGCAGCCAGCCCATGCGTTCGGAGCGGACGTTAAAATCGATCAAGCTGCCTTGCCAATCTTCGGGCTTTGCCAGCGGCGACAAAATCTCGCTCACTTTAAGTTTTTCGTAGCGCCATTGGCTGGTGTGATTATAGAAAAACGAGGTGCTGTTCATCTGCCGC
>DAINRH010000304.1:3578-4165 GCA_036741905.1 Methylobacter sp. | reverse complement strand
TTAACAGTCAATTTTCATTATTAAAGTATTTGAAAAAATCGGAATCGGGCTTTAGCACCAAGGTATCCTGGGTTTTTTCAAACGCCGCCTGATACGCCTGCAAGCTGCGGTAAAACGCATAAAACTCGGCATTTTTACCGAAACTTTTCGCATAAATATCGGCGGACCTAGCATCGCCGCGACCGCGAATATTTTCTCCATCACGCCGGGCATTAGCCAAGATCACCTGTTTTTGCTTGTCGGCCTCGGCGCTGATTTGCTCGGCGGTTTCCGCGCCTTGCGAACGAAACTCCCGCGCCACCCGTTCCCGTTCGGCGCGCATCCTTTGATACACCGAATTGCTGACTTCCTGCGGCAAATCGATACGCTTGATGCGAATATCGATCAACTCAATGCCGAATTTGGCGGCCACCGGCGACAGCTTGCTCAATAAGGTGCGGCGCAGTTCGCTGCGGTCTTCGGAGATCAGCTGCTTGATGGTGCGGATGCCGAACTCGCTGCGCATCGCGTCCTTCATGATTTGGTCGAGACGTAAATTGGCTTGATATTCATCGCCGCCGACCGTGGTGTAAAAAAGACCCACATCA
>DAINRH010000304.1:1774-3568 GCA_036741905.1 Methylobacter sp. | reverse complement strand
ACTTAGCATCCAAGGTCAGCACACGCGCATCAAATGTACTGACATTATTAATGAGGGGGGTCTTAAGATGAAGTCCCGGCTTAAAGTCTGAAACGACCCTTTCACCAAGACGAAACAAGATGGTTTTTTCATGTTCGTTGACATAAAAAACCGATAAATAGGCCAGTATTAACAGGCTGAAACTGGCGGGCAACAAGATGTGTGTTCTGCTCATGGTTTGCTCCGGCTGGGACGTAAGGCGTTACCGGCCATTTTTTGGCCGTTACTTTTATCAATGGCGGCAGGTTCGCCAGTAATTTGCGCTTCCGGCGACTTGCTCGTCTCCTGGCGAGAAGCTGGATTTTGCAAAGGCATATACAGTTGCGGCGCGCTTTGACCGGCGTCGACAATGACCTTGTTGGTGCTGCTGAACAACTTTTCCTTGGCTTCCAGATACAAGCGTTTACGGGTAATGGCCGGGGCTTTTTCATATTCGGCCAGCAATTGCTCGAAGCGCTCGGTTTCGCCTTTGGCTTTGGCGACTTTCTCCGCTTCATAGGCTTCCGCTTCGAGCAACAAGCGGGACGCAGCGCCGCGCGCTTTGGGGATAATCTCGTTGCTGTAGGCTTCGGCTTCGTTGATCAAGCGTTGTTTGTCTTCCCGCGCCCGAATCGCGTCTTCAAATGCGCCCTGCACTTCTTCCGGCGGCTGGGCATCTTGCAGGTTGACGCTGGCAATAATGATCCCGGCCTTGTAATCATCCATTGCGGCCTGAATGTCGCGTTTGATCTGCGCGACAATCTCGCTACGGCCTTCGGTCAATACATAATCCATGTTGTTCGCGCCGATCACTGCGCGTTCGACGCTTTCGGTCAGCTGCTTCAACGTCGCTTCGTTGTGCTTGACGTTAAAAAGATAATCCCTGGCATTGTTAATCTGGTATTGCACGGCGAGACGCACGTTGACGATGTTTTCATCGGTGGTCAGCATCAACGACTCTTGCGCAATGGTCGCCGCCTTACTGCCTCGTCCGGTGTCCCGGTAACCGACTTCAATAAAACGTTGCTGCTCGACATTAACAATCGCGACTTTCTCGATCGGCATGGGCAGATGCCAATGCGGCCCCGGCTGAGTGGTTTCACTGTAAGCGCCAAAGCGGGTGATCACGCCGCGATTGCCTTCATCAATAATATAAACGCCGCTCGCCAGCCATATCAGCAACAGGCCGCCGCAGGCAATGCCGCCTATTTTCGGCAGCGACAATGGCTCTTTACGGCTGAGAAAGTAGTCGGCCGATTTCCGGCAAAAGGCTTTCCAGTGTTTCTCAAACTCAAACTTCCAGTCCGGCTGCTGGGATTGTTTGGTACTGTGTTTTTCTGATGACATAATCACTCCTCATGTTGCGATGGCGCGGCTTGGTTTTAGTAGCGGTCATGGGGCTCAAGGAACAGCACCAGGTCGCAGCCAAACTGGTTTTTAAGTTTCTTTAACGCGTCGTTTTGTATCTGCCTGACTCTCTCCCGGCTTACCTGTAGTTGATCGGCAATGGCCTGCAAGGTCATTTCTGTATAATTTTTCAGTCCGAAGCGCATGTTCAGAATCGCCGCTTCTTTTTCCGGCAAGGTCGCGACAACGTGGTCGAGATACTGGCCCAAATTGCGATCGATCAATTCATCCAACGGCAGCGCAAATTGCTGCTGTTTCATGCGCGCCATCAACGTTAGGCCTTCGTCTTCTTCGGTATCGCCGGCCGCATCCAGGGAATGGGTGGCTTGGTAATAACTCCTGATGGTTTTGATTTCGTCTTCGCTTAAA
>DAINRH010000304.1:0-1764 GCA_036741905.1 Methylobacter sp. | reverse complement strand
GCAGAGACTTTTCAATTGTTCGATACTGGGCCAGCGCTCGGTTTGCAGATAAGCGTTGCGCATCGCTTCAAACACCGCGCAGGCCCTTTCCGCCAAAGCCACCGGCAGACGCACGATTTTTTCCTGCTTAACAATCAACCGGGAAACGGCCTGTTTGATCCACGGAACCGCATAGGTCGAAAACCGGTAGCCGCGATAAGGATCGAATCGATCGACGGCTTTGATCAAACCGACCACGCCTTCCTGCACTAAGTCGTCGAAACTTAGCGCCGTGGTTTTGTGCTTGTTGGCGACAAATGCCACCAAGCGGACATTACCGGCGATCATTTGCTGCCTAAGCCGTTGTAAGGCCTGAGCCGCTTGACCCAGCTTCAAGCGGTATGCGTTAAAGCAATGTCGCTGTTTGTTCATGGCTATGAACAAACCCGATACCTCAATCAAAAAACCCGACAAAAAGCGCAGCCTGAGCAACGACGATCTGGCGCTGGGATTTTCCAACAAATACTGGACAGTTTGGCCAAGGCTAAGCTGTACAAAATCGGCAGCTTGTACAATAATTGGCTCGACAGACCTGTCGCTGACGATGTCGGAAATATCCGATCCCTTGTTTATATGGAACAGGCACTGCTCCAGCAATAACGTCGAAGCCTGATCTTCCGCCAATAACAGCAACAGCAGATCCTGCCTGGCCTGCTCCACGTCCATAGCAAGCGTAAGGGGCTCTGTTTCGTTGACCGAAACGGTTGAATGCGCAGCATTGAGTGCAACTTCTGTCATGACGTGATCCGTTAATATTTTTTAAGCTGGCGTTAAAATTACTCCATATGTACAATATTTGTCAAACTATTTTATACACAAAACATAAACAATGTATTCAATTAAAGCCATCACCCTTTTGACCGGACTGCCCGCCGAAACCCTGCGGGCCTGGGAACGCCGTTACGCGAGCATCACTCCGGTGCGTAGCGACAACGGCCGCCGTCTGTATTCGCAACAGGATATGGAAAAACTGACGCTGCTTGCCCAACTGACGCGCAACGGCCATACCATCAGTAAAATTGCCGGTTTGGATTGCACTGCGTTGCGCGCGCTTCAACAGCGGGCGCAATCCTCGTATAAAGACGCATCGCATCCGCTGCTGGACCAGATCATTGAAGCACTCATGGATTATCGTATCGATCGCTGCGAGCAGCTCTTGAAGCGCGCTCTGGTGGCTAGCGAGCCCTTGGAATATGCGCGCGACATTCTATTGCCGGCATTGAAAAAAGTAGGCGAGCTTTGGCATGAAGAAAAATTGAGCATCGCCCAAGAACACATGTTTACCTGTTGCGTCAATCGCATCGTGCTGAGCATGGCCAACAATCTACAACATGCATCAGTCAACAACCCGGCCATACTATTCGCCACCCCGAGCGGAGAACCCCATGAATGCGGCATCCTGCTAAGTTGCTTGCTGGCTGCCGTTCAGCAATACCGCTGCTTTTTCCTGGGATCGAGTTTACCCGGCAAGGATATTGTCGAAGCCTCCCGCCATTTACAACCCGACATCATCGTCATCGGGTTGGTGAAAACGCCGCCGGAACCGGTAACCATTGAACAATTGCAAGTCGTGATCGCGGCAACAGAAACAGCGGCCTCGACTATCTGGATAGGCGGCGACGGCGCCGAATATTGGCACCGGCATGCCCCTTCGCCCAACTGCGAACTGATCACAGACATCGACCATTTTTACAGCAAAGCCCGGCAGTGGATGCTGTTGGATAA
>DAINRH010000303.1:0-4166 GCA_036741905.1 Methylobacter sp. | reverse complement strand
AAACCAACATCAAGAACCATCTTAAAATATTTAAAATAAAGTTCTAAACTTACTAAAACATATTGACATAACAGACGATGCTTGTAATGTTACAACCTTAGTCTGACAGGTGAAATGCAAATGGATAAAAGAAACGATCAGTTTTCTATGCCACACACTCATGCTCAATCTACACAAACATTCGTGGCTAATATCGAATTCAAATCTTTAGCCAAAGATGCCCCTGTCATGTTGTGGCTTACCAACGAGACTGGGGAAATCATTTTCACTAATACGCGCTGGGATCACTTCATCGGCGCCGAGAATGTTGAAAAATATGGTGGAGATGCTTGGTATATGACCTTGCATCCGGATGACAAAGAAAACTGCCTGAAAATATTTGAAGATGCCTTCCTGACCCATAGACCTTTCAGTATGGAGTATCGATTGCGACGTGTGGATGATACTTACCGTTACGTATTCGATTGTGGTGAACCATTTCTTTCAGAGGATGGAAAGTTTCAGGGATTCATCGGCTCCTCCACCGATATTACCGAACTCAAGGAGTTTCAGGAGGAGTTGCGGCGCTCGCATCAAAAAATGGAAGAGCACAGTATTGCCATGCGACTCATCAATGAGATGAACTCTTATTTGCAAGTGTGCCGATCGCTGGAAGAAACCTACCCTGTCATAACTCATTACATTAAGCAGTTATTTCCCCATTATTCAGGCAACTTGTATTTACTAAATGAATCAAAGACTGTCGTTGAGTCTGTAGTGGCTTGGAGCGAGCAGGTAGAGTATAACAAGTCTTTAATTGTGCCGGATGATTGCTGGGCATTAAGGCAGGGCAAAACCCATACTGTGCAACATATTCATCATGGCGTATTATGCAATCACTTGCTCAATACGCCTGAGCACGGTTACACCTGCGTCCCGCTCATTGCACAAGGCGATATGATAGGCGTATTGCATATCCAATTTCCGAGCAATGTCAAAGAGACAGCCAAACAGGATATGGAACAACAACTGCAAGACCAGTTACACCTGATCAATATGACTGCCGATAACCTAGGGATTTCTTTGGTAAGCCTTAAGCTAAGAGAAGCCTTGAAAAGCCAATCAATTCGCGACCCACTGACCCAACTATTCAATCGCCGTTATATGGAAGAATCATTCGTACGGGAATTATCAAGATGTGAGCGGGTAAAGCACCGGCTTGAAGTTATGATGATCGACATAGATCATTTTAAAAACTACAACGACACTTATGGCCATGATGTAGGTGATTATGTATTAAAGCGGGTAGCCGACTATATCAAAGACCATTTTCGCAGCTATGATATGCCTTGCCGGTACGGTGGAGAGGAGTTTCTTGTCATCATGCCTAATGCGACGGAGAATATTGTCAAAGAACGGGCAGAAGCACTGCGTGCAGGCATTGAGTCTCTCGATCTATCACATCAAGGCAACCCTCTGAAAGCAGTTACTATTTCTATAGGCATTTCGAGTTACCCGATGAATGCATTGACCGAAGATAGTCTAATCAAAGCTGCCGACTTGGCACTTTATGAAGCTAAAGAAAGTGGCCGGAATAGGGTAGTGGTTTCCACTATGAGTCTTTCTGATTCTCATGAGTCCTAGGTTAAAGAGAAGGTAACTCACCAAGTCTTCTATAAGGCTGGGTTTGATTGTATTGATCGAATAATGTAGTTAAAATAGTTCCGATGCACTTAATCTCCTTAGGAGCTTATAATGAAGTCCTATTTATCGGTTCTGCATTCGTTAGATTGTTGACATGAATTTCAACCTTCCATTTGATCAGTTTATGGCATCTACTATGGAAAGCAAGCTCCATACTGCCCTTCGTGAAGGGCAGCTAGCATTGCATTACCAGCCCAAGATAGATCTCAATAACGGCAAAATCTGTGGGCTAGAAGCCTTAATGCGTTGGAACGACCCGGAAAAAGGATTGATTCTGCCAGATGAATTTATTCCCTGGTTGGAAGCAACAGGATTAATTATTGAAGCTGGACACTGGGCATTGACGCAAGCAATGTCTGATTACGCTGCATGGCATCGTCAGGGTCTGGCTCCACCGCGCATTGCTGTCAATGTGTCCCCGATTCAGTTACAAAATAATGATTTTGTCGATTCAATCAAGCATGTGTTGCATCAATCCGGCAACATGGTTTCCTGCCTAGAAATTGAGATTACGGAAAGCATGGTTATGCAGGATGTAGAAGCCAATATCCAGAAATTACATGCCATCAGGGCGCTGGGTGTTCGTGTCTCGATTGATGACTTTGGTACTGGCTACTCCTCGCTCAGCTACCTTAAGCGTTTTCCCGCCACCTCGGTCAAGATTGACCAATCGTTCGTTCGCGACATCACCACCGACCAGAGCGACACCGTCATTGTCAAGGTGATCGTGTCAATGGCGCACGGCTTGGGCCTCAGGGTCATCGCCGAAGGCGTCGAAACCGAGGCGCAGTGCGAGATCATGCGAACCAGCGTCTGCGACGAGATTCAAGGCTACTTCTTCTCGCGTCCGATCACGGCACAGGCGATCGAGGAAATCCTCACCGAGGGCAGGCAACTGCCCGCCCACTTGTTGCGCCTGCGCAAGCCAGAGCGCACGATGTTGCTCGTCGACGACGAGCCAAACATCGTGGCAGCCCTCAAGCGCCTGTTCCGCCGGGATGGGCACCACATCCTGACCGCCAACAGTGGCGCCGAGGGACTGGAAATCCTGGCAAAGAACAAGGTGGACCTGATCGTGTCCGACCAACGCATGCCTGGCATGACGGGCGTCGAATTCCTGCGTGCCGCCAAGGCCAGCCATCCCGAGACGATTCGCATCGTGCTGTCGGGTTACACGGAACTGCAGTCCGTCACCGACGCCATCAATGAGGGCGCGGTTTACCGCTTCCTGACCAAACCATGGGACGACGAACAGCTGCGCGAGCACATCCGCAAGGCGTTCGAGTACAAGGAGTTGCAGGAGGAGAACCAGCAGCTCTCCATCCGCATCCGCAGCACCAACCAGCAACTGGTCGCCGCCAACCGCCAGTTGGGCGCGGTACTGCAGAAGACCCAAGAGCAGATCGAGCGCGACAATGCCAGCCTGGCGATTGTTCGCGAGGCACTGCAGCACCTGCCCTATCCCGTGTTGGGCATCGACGACGAAGGAATCATCGCGTTTGCCAACGCCGCCACCGAGCGGCTGCTCGCCAGCGGCCGGCCCTTGCTGGGGGAGGAATTGCGTCATGCTGTTCCCGCGCTCGCCGGCGTGATGGCCGAGACCGAGGAGGGTGTCGAGCGGGCGATGTCGATTGGAGAGATGCGCTACCTTCTGAAGTGGCACACCATGGGCGTGAACTCGCGCTCGAAGGGCCGCCTGCTCACGCTCACGCGCACCGGACTGAACGCATGAACCAAGCAGAGCAACTGGTCACGCTGGACGAGGGCGCCTGTGGCCAAACTCTGTCGCGTCCCCTGCAGGACGGTCACGGCCAGATGCTGGTGCCCGCCGGCACGGTTGTGACGCCAAGCGTGGTCGAGGCGCTGCGGCGACGTGAGGTAGCGGAAATCTGGGTGCTGGACCCGGCCAAGGCGCAACACCAGACGCAGACACAGGCGGCGGCTCTGCATGCGCAGCGCGCCATGCGCCTGGAGCGCCTGTTCCGCCGCACCGATGGGTCCGATGGATCGACCCGGCTGCTTGCGATCATGCGCCGATACCGCGAGGTCGATGCGCCATGACGTCGCTCTCCCTCACCGAGGTTGTTGCAAGCCTGCGCGGGCTTCCGGCTCTGCCCGCCGTGGCCATGGAGCTGCTCGCCAGCATGGACGACGATGACGTGGACATCGACGCCCTGGCCCGCAAGATCGCCCAGGACCAGGCTCTGACGGCGTCCACCCTCCGGCTGGCCAACTCCTCGTTCTATGGAATGGCGGGTCAGGTGACAACTGTTGGGGACGCGATCGCGATACTGGGCTTTCGCAGCGTGCGCGGCGTCGCAACCACGGCCGCCTTGGCTGGCGCATTCAGGCAGCCGGCGCACGGGTCTTTTCACTTCATCACTTTTTGGCGTCACTCATTGGCAACGGCTCTCTGTGCGCGCGAGCTGGCGTCGCACCTGGCACTCAACACCGAGCACGCTTACACGGTCGGGCTGCTGCAC
>DAINRH010000302.1:0-4187 GCA_036741905.1 Methylobacter sp. | reverse complement strand
AATGCGATGCGCATCCAACGTATTGGCATACCTGGCCTGCAAGCGGAGCTTTAGTCAGCATTCCCTTGGTGTATACTTTGCCAACACACATTTACCACGCAAACATAAAAAATGTCAGAAGAACAGCGCCGTCAGTTACAGCAACAACTTTGGAATATCGCCAACACCCTGCGCGGCAAGATGAATGCCGATGAGTTTAGGGATTACATACTCGGCTTTATCTTTGAGAGATTATGTAGAGCTTAAGTAAATTTTTACTCGTTCACATGCGCCGTGTGGGAACGAGAGAACTCTTAACATGAGGAATAGCATCATGATTCAAGACGACATCATTAACGAATTGCAATACATACCCGAAGCTAAGTTAACAGAGCTTTATGAGCTTATTCATTCTTTTAGACTTAGATTTAGCAGCGAAGGCCGCTTACCGGCAGAACAACAAGCGTTGGCAGGGTGTTTAAAAGACTATACAAACGGCTATATTCCGACCGATCAAGCTAAAGAACAAGCAATTATGCAAATCATTAAAAATTGCGCCAGTTTGCCAACCATTGACCAACGCTTCCCTGATGAAATTTTGGGCTACGCTGAGAATGCCACAAGTGATAACGAGAGAAACGGAGTAAAACCATGACGACTATTACCCTGGATGACGCATTAATTAACGAAGTGATTGCCGTTAGTCATAATCAAAATGCTCAAGAAGCGGTTGTTAAAATTTTGGCAGACTACTTACAACAACACAAAAAACAGCCCAACATTGCCGACTTACTGGCAATGCCTGAAGTTGCCGACATTGATTTCGATCCCCCCCGCTTAACTAATTTTCACCCCGCTGATTTATCATGAAGTTTTTGTTAGATACCAATGTCATTTCTGAATTAAGAAAAATCAAAACCGGCAAAATAAATCCCAACGTTAAAGACTGGGCGGAGACTGTTTTACCTACCCAACTATTTTTATCGGTGGTGACACTTCTTGAGTTAGAAATGGGTATCGGATTAATCGAACGGCGCGACGTGGCGCAAGCCGCATTGCTGCGTACTTGGCTTAATCATCATGTCCTGCCTACTTTTGATGATCGTATTCTTGTTATTGATGTAGCGACTGCATTGTGTTGTGGTCGATTGCATGTACCAGACCCGCGTTCAGACCGTGATGCATTAATTGCCGCCACTGCAATCGTTCACGATATGACCGTTGTCACGCGCAATGTGGCAGATTTTAAGTCTACGGGCGCTAAAATACTCAACCCTTGGGACTAACTCATAGTGACACAATCCGAATACGCCCTGGAAGAAGCCCTGATTGCCCAGCTTAAGGGCATGGAATACAGCACCGTCCGCATTGAGCATGAAGCCGAGATGCTGGCTAATTTAAAGCGGCAACTGGAAATCCATAACCAAATCACCCCCTTAGCCAGCCTGAATTTGAGCATGTTCTTAATCACCTCAATACCGGCACTGTATTTGAGCGGGCGAAAATACTGCGCGATAAGTTCGCTTTAAAACGCGATAACAACGAAACCGTTTGGCTGACTTTTTTAAATTGTGTTGAGTGGTGCATGAATGAGTTTCAAGTCACCCGTCAAATTACCATGGAGGGCAAGCGTAAAAACCGCTATGACGTGACGCTGTTAATCAACGGCCTGCCGCTGGTGCAGGTTGAGCTTAAACGGCGTGGCGCCGAGCTTAAGGTGGCGTTTAATCAGGTGGATCGTTACCACCGTGATTCTTATGACGCGGGAGCGGGCTTATTTCAGTATGTACAGTTGTTTATTATCAGCAACGGCGTGAATACCAAGTATTTTGCCAATCACAAAGGGCAGCCGTTCAAACAAACTTTTTTCTGGACGGACAAGGAAAATAATCTCTTATCGGACTTACATGAGTTTACGGCGATATTTTTAAAGCCCTGCCATATCGCCAAGATGATAACGCATTACACCGTCATCAATGAAAGCCGAAAATGCTTGATGATACTGCGGCCTTATCAGTTTTATGCGACTGAGGCGTTGGTGGACAGGGTTAAAAACAGCATGGACAACGCTTATATCTGGCACACCACCGGATCAGGGAAAACCTTGATCTCATTTAAAGCCAGCCAGATTATTATGAACCTGCCCAAGGTCCATAAAGTGCTGTTTGTGGTTGACCGTAAGGACTTGGATTATCAGACGGCTAATGAATTTAATGCCTTCTGCAAAGGCAGCGTGGGCAGCACCACCAACGCCCATAAGCTGGTGGCGCAACTGACCGACGACAGCACCCAGCTGATTGTGACCACTATCCAGAAACTTAATAACGCGATTATGAAAGAACGTTATCTGGATAAGATTGCCCACCTGCAAGATAAGAAGTTCGTTTTTATTTTTGATGAATGCCACCGCAGCCAGTTTGGTGAAACCCACCAGAACATTAAGAAATTCTTTAACAACGCGCAGCTATTCGGCTTTACCGGTACGCCTATTTTGGACAAGAACGCCGCCGGTGCAGTGGGCAGACAACAAACCACCGCCTCGCTGTTTAATGAATGTCTGCATAAATATCTGATTGTCGATGCGATACGCGATGACAACGTACTGCGCTTTGCGGTGGAATACGTCGGCAAATATAAGCTTAAAGACAGCGCCAATGAGCTTGATATTGATGTCGAAGCGATTGATACCAAGGAGCTGTTAGAGAGTCCGCAACGCCTGGAAAAGATCACCGATTATATTCTTGCCCACCACCGGCAAAAAACCAAAGCGCCGGATTTTACCGCGATGTTTTGCGTGAGCAGTGTTGACACGCTGATTAAGTATTATGAGCTGTTTAAGCTCAAGCAGGCAGATGTCGCCCGTCCGTTAAAGATAGCCACTATTTTAGTTATGCGGACAATGAACAAGATCCGGATGCGAATAATGTTAACAGTGGGACTATACCCGAAGAATCGCTGGACGTACCGACAGGTACGCGGATTAATCAAACCCGGCGTGACAAACTCGATGAATACATTGCCGACTATAACGCACTGTTTGGCACCAAATGCAGCACCAAAGACAGCAAGCTGTTTGAAAACTATTACAAGGATATTGCCAAGCGGGTACGCGAGGGAGAGATTGATATTTTGCTGGTGGTGAATATGTTTTTAACCGGGTTTGACAGTCCCCGTCTTAATACGCTGTACGTAGACAAAAACCTGAAGTTTCACGGCTTGATACGGGCGTTTTCGCGCACTAACCGCACGGTGGGCGAGAAAAAATCCCAGGGGAATATAGTCTGTTTCCGTAACCTGAAAGACGCCACCGATGAAGCAATTGCCTTGTTCTCAAACAAAAATGCCAAAGAAACGGTGTTGGTGGAACCCTATGAAGATTATGTCAAAACCTTTAACGAAGCCGTCGAGGCGTTGCTGGCCATTGCGCCAACGGTGCAGAGTGTCGATGATTTGCCCAGCGAAATAGAACAACGGGAGTTTGTGATTCGGTTTAGGAAGTTGTTGCAAGTTAAAAATATTTTGACGACATTTGCTGATTTTGATGAGGCTGATTTAAGTCTATCGGAGCAGACTTTTGATGAGTACAAATCTAAATATTTGGATATGCACGACAAAGTTAAAAATGACCAGGGCAAAGAGAAAGCCTCAATATTAGAGGATGTGGATTTTGAATTAAGCCTGATTCATCGGGATGAGATTAACGTGGCTTATATTCTCAATCTACTGATGGGCTTGGGTAAGCTGCCGCCTGAAGAGCGCGGCAAGCGTCAAAAAGAAATTGTTGATCTGGTGGCGGGCGATGTGCAGTTACGCAGCAAAAAATCACTCATTCAAGCCTTTATCGATAAGAACCTGCCCCACATTAAACCGACTGACGATGTGACTGCCGCGTTTGAATCGTTCTGGTCGGAAAGCAAGCAACAAGCCTTTAACGCATTATGTGAGGAAGAGCGGATTGTGCCTGAACAGCTTGAGAAGCTGTTAAATAATTATGCGTTTGCCAACCGCTTGCCACGCGATCAAGAGATTGTCGACGCACTTAGCGTTAAGCTGAAGATACGGGAACGTGATCCTGTTACTAAACGTGTGGCTGAAAAGATTCAGGTGTTTATTAACACATTTATTGAGGGTATGGGGGGAGTGTTTGATTAAGGCAGCAATTCCCAATTTAAAACCTTAAGTCTTAATTGGTAATTCGATGCCGCCAT
>DAINRH010000301.1:0-4208 GCA_036741905.1 Methylobacter sp. | reverse complement strand
CCGGTCAAATCCAGGCCAAAATGGGCCGCCAGCTTGCTCTCCAGCGCTTCCGGCAATTCCGAGTAATTCAGCAGCAGGCCATTGTCGTGGCGTTCCATGGCCTGCCGGGCTTGGTCCATAATTACCGATAAAACCCAGGCGCCGTGGCCCAACGAATGGTTCATGACTTCATCAGGCGGTTGCATGCCGTGTCCGGTCATAGAGCCCGGCACCAAATGCCAGCCCGGCATCCGCTGGTGCGATACAAGCACCTCCACCGGGTCTCGATATACAAATACCCAAGGTGTGCCGGGGAAGGCCGTCAACAAACGATCGATATGAACCATGTGCCAGCAATCGGTTTTCAGGAAAAGTTGACGGTCGCTTTCTCTGCGAGGCTGGCCCAAGGCGGCGAGCAACGCCCGCACCGTCTCCGTATCGCTATAGGGTTTCGGCCATTGCAGTAATGTATCCAACGGTTCGGGCTCGGACAGCACCACACTGTCAGACAACGCTGTCAGCCATTGGGCCGCTAAAGTGGAGCCGCAACGGCTCATGTGGAACACCATGCCTTTCAGCGGCAAGCCGGGGTGACGCTGTGCGCGTTCCAGCAGCAAATCCAGCCCGCTTTGCCGTCGGAGCAACCGGTTGAACGGCCTGGATGCCAACTTTTGCAATGTGTCCTGGCAAAACGGCTCAGTGAAGCGCTCCCGGCCCATGTAGCCCCAGTCCAGCGTAGGTTGATGGTCGCGGATCGACAAAAACAGTGGAATCCATCCGGAAAGCGCATCCAAGGGCGTCATGTCCGGGTCCTTTCGATCCAGGCTTTTCGTCCGGTGTGCATGGACTGCCGCACATCTTCCTCTTTTAGATCGTAGCCCTGAATCGAAGCTAATTGCCGCACAGCGGCAATGAAATCATCGGGATCGGTTAAATTGAACAAGCGTTCATGCAGAGACGGAGTGTCGTGTATCGATTGGCACAAGGCCTGAAAAGCGGGGTCGGATATATCAGCCATATTTAGATATTAATGAAAGTGTGCCTGTTATAGATCCCGAAGTTGGTAAAGAGACACAAAGCCCTCCCTATGCGGGACGGGGTTTGCAACCCCGTTCCTAACGTTTTTGCGATATTCGAGCAATGCGTAATATTTAACTAATGTAAATGTTTCGGACGGGGCTACATGCCCCGTTCGGCTTGTAGACTATTTACTCATCAGCAAAGCTCGCAGCCAATCGTTTACAACGCAATCCAGCAGCATATGAATCCGTTCGGTCTTGCCCCGGTTGGAAAAACTGTGCGGTTGGTTGAAGTCGGCGTACCAGCACTCGCCGGCCGCCCAATGCTGATCGATGCCGGCTATGCGGCATGCCACATCAGGGTTGGTCGATACCACCACATGGATGCGCGCCTCGCCGTAATCTAAGCCCAGCATAGGATCGCGATGCTCCTGGATAATCGCTCCCGGCCCCAGTCGCAGCAGCCGAACCGAGAGCAGCGGACAGCAAAAATACTGTAGAACTTCCTGGAAATAGGGGCATTGCGTGAGCAATGGCGTGTCTTCCCAGGTTTGCGCGTTCGGGTCTGAATAAATCGGGATAGCGCTGCCGGGTACGGCGCGTAGCGGAACGCCGCTCCAATCCCCCTCGTAAATGCGTTGATTGAAATGGGCCAGCCATGCCTGTGTCGGCACGCGCGCCAAATCCTCTTGCAGGCGGGTGGTATCGAAATGAACGGGCAGGCGTAGAAAGGATGGATTTGCGGTATTTTGCTTCATAACAATGGATTGAATTTTGCGAGGCATTGTTTGCAGGGGGCGGAGGTTGAAATGCGGATAGTCCGCGATACAACTTATTATTTTGGCCTATGTGGGACGGGGTTTGTAACCTCGTTCCTAGCGTTTTCGCGATATCCGAGCAATGCGTAATGTTTAACTCATGTAAACGTTTCGGACGGGGCAACATGCCCCGTCCGGCTTATGAGGTTAGTGAAGAGGCGGATTTACCGTCTCTTCAGATATTCAAAGCTATTTCATACAGGATCATTTAGCTGAAAACGATCTGATAAAAAGCGCCCTGTCCATCGGAATGGGTCGGTGCGATGATGCGGTTTATATAGATGCCGTCCAGTCGCCAGTCTTCATCTTCATTTGCCCGAAAAGTATAACAACCGTCTTGCAGGTCAGGCGAATCAGGGCCGCGCAGCAGTACTCTAAACGGTGTGCGCTTAGAGTTGGGGCCGGCGGACAGCGGGGTTTCTTCCACGCTCATTATTTCCAACGCTAATTGTCCATCGACAGCTTCTGCCGTCAACAGCTTTCCTTGGTGTACGGCAAAAAAATCGCCGGTTACTGTATCTAGTGTCATTAAATTTAGTCTCCGCCGGTATGCGCGCCGGAGCGCGCATACCGTTGTGCTGGTTTTAGTTACGGCTGGGGAATAAACCGTTTATGGCGATGCAGAAGTTGAGCGCCAGATAAGGGTTCATTAACGGGACGGCTGCTGCTGCGCCGACACTGGCGGGGGCGACAGTCACCGTGCCGGAACCGGCAGGTACCGATACTGGAAACGGTTTCAATGTGGTATTCGTTGCGCTGGCGCTGTAAATATTGGCTGGGCCGGTACCGGCTCCAGAACCGGAAAGATCCGCCAAGCCCACGCCAAGGTTTGCCCCTGCTGGTGAATTGGTTGTTGCATCGGTACCGGAAACCGCAGGGATAGCGATATTAACCGAAGCGCTTCCGCCGCCGGGTGTAAACGCAGCCGTGTGAGTGTGCGCAGCTAGGCCGGTCTGTGCCGCAGTCAAGGTCAGTTTTTCCGCGCCGCTTTTTTGAGCGAAGTTAAAGACGGTGCCGGTGGCTTGGCTTTGTCCATAACCGAGAATCTGTCTGCCGCGCAGTTCGGGTAAAAGGAAAGTAGTTTGCCCGTTGCCGCCAAAGGCGATGCCAAGCAAAGCGTAAAGGGCGGCGTTTTGCTGGATTTGGAGTGACTGCCCTTGACATGTCGACCAATCCCTGGGAGCCCAAGTCCAAGGGAATGCGGTAATGAAGCCGATAAAAGTATCCATGATTTTTCCTTTTTGTTTTAATGTTGTTGTTATGCCATCTAGCGTCAATGCGTAATGGCGAAGGTGTTTTGCCCGTTACCGCCGGGCGGATTGTTATCTGGATTTCAAGTCTTTAAATTCCTTGAAAGCCCGGCTAACGGCGTCGCAGTGTACATCGAACTAACCGGTGATGACAATAAAATAATAAACCGCTGTTAAATAACAGATTGTTATTATTTTACGGTCCTCATTATAGATATAACTGCTTACCTTCGCCGGAGCTGTTTCCCGTTTTCGGCTATGCTGGACGGGGTTTGCAAGCCCGCCCAGCAGGAATTTTTTCTTGAATGGATTGTTTTTCCAAAAAAGTAATACCATTGGAATATTACCGATAAACCCGAGAATAAACATGCGTGTAACCAGCAAAGGTCAAGTGACCATTCCACAACATGTACGGGAGAATATGGACATTCTACCCTCTGAAACCGAGATCGAATTTATGCAGGACGAAAACGGTCGTTGGTATATCGTCAAAGTCAAAACGGCTAAAAAACGGGACAGCCGTTTTCGCACTGCCCATCAGACAGGCAAATTAACCATGAGCACCGATGACATCATGGCATTGACACGGGGAGAATCGTGGCGGCCATCCTAGTCGACAGTTGCATTATCACTGATCTGGGCTCTCCTGAAAGTGATTGGTTCGAATGGAGCGCTGCAACCTTGGAGAGACTGGATCCAATCCACACCCTGGTTATTAACCCGATCATTTACATAGAGTGCTCGGTCGGCTATGAGCGCATAGAAGGAGGTGGAGACATTATTCGAACATCTGGGCTTTGCAATGAAACTCATCCCTAAAGAAGCGTTATTCCTGGCGGGAAAAGCGTTTTTGCAGTACAGGAAGAATCAAGGACAAAAAGGCAATGTGTTGCCGGATTTTTTTATCGGCGCTCATGCGGCAGTATCCGGGTATCAACTCATCACCCGAGACCGGCGTCGGTTCAGCAGCTATTTTCCGAGCGTTGAGTTGATTATGCCTAACTCGACCGGTGGATTAAATTGAAGGTCATTCACAGCCGATGTGTTTGCTACGCCTAAAACCCCGTCCAGCCCCAGTTTACGAGACGCCGTCGTTCTGGCAGGGACAGATATTTGCTCCTGCAATATCTGCATTCCCCACA
>DAINRH010000300.1:0-4236 GCA_036741905.1 Methylobacter sp. | reverse complement strand
CGAGATTGTCTATGGCGCAGAAAAAAGCCAACGACCTGAATATCACTTAAACAACCTGGAAACCATTTTATTGCCGGCGGTAAATATAGTCGGCTTTGATGCCAAAAGCCGCTTAATGTTTGTGGCCGGATTCGCGCAGAACTTGAGAAACGCGGCACGCCACTCGATTTAGCCGATCTTGAAATTGCATCTATTGCAATTGCGAATAACTTAACCTTAATTACCAAGAACGTACGGCATTTTGATCGTGTGCCATTGCTTAAATATGAGAGCTGGTTGTAGAAATAGACCTTCTTTTATGGGGAGTTATGGAAGGCTGGGGCATGTGGCTTTATTCGAAATGTTAAATGTATACTCATCACAGTCGCGTAGGTCTGGTTAGCGTAGCGTAACCCGACCTACCGGGCTTATTAATAGGTTGAACCATAAATGGGTTTAGATGCAGCAAAGCTATGAGACGCGTCTGTCGCGAACGATAGTTTTCAGTCCCAGTAGCGTTCTGACCAGCCTTTGACTTGCGGTTCTAATCCCCATGCGCGATAGATGTATTCTTTCCAGTAATCATGCTCCCGGAGAGAGTTTCCAATGAACAAACCATCCTCAGATATTCTTTCTAAATGAAGAAGATTAGTCAGATCATCCCTATCATCACTGTTCATCTTTTTTTGAATCAGGCGACTTCGGTCTGATTTAATTGTGAAACCTTTATAGTTACCAACTACTCCCCATTTTTTGTTACTTCGATTTTCAAGACCCGCTTTAATAATCTTTGCAATCAATTTCTCATCACAGTATGACTCGTTGATTATTGCCTCTATAGATGGGTGGAGACTATCGGGTTTTGCCTCTTTTAGCGCTTCCTCTATCCTTGCGTGCCATTTCTGTTTGACATCATCGTCTGCGATTGTCGTTTGAAGTTCTGAAAGCGCTTTTTTAGCTAAATACTGCTCAAGGCAAAGATCTTTTTCTGTTGCATATTTCAAATCACTCTGAATAGATCGGAATGACGAATTGTCAAGCCATACTGGGCACTGGCTTCTTGACAGAACTTTAGTCGATTTTGATGGCGCGACAACCAAAGCTTCCAAGGCTGGAATTGCCTCACGTAAGCGGCTAAGACCAATCATGGTGATGGCACCGATTCGAACTAAAAAGTCATCGTGATCGAAAAGTTCAACGAATCTATTTCCCTGCCGACCTAACACCTCGATTACAGCCTTTGCTCGATGTTCTCCGTGCCAATAGCCGTGACATGCTCTCGCGATCATAATCATAGCTTCGATCGTTTGAAATTTCGCCAGAGCTTTCATGGCATGCGCAACAACAACGTACTGGTCAGTGACACGATGCATACGGGTTGTAACTGTCCGTTCTATAAGTGGAATAGCAAACGATGGCGGACAAGATGCAAGGGCAAGAATCGCTCTCCTTCTTATTCGAAGATCATCGTCGGTAACAAGTCGACCCACCGCTTCGATAAGCTCTGGTGTTGGAATTCGTTTGAATCGCCCGAATTTCAATAACTCAAGAGCCTCTGCTTGGACTTCTTTGTGTGGTACATCCAATAAATCGATGAGTGCATGAAAAACTCCGTCATCGATCTGGTCTGGTGGTAATTTTCGAAACGCTTCGATCACCACCCTTTCCCATGTTGGGCCGAGTCCAATCAGGACAGGCCATAGAGCAATTGCGCGAACTTCTTTAAGCATGAGCGCTGCATAGAGAATAACGCCAAAGACTTGGCTGAAGTCCGCGTACTTTGTTGTAAGGCTTACGACGCGCTCACCGATCTCCGATGGTTGTAACGCCTGCCACTCCGCAAGAAGAGCTTTGGCCATTGCATATTCCATAAACTCTTCAAATACAAAAGCTACAAGCTTTTCATCGCCAGCTTTAAGCGCGGAGAGTTCTTCGAGAATGATGTGTTCATCAAGTATTCTGCCGTATGGAGCAGATAATCGTGACATGGCGTTGGAAGAGTGAGTAAGGTCAATGGCTTTCGACGCAGAAATTGCTCGAGTATTTTGCTGTAGCATGTGGCTAGCAATTCCAAGAATACAACTGCTTACATATTGAGAAATTTCTGAAAGAATTCCTAACTCGCCTTGGTTAAGCATTCGCTCGGCAATTGAATACAGTTTTGTGTCCCAATATCGGTCGAAAAGATCCTTCAAGCGTACGTCTCGCAAAATTCCAATTTGCTTTCCACGATGAGTTTCACAAAAGAACCGCAAAAGTAACGGATGGCGAAGTTGCTCCCTAGCGTTCCCTTCGGGGTGGACAGAAATATCGTATTCATGGAAGTACGTGGAAAATGCATTCATACTCTCCTCGTAATTGAAATTTCCAAGAAGGCGTTTGTTATTTTTTCGACTGTTATCTTTCTCAGAATATTTCAAAAAATCATCCCACCAAGGAGCATCGAATAGTCCCCAATAATAATCTCGACAGGAAATAATGACTGATACTCCTGCACTGCGTGCTTCAGAGAGAAACACTTCCAACTCGCGTCGCAATTTCGCTGGATCATGAAACTCATTTATTGCATCAATTACAACAATAATACCTTCTGGCGTAGCTTTCGCTAAATTCGCAATCGCTGCGGTTATACAACTCCGGCGACGTTCCACTTTCGTAATATCACTAACAGCACTAAACAGGGAGCTCCACAATCCCAGTTCATCATCAAGCCGTAACTGAGCGCCGACTAACAGGAACGTTGGGCGACGAGAAGCGCTTGTGTTTGCGAGCCGACAGAGCAGATTAGTTTTACCACAACCGGCTGATGCTAAGATTAGAAAGCAGCAAGGCTGAGCGGCAGTCGTCGTAGCCAACCATTTTTCAATGTCACTTTCCAGTTCTCTCGGAACATAATACTTATCGGCATATTTAAGGGAAATATAGGACTGTGAAAATTGCTGATTGAGTTCCTCTCTCGCTGCATTTGCTAAACGTGTAAGTGTGGTTTCAAGACTTGGCTGCGGTGCTTGAGTTACCCACGATTTGAGGAGGTTTACAATCTCGGCATACGTTAATTCCTTACCAGTTGTGGAATATGCAGCCAAACGAGCTATTAACGCATCAGCCAGCATTTCCCGATATTCAGCAGAATTCGGTTCAATCACCTGCCCACGAAGGAATCTATCTAAGCGATGTGCTGCCTGCTCGCGAAATGCACTTATATCAAGATTTTTCAGGTCAAGGCGAACACGCCCTATATTCTGTTTTTTCGCGATGGATGGCGGATACAACCCTACAAGACAGAGCAAGTATTCATCTGCTGATCCTGAATTTTCCAACGTTGATGCCCATTTCTCGATATCCCTTATTTTGAACTGCCCTTGAGTGGATTTTATCTGGACTGCGTGAAGTCCTTTTTCATCTTCCCACAAAAGGTCAAACTGTTCAGAAGCATGATTCGGTTCTAAGGAAATTCTGATAAAAGGAGAGTCGTCCAACAAAACATCAAGCAAGGCAATGATAGTTTGCACTAGATAACCACGTACCCCGGCTTGCCCACCTGATGTTCGACGATTCTTAACTGAGTTATTCTTTAACCCCATATCACCAACCTAATGAGTGGTTTGTATAAATAAATGCGACAAATTACTCCTTTAAGCGGAGCATCGTACAATCGCAACAGTGTAGTAGGCTGATGATATGGACTCCTCACTTAACCCTGGCGCAAAATACACCGGCAATTTTTAAACGGTGTAATGAGGAGTCCGACATGAGCAATAATGTAATTGGTTTAGATATAGCAGAACATATTTTCCACCTGTCTACCCAAGGAGCTGATGGAAAAATGATCAAAAAGCCAAGTAGGAAGCGCATAGCGCACCATTTATTAACACCAATACGATTTAGTACGCAGGATGTGCTGAAAAAAGAGAAACGCATCTTTCGTGACTTCGACAGCTCGAACAAATCTCCACACACTACAGCTGCGGCTTTTAAGATTAAGAAGCATGATTCGCCGCAGGAAGTTTTTGTGGGGTCAGCCGGTAGCCCATTGCATGCATAATGGCATTCACGCTGCTAAATTGCGGATTGCCGTTTTCCGAAAGGGCTTTTTGCACGCCCTTGCGGCTTAGGCCGGAAACTTCAGCAACTCGGCTTACTCCTTTCACTCGACTGACCACGCGGAGGGACGACAGCAGGGCGGCGGTATCGCCGCTTTCGGCATATTCGTCGAAGAGGACGGTAATATAATCGTCCACTTCCTCCGGATGGTCG
>DAINRH010000299.1:0-4256 GCA_036741905.1 Methylobacter sp. | reverse complement strand
CACGTTAGCTCATTTGAGCAGAGTATATTACTTGCTAATACCCCTTAGGTCAAGTCCATATTTAAAAATGATATATAATAAATCCCTAAATATTCAAAGCCTGCTTAAGGGCTTCTTCCACATCCCCCGCATCTACAACTAGAGGCGCTTCACTTTCCACTATCTCATTCTGAGCAAATCTGTTCTTTCTGCTTTCATGATAAGCCAACCCCGTGCCTGCCGGGATTAACCGACCAACGATAACGTTCTCTTTTAACCCTTGCAAACTATCGCTTAATCCACGAACCGCTGCATCCGTCAATACACGGGTTGTTTCCTGGAATGACGCCGCCGAAATAAATGACTCTGTCGCCAACGATGCTTTAGTAATACCAAGCAGCACGGAATTGTAGCTCGCAGGAATCTTCCCCTCAGCCTCAACCTTGTCATTTTCTTCCCTCATTGCCGCACGCTCAACCTGGTCTCCTTTCAGGAATCCTGTATCGCCGGATGCGGTAATCTCGACCTTCCTGAGCATTTGACGAATGATAGCCTCAATATGCTTATCATTAATTTTTACACCCTGCAAACGATATACATCCTGAATTTCCTTAACCAAATAGTTCGCTAACTCCTCAATTCCTCTTAACCTAAGGATATCGTGCGGCGTTAACTCACCTTCTGCTATGGTTTCTCCCTTTTCCACATACTCTCCCTCAAAGACCGTAATATGACGCCACTTGGGGATCAATGTTTCAATTTGCTCGCCAGCAGGATCTGTAATTATGACCCGTTGCTTACCTTTTGTTTCCTTTCCAAAGGAGATGGTGCCACTAGTCTCTGCAAGAATTGCCGGATCCTTTGTTTTTCGCGCTTCAAATAAATCTGCAACCCGCGGCAAACCACCGGTAATATCTCTTGTTTTACTAGACTCCTGCGGAATTCTCGCTAAAACGTCACCGACCTTTACTTCCCCACCGTCCTTGATTCCGGCAATCGCCCCAGCAGGCAAGAAATATTGCGCTGGTATCTCAGTGCCCGGCAAATAAATGGCGTTTCCTTCGCCATCAAAAAGCCTAACCATTGGGCGCAATTCCTTACCCGCACTTCCCCGCTGTTTCGGATCGGTGACAACTAATGAACTCAAGCCGGTAACTTCGTCGGATTGCTTTTGTACAGTAACGCCATCGACAAAATCGATTAACTCGACCACACCATCAACCTCAGTGATAACAGGATGCGTGTGCGGATCCCAGTTAACAATTATATCACCCGCATTAATTCGCGAACCTTCCTGCACGGAAAGCACCGCTCCATAAGGGATTTTATAACGCTCCTTCTCTCGACCATAATCATCAACCACACCAACTTCACCTGATCTTGAAACTGCAACCAGATTACCTTCGCGATTAACTACTGATTTCAGGTTATTAAGGCGTACAGTACCCGCAGATTTAACCTGAACATTACTGATTGCAGCAGATCTGGAGGCAGCACCACCGATATGGAAAGTCCGCATAGTCAACTGCGTACCTGGCTCACCGATTGATTGCGCAGCAATAACCCCTACCGCCTCACCAATATTAACCAGGTGACCACGCCCTAAATCACGCCCATAACAGGCGGCACAAACACCGTGTCTGTTTTCACAGGTAATAATTGAACGAACCAGAACTTGGTCAATACTATGCGCTTCGAGGACAGACACCCAGTGTTCATCTAATAACGTGCCTCTAGGTGCTACTATAATGTCACCGGCAGGATCCATGATGTCATTAACTGCAACACGACCTAATACGCGCTCCGATAAAGGCTCTACAACATCACCACCCTCAATAATTGGAGTCATGATCAAACCATTAGATGTACCGCAATCATCACCATTAATTACCAGATCCTGCGCCACGTCGACCAGCCTACGCGTCAAGTACCCGGAGTTCGCAGTTTTCAACGCAGTATCCGCCAGACCTTTACGAGCACCATGCGTAGAAATAAAGTACTGCAATACGTCCAAGCCTTCTCTAAAATTAGCGGTGATAGGTGTTTCAATAATGGAGCCGTCAGGCTTTGCCATCAAACCACGCATACCGGCTAACTGACGAATCTGAGCAGCAGAACCCCGCGCCCCTGACTCGGCCATCATAAAGATAGAGTTGAATGATTTTTGTTTTACCGTCTTACCTTCAGCATTAACAACCGACTCTTCACCAAGCCCGTCCATCATTACCTTAGCTATTTGGTCATTGGCATGCGACCAGATATCGACAACCTTGTTGTATCGTTCGCCATCAGTTACCAAACCGGAAGCATACTGACTTTGAATTTCGTTAACTTCAGCATCGGAAGCCTTAATAATATCGACTTTTTTAGCCGGTATTACCATATCTTCGATACCGAACGACACTCCGGAAATCGTTGCATATCTAAAACCCAGATACATCAACTGATCAGCAAGTATGACGGTGTCTTTGTTACCCAAATAGCGATAACTGTAATTAATTAACCGTGATATGTTCTTTTTAGTCATATCGCAGTTAACCAACTCGAATGGCGTGCGGTCTGGCACCACTTCCCAAATCAACGCACGACCTACAGTCGTTTCTACCCGATGAGTTTTGTCTTCAGACTCACCCCTTTCATTTACCACTTTTTCTGTGATACGTAATTGAATTTTAGCTTGTAATTCAATCGTCTTGGTTAACAACGCTTTATGGATTTCGCCGACACTGACAAATATGCTGCCATCGCCTTTTGCATTAATTTTTTCACGACTGATGTAATAAAGCCCCAATACCACGTCTTGAGACGGGTTGATGACAGGCTCACCGTTTGCTGGGGACAAGATGTTGTTTGTCGCCATCATCAATGTCCTGGCTTCCAACTGAGCTTCAATAGACAACGGAATATGCACAGCCATCTGATCGCCGTCAAAGTCGGCGTTAAATGCACTACAGACCAACGGATGCAACTGGATCGCCTTGCCTTCAATCAACGTAGGTTCAAATGCTTGAATACCCAGTCTATGCAATGTAGGCGCGCGGTTTAACAAAATAGGATGTTCGCGGATAACTTCTTCAAGAATATCCCAGACTTCAGCGCCTTCCCTTTCAACCATTTTTTTCGCAGCTTTAATGGTTGTGGCCAGACCGCGAAATTGCAGCTTGCTAAATATAAATGGCTTGAATAACTCCAATGCCATTTTTTTCGGAAGTCCGCATTGATGCAGCCTTAACGTAGGCCCCACAACAATAACTGATCGGCCTGAATAGTCAACGCGCTTGCCCAAGAGGTTTTGTCTAAAACGCCCTTGCTTGCCTTTGATCATATCCGCCAACGATTTAAGCGGCCTTCTATTAGTACCGGTAATCGCACGACCACGACGACCGTTATCCAGCAACGCATCAACAGATTCCTGTAGCATACGCTTTTCGTTACGAACAATAATATCAGGCGCATTCAAATCCAACAGCCGATTTAAACGGTTGTTTCTGTTGATAACGCGTCGATAAAGATCATTCAAATCAGAGGTTGCGAATCGACCGCCGTCCAGAGGCACGAGAGGCCGCAATTCAGGTGGCAATACCGGCAACACTTTCAAAATCATCCATTCCGGGCGATTTTTTGAACTCAATAACGCATCCATAACTTTTAGGCGTTTTGAGTACTTCTTGATCTTGGTTTCTGAATTCGTGGAGTTAATTTCTTCGCGCAGAATTTCAACTTGCTCTTTTAAATCAATTGACTTGAGCAAATCATAGATCGCTTCCGCACCCATTTTTGCGACAAAATCATCACCATGCAATTCAACAGCATCAAGATAATCATCGTCAGTAAGCAGCTGGCCTTTATCTAAAGGCGTCATGCCTGGATCTAAAACGACGAACGATTCAAAATATAATACGCGCTCAATTTCGCGCAACGTCATGTCCAACAACAACGCGATTCTGGAAGGCAGTGATTTTAAAAACCAAATGTGCGCAACGGGACTGGCTAAATCAATATGCCCCATTCTTTCACGACGAACCTTGGACAACGTAACTTCAACGCCACATTTTTCGCAAATAACGCCACGATGTTTCAGTCTTTTATATTTACCGCAAAGGCACTCATAATCACTGACCGGGCCAAAAATCTTGGCACAAAACAAACCATCCCGCTCAGGTTTAAAAGTCCGATAGTTAATCGTTTCCGGTTTTTTTACTTCGCCATATGACCAGGAACGAATCATATCCGGTGATGCCAAACCAATGCTAATTCCATCAAAATCATCGGCACGA
>DAINRH010000298.1:0-4258 GCA_036741905.1 Methylobacter sp. | reverse complement strand
CGATCAGTTTAAGCGCATCGGTAAGGTGGAAATACCTGAGCTTTGGCAGCCGCTGGAAGGTCCGCATTGGGGCTATCGCAGCAAAGCGCGGATGGGCGTTAAATATGTCGAGAAAAAGAATCGGGTATTGGTCGGTTTCAGGGAAAGACGGCATCCTTACTTAGCTGAGATTGAAAGTTGTGTGGTGATGAATCCTATCGTCGGCACTAAGCTGATGGCTTTGTCGGAAATGATCGGCGGTTTGACTATCAGGGACAAAATTCCGCAGATTGAAGTGGCTATCGGCGACCGGCAATGCGTGCTGTCGTTTCGGGTGCTGGAGCCGCCGACCGATGCCGATAAGGAACGGATGCGCGATTTTGCCCATCAACATGATATATCGGTGTGTCTGCAATCCAAAGGCCCGGATACCATCGTGCCGCTGGATGGCGAGCCGGAAGTGATACCGACTTATGCGCTGCCGGATCAGGGCTTGGAGTTTAAATTCAAACCGGCGATGTTTACCCAGGTTAACTATGAGATTAACAAGCAAATGATTAACCGGGTGCTGGAGACTTTGGCGCTGAATGAAAACGACTCGGTGCTGGATTTGTTTTGCGGCTTGGGTAACTTTACCCTGCCGATGGCGAAATTTGCCGGGCGCGTGGTCGGCGTGGAAGGCGACCAGCCTTTGGTCAATCATGCGAAGAAAAACGCCCGCCATAACGACATCGAAAACGTCGAGTTTTATGCGGCCGATTTAAGCAAGGATATTAGCGATCAGCCTTGGGCCAACCGCAAATACAACAAAATCATGCTCGATCCGTCCAGGGCCGGAGCATCCGAGGTTTTGCATCATTTTAAAAAGTGGCAGCCGGAGCTGATCGTTTATGTGTCCTGTAATCCGTCAACGTTAGCCCGCGATGCGGGAATACTGGTGAATGAGTTGGGTTATAAACTGGTTAAAGCCGGGGTGATGGACATGTTTCCGCAGACCGGTCATGTGGAATCGATGGCTTTGTTTGCGAAATAAAAAGCCGTTTGTTAAGCCTGAATAGGGTTATGCGAGATTTGTTTTACGTTCGGATAGGGCTGGCCGCTAAATGAAAAATAATCAGTCAGGCGATATGCAAAATTATATGGATATTTGTATTGCCACTCAGCAGTTAACGGTTTATGCGGATGGAAGTCCGGTGCAATGTTATCCGGTTTCGACGGCCAAAAAAGGCGCGGGCGAACTGATGGGCAGTGAATGCACGCCGACCGGCTGGCATAAGATCAGGGCCAAAATCGGCGAGGGCCGGGCGCTAAACTCGGTTTTTGTCGGCAGACGCGCTACCGGCGAAGTTTACAGTGCCGATTTGGGCAGTCGGCATCCGCAACGCGACTGGATTTTGACCCGTATCTTGTGGTTGGGCGGGCTGGAGCCGGGCAGGAATCGTTACGGCAACGTCGATAGCGCTTGGCGGTATATTTATATTCACGGTTGTCCTGATGAGTTGATGAACGGCAGTCCTGAATCGCATGGCTGTATTCGGATGAAAAATGCCGATGTGCTGGATTTGTTTAATAGGATTGAGACCGGGGTTAAGGTTTATATTCATGAGTAATTGTTTGTTGATAAGTGAAAAGGGACTTGGATGACGCGTATCGTTTTAGGCATCGAATACGATGGCAGCGGTTTTTCGGGCTGGCAGTGGCAAACTGATCAGCGCAGTATTCAGCAGGTGCTCGAACAGGCTTTGTCGAAAGTCGCGAACCATAAGGTTACCGTGCAGTGCGCCGGAAGAACCGATACCGGCGTGCATGCGCTTGAGCAGGTTGTGCATTTTGACGCAAAAGTGGAGCGCGAGCTTCACACCTGGAAGTTAGGCGGTAACAGTAATTTGCCGGATGATGTCCGGATTACTTGGGTTAAGCCGGCGGTGGCTGATTTTCATGCCAGATACAGCGCCATTGCGCGTTTTTATCGCTATATCATTCTTAACCGGCCTATCAAATCGGCGTTATTGCGCAATCAAGTGACTTGGCGACCCAGTCCGCTGGATGCCGATAAAATGCATCAGGCTGCGCAGCATCTTATCGGCAAGCATGATTTTTCCACATTCAGGGCGCAAGGTTGTCAGTCTAAAAGTCCTTGCCGGGAAATGTATTTTATTGATGTTTATCGGGACGGCGATAAGGTCATTATCGATATTTCCGCCAACGCTTTTTTGCATCATATGGTCAGGAATATTGCCGGGGTGTTGATGGATATAGGCGCCGGAAAGCAGGATGTAAACTGGACGCAAGAGCTGCTTGAGGTTAAGAGCCGCAAGCTGGGCGGCGTTACCGCGCCCCCTGACGGTTTGTATCTGGGCGCGGTTTATTATCCTGAGCATTACGGCATTGCCAAACATTCGGCGTTTGATAAATTGCCGGCTGGCGCCAAACGGCACGATTAATGTCTATAAAGACGTTGTTAAATTGTCCGAATATCAAGTAGATTGTCTTTCTTAAAATAATAGCGATGGTTAATATGAATAATTTCTTGTCTTTTCAAATTCATGGCGGAGCCGATCACGGCGGCGGCATTGCTGACGGCATTGCCGGTCTATTGGTTTTTTTTGAAGGGCTCACAGCGCCCGATTCACCGGGCATTTTTCCGGCATTAATGCCCGGTCTTTTCAATATGGATAATATTCATCCGTTGCTGGTTCATTTTCCGATTGCATTTTTGTCGACTTTTTTTGCTTTGGATGTAGTCGGTACGTTGGTTAAAAAACAGAGCTGGCGCAATGTCGCGAGCTGGCTGCTTTATTTTGGCGCCATAGCTGCGGTATTTACGGTAATAGCCGGATTTATGGCTGCAAGTTCCGTGGCGCATGGAGAGGAGGTTCATGCCATTATGGAACGGCATGAACATCTTGGCGTATCTGTGCTTTCGATAGCGATTTTATTGTCGGCTTGGCGCTTGAAAAGCGGGGGAATTATTCAAGGCGGCGCTAACAGCTTTTTTCTTGTATTGGCGGCGTTGCTCTGTGTGCTGATGATGCTGGGAGCTGATTTGGGTGGATTGATGGTCTATAAATACGGCGTGGCCGTTAAATCCACTCAAATCGAGGAGGCTGATGTTCACGAGCATGACCATGAACACCCTGATGACGCCCATGAGCATCATCACGAACATCAACACTAACGGAGGGCGGTTTGAGGAATGCTCCAGCTGTCCCGCTCCCCATTCTCAAATCGTCCTATGCCGGATCGCTTGGTAATCAAAATTGTCTTTTACGAACTAAATTAATGATGATTACAGCCAAATGATAGCTCTAATTTATGTTATTCTACGCGGCTAGCTTTTTTGGTTAAATTTCTCATATCACTTTATGCGAACTCGCGTTAAAATTTGCGGCTTTACCCGTGTTGAAGATGCTGTCTGTGCGGCTCAATTAGGCGTGGACGCAATCGGCTTGGTGTTTTATCCGCTCAGTCCGAGAAATGTTGGTATTGAACAGGCGGTTAAAATTGTGAATGCGCTGCCGGCATTTGTTTCAGTCGTTGCTTTGTTTGTTGATGAACAGGAGTCGCGGATACGCGAAATTCTGGATCGGGTGCCGATCGACTGTCTTCAGTTTCATGGCGATGAGTCGGCTGACGCTTGCCGGCTTTATCGCAAACGCTATATGAAAGCGCTGAGAATGCAGGATGGCATCGATATTCCAAGACTGGCTCTGCACTATCATGACGCGGCGGGATTGTTATTGGATGCTTATCATCCGGGAGCAAAAGGCGGTACAGGCAATCGATTTAACTGGGAATTGATTCCTGAAAATTGCGCGTTGCCTATCATATTGGCGGGCGGTTTGGACGAGAGTAACGCCAGACAGGCGGTGCAGACGGTAAGGCCTTATGCGTTGGATGTCAGCAGCGGTGTAGAAGCGGAAAAAGGTGTAAAGGATGCGCTAAAAATGGCGGCATTCGTACGTGAAGTTAATGAGGGTGACAGAATAATAATATGACAGAAAAATATAATATGCCCGATGAGAGGGGACATTTCGGACCTTACGGCGGAATGTTCGTCGCAGAAACATTGATGCTGCCGATTCAGGAATTGAATGCCGCTTATCAGCGGTATTTAGACGATCCGGAGTTTATAGCGGAACTGGATGCCGACTTAAAATATTACGTAGGCCGGCCTTCGCCTTTATATCATGCCGAACGCTGGAGCCGCGAGCTGGGCGGCGCGCAGATTTACTTGAAACGCGAAGACCTGAATCATACCGGCGCACATAAAATAAAC
>DAINRH010000297.1:0-4296 GCA_036741905.1 Methylobacter sp. | reverse complement strand
ATCCCCAAAAGCTCATGCACGCTGTCATCAAAATAACAGCCGATACCGGTGCCGCGAAGGCCTGCCGCTTCCGCTTCCAGATACAGCGTTTGGCCTATCAGGCCGCATTCCCAGAACAAGCGGCGGTAAAGCCACGGCGCCGCTTCGATGGTTTCGCTAAATTCCGCAACCATGCCCAGGCTGAACGCGCTGTCGCTGGCAATGGGTTGATGGCAGGACAGGGTTTTGGCAACCTGTCTGCAATCTCCTGAATGCAGATGATAAAGCGGTAAAGCTTCGGATACTTTATGCCAGTCAAAATCAGCCAGGGTTGCGGCCTGCAATTTTTCCAGTGCATCAAGTTCTCTAGGCAGCGTATAAATGCCGGGTGCTAAGCCTTCAACGCGATGCACGAAAATAAACAGGTGGATTTTAGGCGGCCAGCGCCATAGTTCGAATGCGGCTGCGGTCGGCATAACGGCGGTCAGCATCCGGTAAAAATCGGTTTGCGGCATCGGGGGCATTTTGCCGTCAAATTGTTGTGCGCTGCGGCGCTGGCGGATGATTTGCGTTGCCGTTTTTGTGCAGGATGATTTTATAATTGGCTGTTGTACTGCCAGCCACTCAGGTTCTTCAGTTCGAGGCTTGTTTGCGGCGGTTGCGACTTCATCAATGACCGGCCACTTATACATATGATAAGCGCGAAGGCTGTCGGCTTTGCCGGACCAAGCACCTGATTGCGCGGCTTTCAGTAGGGTCTCGCTATAGTTCGAATGCTTGTTGTTTGTGCTTTTTTGAATCCCCTCACCCCAGCCCTCTCCCGAGGGGAGAGGGGGATTAGTGTCGTGATGTACACTCTTGTTGAGCATATCAAAAGGCTTGTCATAGGTATGCGTATCAATCCGGCAAATAATATCGGGGGATTCATGTTCCTGCTTTTTAAAATCATCCCGATCAAGCCCTAACAGTTTGGCGATGTCGTCATCCGACCATTCGGCCTGCAATTCAACCGACCAGCCCAGCGTCGCCGCCGCGTATCGTAATGCGCCCAAGGCATGGCCTATGTCATGTTGGCAATAACGAAAAGCCCTCTCGCCGTATTTCCAGGCTTCCCGCCAATGGACTGAAGACAAGCCGATCAATATGCCGGAATCGGGTAAATTGTCGGAAAGTCGACAACGCTGTTCAAGGCTATGGTCGTGGCTGACATAGTGGTATACGCCTGAATTGATAAAGCTATTACCGGTGCTGATCAGGTAAGCTTCGGTCGGGTGCAGGTTGCCGCTGGAAGGATTGCAGCGCAATGCCCAACGGCTGGGACCGAATTGTTTCCATGCCGACAGGCCGAAGGCTAATTCCAGCAGTAAACCGGCATTAGTCAGGTTTAGCGGTTTTGCCGGTATTGTTTCCGGGTTATCAAGGTCGGTAAACAACGGTTCGAGTTCGGCGCCCGGTAAGGGTAGCGTGACAATCTCGCAACCGGAAAAGTGCCGGAATGGGTCGGGTTGGTCTTCCCAGTCGATGGATTCCGGGCCTTTTGCGTATCGCTCCAGGCTGTGCTTGGTGCGAGTGTGGTAGTTTAGAACGGTTTGCTTATTCATAATGCCTCAAATATAAGGAGGAGTCCTCCATTACCAAAATGGTCAGCTGTTCGGAAGAAATACCCATAATTCAGCTAAAAAACGCGGAATAAGAAAACGGTTTCCGCAAAAAGCGCGACAAGATTTTACAGTGTCGTTGCTATTGCCCCGCCTGAATATTATTCCGGACGCATTTCGAGCAAGCAAATAAGGGGCCAGTATAGCCAGAATCAGCAATAGATGTATGTGCAGCAGAGCGGTTTGACTTACGTTTCACCGACCGGAATGCCGATTAACCGTGCTAATAAGCGATGAAATGTAGTGGGTACGGGATAAAATTCCGGCTGGTTCGGGCAACGTTAGCGGGATTCAGGGCAGGTAGCGGAACTTCGATTTTGGCACAGGAGTAATGACGATGCAGTGCCAAGCTTTTTAAGCGAATGGTAAAGCGGAAAAGGACTAAAAGCTAAAAGACGGCCAAGGTCTTTGAGACCTTGGCCGTCTTTAAATCAGTGGGTTAAGCTCGGATGCGTGTATCAATCGCATGATAATTGACCGGCTTTATCCCGTTTGCGGTTCAGGTTAATGTTACTGGCAATGGACGCGGTTGCGAATAGCGTCGATGAGATGACGAATTCGCCGGAAATAAAACCAATTAAGCCGGTTACAAACATCGCGCCGGTTAAAATATCTTTGTAAAAGTCGTTCATGAGTCAATCCTCGTATAAAGTTAAAATCTTATTTAATATGATTTAACTATATAGAAGATGGCTATTGTTGACAATGTCGCTAATTACGTATGGATTGTTTCTTTATTGTGTGTAATTGATTCATAATCTATTCATATTGAGTCGAATAGCTTAACTGTGGAACGAGCACCAAATAACTTGAGCAAGTCTTATTTTGGGACCATGAAGCACATGAAAGGCATGGAGGTTTTAAGTCTTCATGCCTTTCATGGTAATTTTGTAAATTAATCTATGCATGTTCCTTAGCAAGTAAGCCAATACTTCAGGCCGCTCACTATTTCTGCCCATTCCAAGCAGGAATAGCACAGGATTAGTGTCGGCACGGCAAGTGGCAAACTGGGGCGCTCGACTTAGTTAATGGTTTTAGGCTCCATAGCCAAATCTTCAACCCAGCAGCCGACCGGATTGCCCAGGTTCATCTCTTTATCTTCAAAGCGCACCAGAAAAACGCTGCGATTCGGCTCTTCTTCCACATGCCCGATCAGGGTGATTACTCCGCGGGTTCCGGCTTCGGCTAATATTGCGCCTTCGATACCATTAGGTATTGAGCCGTCGTCAGTAATCGTCTTGGCGGCATAAACGACATCGCCTAACTCTAAATCTTCTATGTTCATTTCGTATCCCCTTTCATTTTGTAGCAAACCTTACATTGTCAGCTGATTGTATGAGTGAAACCTGCCTGATAAGACGTTGTTTATTGTCTAGTTGCTTTGTTAAATCCTTATTAAACAAGTTATTAATAAATAAATAACGAAATGGCATACAGGTTGCTTTAAGTATTAACAAGAACGATGCCATACATTCAGGAGTGCATAAAAATGATTACATTAACAGAGAAGGCCATTAGCGCCGTCGGCCGTTTTATCGCCGGATCGGAAACACCGACAGCCGGTTTGCGGATAGAAGTCACCGATGGCGGTTGCTCGGGGTATCAATACGGCTTGAAACTCGAAGGCAGCCATACGCCGGAAGATACCGTCATTGATTGCGGCGAGGTAAAAGTGTTTATCGATCCGGCCAGCTTGCCGATGCTGGACGGCATGTCCGTCGATTTTCTCGACACCATCGAAGGTTCGGGATTTAAATTCACCAACCCTAATGCGGCTAAAAGTTGCGCTTGCGGGACTTCGTTTAATACCAGTAGCGAAGGCACTGGAACTAAAACCTGTTCTTAACTTACCAGCAAATTCAATCCGAGGATAACGCCATGTGGGACTATTCAGACAAAGTTAAAGAACATTTTTTTAACCCCAAAAATGCCGGTGCAGTCGTCGATGCCAATGCGACCGGCGAAGTGGGTTCAATCAGCTGCGGCGATGCGTTAAGGCTGACCCTGAAGGTCGATGACGACAGTGAAATCATCCTTGAAGCGGGCTTTCAAACCTTCGGTTGCGGTTCGGCGATTGCATCGTCATCGGTTTTGACCGAAATCATTAAAGGCATGACCCTGGATGAAGCGTTAAAAGTGACTAACCAGGATATTGCCGACCATCTGGAAGGCTTGCCGCCGGAAAAAATGCACTGTTCGGTGATGGGCCGCGAAGCCCTGCAAGCGGCGATAGCCAATTATCGCGGCGAAGAGTGGAAAGACGACCACGAAGAAGGCGCGTTGATCTGCAAATGTTTTGCGATTGATGCGGTGATGATCGAAGAAATGGTTTGGGCCAATAAATTGCGCACCGTTGAGGATGTCACCAACTTTACCAAAGCGGGCGGCGGCTGCGCGGCTTGCCATGAAGACATCGAAGCGATTCTGGAAAAAGTCTTGGCCGAAAAAGGCGAGAAATTCGATCCGACTGCGGCACCGGTGGAAGCGCCTGCAAAAGTCGCCGCAGTTAAAGCGCCGTTGACCAATTTGCAACGCATCAAAAAGATTGAAGAAGTGCTGGAGTCGTTAAGACCGGCATTGATGGCGGACGGCGGCGACGTGGAACTGGTCGAAGTCATCGGCAACACCGCTTACGTCAACATGACCGGCGCCTGTAACG
>DAINRH010000296.1:0-4333 GCA_036741905.1 Methylobacter sp. | reverse complement strand
TCCGAAGGGGAATTTGATGAAGAAAAAATTGCAGGTACTTTCAATTTCTCTGGCATTGGCCAGTGTTACGAGTATTTTACATGCGGAAGGCAACACTTCCGCTCCTGCTAACGCTCATTCCCTACCTCATGTAGGCAACATTATCGCAGGAAAACAAAAATCAGAGTCCTGCACCAGTTGTCACGGAGACAGCGGCAACAGCATGGTAGCAACATTCCCCAAGCTTGCACAGCAGCATTCCTCTTATTTGGCAAAGCAGTTGCATGCATTTAAAGACGGCAGCCGCACCGATGCCATGATGTCGGCTATGGCGCTGGCGTTAACCGATGAAGATATAATCGACATTTCCGTTTACTACGCCGCGCAAAAGATTTCAGAAAACGCCTTGCCTGTTTTAGACGATGACGATGACAACGAAAAACCGGCCGACAAAAAAACGACCATCCAGACCCTCATTGCTCAAGGCAGCAATCTTTACCGCAATGGCGACCTAAAAAGCGAAGTCTCCGCTTGCATAGCCTGCCACGGTCCTTTTGGAGAAGGCAATAAACCCGCTTCATTCCCGGCATTAAAATCGCAGCATGCCGACTATCTAATAAAAGCGCTGACCGACTTTAAATCCGGCGCGCGTAGCAATAACCCGGAAAACGTAATGCACATGATTGCAAAAAAGATGACCGATGAAGAAATAAAAGCCGTTTCGTATCGTATATCGATGATGAAATAACTGCCGGGCGGACTCGTGTTACGACTTTTGCCTCCACGCACAACCAGCATAACCCGCATTCTTGCGGTTTATGCTGAAGCAGTTGCTCAACCCCTGCCTGGATGCGCGGACCGATATTACAAAAGCCAATATCCGTCCACGCAGTCGTAAGCCCTACAAAACCTACAGAGACCTTTAACCATGCTAAAAAAAATCGCTCAAACCAGCTTATTAATCTTATTATTTTCCTTTTCAGCCTTGTTAAAAGCCGAATCCGTTGGCTACGAAACCCTGTCCCCGGCGCAACCCACGCATAATCCGGATAAAATTGAAGTCATCGAATTCTTCTGGTACGGCTGCCCGCATTGCTATAGCTTTGAACCGTTACTGGAGCAATGGCTAAAAAGCCTGCCTAAAAACGTTGAATTTATCCGCCAACCCGCGGTATTCAGCGACCTTTGGGGCAAACATGCCAAAGCTTATTTTACTGCCGAAGCGCTGGGCGTCGTCGATAAGGTTCACACCGACTTTTTCGACGCCATACAAAACAAAAAACAGAATCTTGAAAGCGAAGATCAGCTGGTTAAATTCTTTGTTGCCCACGGCGTTAACGAAACCGACTTCCATAACGCTTACAACTCATTTCTGGTCGACTCCAAAATGCGTCAGGCAACCGCCATGGCCGGTCGTTACGGCGTAACAGGCGTTCCCGCCATCATTATTAACGGCAAGTACAAGACCAATGGCCCTATAGCCGGTTCCCATGAAAAAATGATAGACGTTATCAATCAATTGATCCAACAGGAAAGCAAAGCAAAATAATCGCGCCCGCTATCCGGCAAAAGCGCTCTTTATAACTATTTTATTGTTTGCTGCTACGCATTGGCCGCGAAAACCGTAAATAAAAGGTAGTTTGATAATGCGAATAAAGTCCCCTCTCCCTTCGGGAGAGGGCTAGGGTGAGGGGAACACGCTCTTTTCCGACAATATTAGGCCTATCTTTTTCACAGCGGTAATAGGCGGCGCGTAACATCGGTTATTATTTGAACAAACGGGAAATCGATTCGACGATTTCTGACCAACTCCCACTCTATCAACAATACCCCTTAATCATCGACAAGGTTCATCATGAGTTTTTTTAGTAAGCCGGCCGACCCCGATAAATGGAAAGAAAAATATTTAAATCTGCTTGATGAACAGGAACAATCAGAGCAATCCTACAAGGAAAAAGAAGACCTGCTATGTAAAACAATAGTGCGCCTGACTATCGCAACCACAGGACTAGACCCGCTTCTGGACCCACACCTGCTGAGCATCCGCGATCAATTAAAAAGCGGCATCAATAGCCATGCACTTAAAGATGAACTGGAAAAATTCACCCAGTCCGTTGCTCAAATCAAGCATGAGCCGCCTAAAAACCGGTCCGAAGAAACCGAACTGCTGTTTGATTTTTTGCTCCAGCAATACGGCACTGAAAAACAGCAAAACACCCTAAAACTGCTGAAGAAAAAAGCTGAGACGGTAAAGTTCGAAACCCCCAATCAATTATTTATCGCCATCCTTGAAGCCATCGAGCCCGAAGACGACACCCCGGCGTCAACTATCATCGCCAACCACATTGATATAGGCATTATCAGCCGCCAGTTATTGCTGTTGCTGGAAGGCATCGAAATTCCCAGCATCTTTGATCAACAGGCGCAAGCGGCAAAACAATTGCTTGCCGCGCCCAATCAAACCGCAGCGGCTTTTGAACCTATTCTAGATAAGTCCTTTAAGTTGTTGCTTAAAATCAAACAGCACAGCCAATCGGAACAAAAAGACATCGATCAATTTCTCTCCCATATCACCGAACAATTAGCCGTACTGGATATAAGCGTGATGGGCGCCAGCACCGCAGCGCAACAATCGGCCGAAAACAGAAACAAACTCGATCAATCCGTTTCCGAGCAGATGGAAGAATTAAAGTTAAGCTCGACCAACGCCACTACGCTGGAGCCCTTAAAAGGCATCATTAACAGCCGGTTGGCAAACATTGCCAAAGAAATCAAGGAACATAGCCAAAAAGAAGCCATTCAACGCCAAAAGACGCAGCAACAACTGGACGATTTGGTCGATAAAATAAAAGCCATGGAATCAGAATCCTGCGAGCTTAAATCGAAATTGAAAATTGCTAATACCCAGGCATTACGGGACACTTTAACAGGCCTGCCAAATCGCAACGCCTATAACGAAAGACTTGAAAACGAATTGGCCCGCTGGAAACGTTACCATTCGCCATTAAGTCTTATCATCTGGGACATTGATCATTTCAAAAATATCAATGACAGCTATGGCCATAAAGCCGGCGATAAAGTGCTGCTGTTAATCGCCAAACAATTATCGGATCATTCCCGCGCAACTGATTTTATTTCCCGCTTTGGCGGCGAAGAATTTACCATGTTGCTGCCCAACACCGGCAGCCAAGCGGCTTTGCTACTGGCCAACCAACTTCGTAAAATTATTGAAAAGACCGGTTTTAATGCCAGCGGCGCTTCCGTTGCGATCACCATTTCCTGCGGCATTACCGAGTTTATCCTGAACGACACCGATGAATCGGCCTTTGAACGCGCAGACCAGGCGCTTTATCAGGCTAAAGAACAGGGCCGCAACCAGTGCTGTATTTTGTAACATACTGACGACAGTCGATCACGAGTGTAAAATACCGCGACATATTCGAATATATCCTGCTGGTTTGATAAGTAATCGAGCTAAAGTTTTGGGTATATTGGAGTGCAAGCTCTGCTTGCAAAGCAGGCAAAGCCTGCACTCCGGCTTTAAACAAGAGCTGGAAACTTATATTCAGGCACTTAGCGCTACTGATGAAGCGTTCTGTTTTAAGGGCATGAAGAATCTTTCCGAGATAATATTATCCCATCAGTTGCCTTTACGGCTCATGCCCCGTCTAGCAAAGTCGACAAGACATTGAGCTTATTAATTAAACAGTAAAACCTGTCTATTGAATATTTCCAAGACATTTCCAGTCGGATCTGTCGGAATATACTGAAAACGCTACCAGATCAAATCGTCGGGAACCTGATACTCCGCATAAGCATCATCGACAACATCGGAAATCTTATTTTGCTCGTTAAATACAATCACCCCGCCTGCATCGCGCGCTTGTATTTTTTTTGCCACTTCCGCAGACACCACTTCATATTGCTGCCCAAACTTTACAATAGCCAGCCGTCCCGCAGCAATTTGGTCGCGCATCGCCTCCGAAACGTACAGACGCTTGATTTTGTTATCGTCAGAAAAATTATAAGCCATTCCTTCGGCATCCCTGGGCAGGCGGTTTAACTCAATAATCTGTTTTATTTGCGCGGCCAGCTGTTTTTGCTCGTCCTGCTGCTGGCGTAATTGATTAAGTTCCCTGTCTCGTTCGATTTTCTCAGCCTGTGCTTTTTGAGCCAACGCTTTAGCCTCATCAACCACTTCGACTTTATTCTTACGCTGCTGCTGGGTTTGCTTACGCTTGTCGGATTTAACGCTTTTGGCTTGAGCGGCGCTGACTAATCCGGATTTTAGCAATTGTTCTTGCAGTGATAATTTTGCCATTTTTTATTCCACCGTAACCGACTTCGCAAGATT
>DAINRH010000295.1:0-4344 GCA_036741905.1 Methylobacter sp. | reverse complement strand
ATTCCGGACACCAAAAGTTTCCTGACCCATCGAAACATATCCGAAAAAACCGCAAGGATGGCGTCCTTATGTGGGCCTTCCAGCCCTCGAATATCACGAAACGATATCATCTCCGGATGCTCTCCTTCTGCAATACTTTTCATTTTCTTGAAAAATAACTTCAGAAATTCCCGCGTGCGCTCCACTTCGTTGGACTCCTGTCCCGCGATTTTGGCAATATCGATGATCGTCTGAATGGAATACTTTAAGCACGCAACAATCAGATCTTCCTTCTTCTTGAAATAGTAAGTAATGCTGTTGGTACTCAGGCCAACACGAAGAGCCACCTCCGACAGCATGGTGTTGTTAGTTCCCTGCTCGTTAAACAGCATGGCCGCAGCATTGAGAATGGACTCCCGCTTTTTGAGATAGCGATCAGTCGCTTGAGGAAGAGTAGACGGGGTAATCATGGCGTTTTCTACACAATTCATAAATGCTAAAGGTTCTGTCGCCATTAGCGTAAACGACAATCCCGTCTATGCTTGATTTGGGGTCCCCTCAATGGGATGGATTAAGGGGAGCAGGTCAGCTCCCACCTTCGCGGCATCGAAATGTGCCAAAGTGGAAGTGTATATCGACCCACTTGAACCGCCAGTAGAACCCAACATGAAGATTTCAACATTATGGCTCAGGACCGATGGGATCTTAAGGATGGTCTGAATAACTCGCAACCAATTCGCGTAGCGAGTCGGTATTCAAGTGATGGGATTTCACGCGTAATCTTTCAAAGATGAGCCGCTTTTTTCACCCATGGGGATCCTTTTGCGCCCTTGACCTGGCCTTTCCCCGGATTTCGAGCCCAATCAGCTCCCGCTCCTCTGAAGAACGTTGGGACACTACTGACCTCGCATATGTACGTGTTTTTGAAAAAGCGGTTTCATTGCATCGAAATTAACGGATTGGAAATTCATCACAAGACCAAGTCACACGTTTCGAATGCTCTTTTGTGTCGCGGCTCTTGAACGCCCAATATCAGCAGCACAGAGATGACTTTAAAGAGAAAGGCAATCCAAAAAAGGTAGGCGTAGTCGAAACGGCTGGCGATAAAGCCGCCCAGGATGGGGCCGAGGGCCATCATGAGGTGCGAGGCGGTATCGGAGAGGGCGATGAGCATCGGCAGGTCATGGCCACCCCGGCCGAACTCGAGCACGAAGTTCTGGGAAGCGACCTGGTAGCCGCCGAAGCCAGCGCCCAGACCGCAAAAGGCCAGCAGGAACAGCGGTAGACTGGTAACCATTAGCAGGCCGAACATGGACACACTCCACATGCCCACGCTGAGTATGAACACCAAGCGGTAGCCGTGCTTGTCGGCAATGCGGCCCCACATCAGGTTGCTGATGGTTTGAGCCAGCAGAAACGCCAAGGACAGATAGCCTAGCGTGGCGCCAGACAGTTCGACAAACTTGCCTACATAGAGCACGTAGAACGGTACCGCTGCGGTACCGAGTGCAGCCAGTGCGCGGGCAAATAGGAATCGACGGTAGTGGACATCCTCTCTCAATATCGCCGGCACATCGGCCAGCCGCTGCATCAGGCTCGAAGACGTACGCGTTACCAGCGACTTGGGCTCGCGTATGAAGGTCAGTGCGCTGATGCCGATGCTCGTAAGGATGAAGGCGACCATGAAGGTCGACCCATAGCCGCTGCCCAGGAAGTTGCTTCCCACCAAGTACTTTCCGCCCAGGTAGGCGACGCCCGAGGCGGCGAGCCCCCCCAGGAAGTTGCGCAGACCCGTTAAGCGCCCACGCTGCGTCACGGGGATGACCTTGGACATCATGAAGTTGAAGGCCACGCCTTGGATGCCCCCGAAGAAGCCGAACAAGGCCAAGAAGATGCAGGCAGCCACCAGGGCTATGCTCCCGCTCAAGAAATAGGCACTCAGTGCCAAGCCAAGAACCTGCACGCGCATACCCCAACCCACAGCGTAGATAACCCGCATGACCAAGCTGCGGTGCTCGATCATCTTGGCTCCCGGGATTGAGGACAACGCCATACCCATGAACTGGGCAGCCAGCGCCAGACCCACCGCAATCTTTGAGCCCGACAACATGTAGATGTAGGCCGGCACAAAAGTCGGAGCTACGACTAGGTAAAAGCCCGTTACCCCCAGCATGCCGTGTATCAGAACCGCAGCACGGTTGGGAGGCAGGTCGCGCATGACCTGCGCGTGGTAGTCAGCTTTGAGCGAGGCATGGTCCTTGTGGTCGGGTTGAGGGGCGTGCTTGCTCATGCTGGGCTCTGGCTTGCGTATTTTTTGAGCGCATGCTCCAAGGTAGTTTTGTTGGCAGAGGTGGCATCCATCACAGCCGAGAGCCAGTCGGGTATCTCGGAGGTGCAGACAGACAGGGGGCAGGCCAGGTCGGAGCGCTTCTCGGCAAGCATGGCGAAGTACGTTGCATACGTCGGCGGGCGCCCATCGGTGGCCAGTTCGGCGATAGCAAACGGGTCCGGCGGCGCCAACTGCGCCGTATCCACCACGGGGATGTAGGGATTGGAGGTGCTCCCACCGCCTGCCAAACCGGGCCCATCAAGTAAAATGGTCCCACGCACGCGTTGAGGGCGAGCCCCTGCAATAAGTAGCGCCACGTAGGCCCCAATCCCCCGCCCAACCACGGTGGACGGCCCTATGCGGGTGAGCGCGACGTCGACATCGGCCATTAGAGTCTCGCAGCTATAGCCTCCGCCAACGGGGATAGTCGAATACCCATGCCCAGTGAAATCCAACGCATAGACGGGACCGGGCCAAGATGTGTATTCTGCAGGGAGGATAGAGGGTGAGCGCTCACCCAGACCGTGCAGTAGCAAGAGTGCCAAACCCCGCCCCTCCTTGAGCGTGTGAAGGGCGAGCTGAATGCGATGATGCTGGAGGTAGTCGATCATGATTGGAGGAAATCAATGATGAGCGCTGCAGTCTCTTGGGGGCGCTCAATATGAATGAAATGCCCGGTACCCTGGACGACTACTAGACGCCCGGATTGCGGCATGAACGGCGCAATCTGTTCGATCGTAATGTCCCATCCCATAGGTTCCTCCTCGGTGCCGAAGATCGCCAACAGAGGTACCGGGAATCCTGGCAGACGGTCCGTCATCCAGCGCGAGCGAAAGGGGCCAAACCCACCAGGGCGAATTGCTGGGTCGAGTTTCCAGCGCCAACCATCGGAGGCTTGACGAGCACCCTGGGTGACTAGGTAGCACAGCCACTCCATGCTGTGGCGGGGGTTCATGCGCGCGCGACGGTGTGCGAGCTCTTGCAGGCTTCCGGGCTTGCGCTCGGCAACGGCAGCGGTATGACGCTGTTGGAGCCAAGCGTCGATGATCTCAGGAGTCATGTACTTACGCTCGTGCATAGCACTGTCGGGGTGCGGACTACGAAAGGGCATCCCGTCGATGCAGGCGAAGCGGGTGAAGCGATGCGGCAAGGCCTGTATGGCATGAATAAGCAAGGCACCGCCCTTGCTGTGCCCGATCGCGGGCATGGGCTGCATCGTGATCGAGTCGGCCACAGCCAATAAATCGCGCTCATCGGTCACCCAGCTATAAAGCGCAGCCGGATCAGAGTCACCATGGCCCCGGTGGTCGTAACAAACGACACGGTAGCCCGAGTCCGCCAATAAAGGCGCAAATACATCAAAGGTGCGCGCGAAGTCTAGCGCACCGTGGACTAAAAGCACGGGAGGCGCATCTAAGTTACCCCACTCATAGACCGCCAGCGAAACACCGCTTGAGTCCACGCGCCGCTGTCGATCCGGCGCGCGCGCGCCGGGGAAAGAAAAGAAACGGGACTCGTCAGTAGTTTGATCAACTGTAAGCATGTTCATCGGGGCCTTGTTTGCATATAAAAAGTTGCGTCTAAGGTGTTTTTGCTCTATGCGCATGACTCCTTAACACGGATACTCAAATTACTAAACCCAATAACCGCCATTCACTAATGCCCCACTCTATCGAGCAACTGGTGTCGATTAAGCAATTTTCCAACCTATTTAGTTCTTCGGTATGTTTTTTCGCGTTTGCGGTATGTTACCATAAAGTTATTCCTCGTGGCCGTTCGTGTGGACCCCTTGCACTAGGGCACGCCTGTAAAGGCTGTAGCTAAGTGTGCTGATCGTTCTGCTTTGATATGGGTGATCGGCAGTGTCCCAACGATTCTCGTAAGAGAGTGTGCTGATTCGGCTCGCCATCCGGTTCTGAATTCATCGAGGTTGTGTAAGTAGTTGATTTATAAGGATAGTTTCAAGCATGGACAAGCTAAGGATTCGTGGGATTTCCTTCACGCTGTGATGGGCAAGATGCAGTCGCTTCTTTGTA
>DAINRH010000294.1:0-4358 GCA_036741905.1 Methylobacter sp. | reverse complement strand
ATGAGGCCAACTAAATATATATTCTCTGATCGCGTCATGACCTGCCTTATTTGCCGGTTAAACCATTAAAAAAGGGGGCATTATGCCCCCTTTTTGTTTCAAGTAGAAGTAATCAATCTCCGGCTACATTATCTTTCATGATTTTTGGGGTGACGAAAATCAACAATTCTTTCTTAATTTTATTGGCTGTTGAATTTGTAAATAAAAACCCGATACCCGGTAAATCGGCGAAAAAAGGGATTTTATTCTTGCCATACGATTCAGAACCTTCATAAACCCCGCCTAAAACAACCGTCTCGCCATCTTCAACCAGCACTGAAGTTTTAATCTCTCTTTTATCGATCCCAGGATTACCCGATACCGGATTGCTGGTATTGTTCGCATTGTCCTTGGTAATCAACAGATTCATAATAACCGATCCGCTGGGCGTGATCTGCGGCGTTGCATTTAATTTAAGAACCGCATCGATGTAGGTAGTCGTTGCCGGCTGATTTGCCGAGGGGGGCGTCGTAACCGGAATCTGCACGCCTTGCATCATAACCGCCGTACAGCGATCCATGGTCATTACCCTGGGATTGGAGACTATTTCGCCTTTCCCTTCAATTTGTAATGCCTGAAGCTCAAGGTTCAGTACATAATCGGCGCCTCTGGCCAGAGTCATCCCTAAAGCGCCTGGAGGAGTCGCTGTTAACCCGGCCACACCCAAGTCAACCAACGTATCATTTAATGTACCGATATTTCCATCTGCATCAGGCTGAAGGTTACCGTTACCTTTGGTTCCTGACCCACCTACAGCAAAATTTTTGCCGCCGCCTATACTAGCCGCTTTTGCGGCGCCAAACTTGACGCCTAAATTTTCAGTGAAACTATCATCGGCAATAACAACGCGCGCCTCAATCATCACCTGCCGCACAGGAACATCAAGCTTACGTATCAGCTTCTTTACCTCTTCCAACCGTTTCGCCGTCTCGCGAACAATTAAGGTGTTGGTTCGGGCATCGACAACGGCCGATCCACGGGAAGAAAGCAAGCCGAACTTGTCATTATTTGCCTCTGAGCCTTTTGCCTCCGCCCCTTGACTTGATTGCCCGGACGCTGAAGAACCTCCCCCGGAGGAAGCCGACGATGAACCGCCGGATGAAGCCGATGATCCGCCGGATGAAGAGGCTCCAGTTGTGCCAGTCACCCCACAAGCGCCAAAAGCGCCGGTATCTTCACCATTCAACAAGTTTCTAAAATTTTCGGCCTTGGCATAATTGATTTTAATATATTCAGTCAGCAGAGGGTCTAACTGTTCAACAACTTTCTCCGTTTCCTGTTGCTTCCTCTTGTAGTCCTTGATTTTGTCCAAGGGTGAGATCAACGTAACATTACCGGTCTCATACTTGCCCAGATCCTTGGTCATCATGATAAATTCTAATGCCTCATCCCAAGGCACATCATCCATCTTTAAAGTAATCGTGCCCGTCACATCATCACCGGCGACGACATTCTGTCCAGTAAACTCGGCCAGAATGGCAATAACGCTGCGTATTTCGATCTCCTGAAAATTTAAAGATAACCTGTCGCCAGTATATTTGGTTCGCGCTCTGTCCAGCGCATCTTTCTCCTCATTGCTTAAAGGACGAAATTCAACAGTCAACAACCCATCTGCTTGAAACACGGAATAATCGTAAAGTTCATTTTGCATGGACACGGTAATTGTGGTTTGCTGATCAGACGAGACCGTATCGATAAACTTAACAGGCGTTGCAAACTCGGAAACATCCAGCCGTTTAGCCAGGCTTTCAGGCAATCGGGTGTTTAAAAAGCTGATGATAACTTTCCCGCCTTGTTCCTTGGAATTAACAATGGTATTGGGATTAGCCAGGGAAACCAGTATACGTCCTTCACCTTTATCGCCGCGCTTAAAATCAAAGCCGCTAATATCTTGCGCGGGTATTAACGCGGACACCACCGAATTAGTTGCCTTTGTTGGAACCGGCATTGCAGCCTTTGCAACAACAGGCTTTGTGGCAGGCATTGCAGGCATCACAGCCTTCGCACGCGTCAAAGTCAGCTGCACTTTATTGCCGACCACCTTGGTTTCAAACGGCGTAGATTCAATCAGGTTAACAACAACCCGAACCCTGCCGGCTGCCTCGACCACATAAACGCTACTCGCTGCCCCCTGATTTATCGGATACATTTTTTTCGCCAGCGCGCTTTTTACACCGGCAAAATCCAGAGCGATACGCGCCGGATTGTCAGTCTTAAATATTTGGGGCGTAATGGCGGGGCCCGTCATTACCATTTCAATTTGCAGCTTGTCACCTGACTGGGTCGCGAAGTCTATGCCGGATAACGCCAGCTCGCCGGCTCCAACAGATGCGATTTGGCAAATAAATAAGAATAGACCTAAGACTATGTGCGCAGATAATGATTGCCACGTTTTATCTTGTCCCATGTGGGTATTCACCATAACGCCGCCTTGTTTATAATTCATTTTTTATCCTCAAAATCACTCTGTCAACGTTATTGAAGCGGGTTGTTCACGCCATGTTCCCGGTTTATCGGGGACTATTTCCATCAATTCAATTTTATCGCTGACTATCCGTATAATTTTTCCATAATTTTTACCCATATAGTTCCCAACCTTAACGCGATAAATTGTGCCGTCGCTCGCTTTTACCAACCCCCACAAATTCGACTTCATATCTATAGTACCCACCATTCTCAAGCCGTCCAAAGGAAATGATTCCAGCTCTTCTTTACGCCGGGAGGTATCCGGCTTTATGCCGCTACCCGCTGAAACATCGATACCCTCGGCCTGCTCAGGCTGTTCCAGCGGTGGCTTAAAAGGATCGCGCAGACCTTCCGGTTTAAACATAAAAGGCTCAATGACCTTGATTTCAGGCAAGGGTTTAATAGGTTCTTTAGGCCTGGCCTTAACGTCTGAGAGATAGCGCGTTAAATCTGAAAAATCATCATTGCTACAACCTGTCAGCAAAGCCATAACCACCCCGCAGGCTATCACCGCCAGAGAACCGGGGCGACGACTTTGCAAGTCCGTCCGTATGCAGCGGGATGCCGACAATATATTGTCTTCCATTACTTTTGCCCTCTTTTCTTTTTAACCACGGCAGTCGCGGTTCCATCCGCACCTTCATTATAGGTCTCTACCGTTGCAGTCATCGTCATTTCCCCTTCCTTGCCTTCGGGAGCTATGTTTACATCGTGTACGGTAACAATTCTAGGCAACGAAGCTAAACCGCTCACAAACAAACCCAACTCCTCATATTTCCCAATGACCTCAATACTGATCGGCAGTTCGGAATAGAAATCTTTGCGAATCGGAGCGCCGGGTTTAAATAACCTGAATTCCAGACCGCTGGCCAATCCTGTCTGGGAAATATCGATCAACAGGCTTGCAAGCTCTTCTTGTGTAGGCATTTGCCGAATCATATCCTCCAGTTCCGTTTCAATTTGCGCCAATTGCTGCTCGTAATCCGGAAGATTGATTGATTTTTTTTGTTTCGCCTCAAATGATTGTTTTAATTCCAGCTCTTGTTTCTCAGAAGCATCAAGCGCCGCTAACTGGTCAAGCGTGTCATAGTAAACACCGGCGCCGAAAACCAGGGCGCATATAATTGAAATTGTTGCCGCTTTGATAGGTAATGGCCAAGTCCCGGCCGCATTAGGATCCCAATTAATTTCCGACAGATTCATTTGCCCGCTCCCGGCGCAGCTTGCGCATCTTTATTACCCTGCTTTGCATGCATAGTGAAATCACTCAACTGCTCAGGCTCAGCTTTGCTCGCGGTATGAATCACATCAAGCGCTGGAGCTTTCAGCCAAGCAGAAGCTTCAATAGCTCTCATAAAGGCGGAAATGCGTGCATTTGATTGCGACTTGCCCTCAAAATTCAGATCTGAGCCTTTCTGAATGAATTTCGTCAGAAAAACCCCATCCGGCGTAACTCTGGGAAGCTCATCAAACAAATGCACAATCTCCGGACGGCTTTCCTGTAGCTTCTGGATCAATTCTATTTTGGTCAACAACTTACTTTTTTGTTCTTCAATAGTCTTTATTTTGGCAATTTTTATATCCAATAGCGCTATTTCGTCTTGTATTATTTTATTTCTTTGTGCCTGATACGCTTTAAGTCCCTCAACATAGAGATGAACCCCGGCAAAAATAATCGCTGTAATCAAAACAGCCACGCCAATAGCATTGATAAAGTCCCGCTGTTTCTGCGCGCGCAGTTCTTCACGCCAAGGAAGTAAATTGATTTTTGCCATCAGTCAAAGCTCCTCAATGCCAAACCGCATGCAATCATCATTGCGGAAGCATCGTTGCTCAATGACTGAGGTTTTACT
>DAINRH010000293.1:0-4301 GCA_036741905.1 Methylobacter sp. | reverse complement strand
CAAGACCGCCGCTTTCGGCCGCTCAGCCACCTCTCCATACCCGGCGTATTATATCGGGTGTTATATTTATTGCAATATTAATTCTGTATTTCAAGCGAAAATGATGGGCTTCGGGGGCTGGGTAGTCACGGAATAGGTCTTATCTGTTGCCGTAATTAATATCAACGACGGTGTACCGGGTTTCTTTAAGCTCGTTCTTAATGGCGACGTCATCATCAAAGGTTTTTTTTAGCAGCGCTCTCGCCAGCGGCGAATCGAGACTAATGTAGTGTTTTTTAGGATCAAGTTCATCGGCTCCGACAATGCGGTAGGTCACTTTCTCGCCTGCTTCATTCTCCAGGGTCACCCAGGCGCTAAAGAAAATCCTGTCCCGGTCGTCAGGCGGTTGGGATACGATATTAAGGGCGGGCAGGCGTTTTTGCAGATAATGGATGCGTCGGTCTATGCCGCGTAGTTCTTTTTTACGGTAAATATACTCGGCATTTTCCGAGCGATCGCCTTCCGCGGCCGCCGCTGATAACGCTTGGGTAACCTCCTTGCGTTTGCTCCACAGCTCCCTTAATTCAAGCTCCAATGTTTGATAGCCTTCCGGGGTGATGTAAGGGGATGACTTGGGGCTCGGCGGTTTCCAACGCGACATGATGGATTTCCTTTGGATGTAGGATGGATGAAAATAATTTTTCAGACAAAACAGCTGCAACTCTTTATCATAGACGGCTTTTAAATTACGAAAAAGGTTTTATCATGCAAGTAGCTGACAATATGGCTGTCTCAATTCACTATACTTTGACTAATGATGAAGGCGAAGTGCTGGATAGTTCAATAGATGATGATGCCTTGGTTTATCTGCACGGTACGGGAAACATCATTTCGGGCCTGGAAAACGCGTTACAAGGCAAAGCCGTCGGTGACAAATTTAATGTGCGTATTGAGGCCAAGGACGCTTATGGCGAACAAAATGACGGCATGATTCAGGTAATCCCGCGCGCAATGTTTGAAGGCATTGATGAGATTGAAGTCGGCATGATGTTTCATGCCGATGTCAGCTCCGGTTCAGGAGAAGTCACCATCGTTAAGATCGAAGGCGATGATATTACCATTGACGGCAACCACCCGCTGGCAGGAGTGGCCTTAACTTTTGATGTGGAAGTGGTGGACGTTAGACCGGCGACTAAAGAGGAAGCCGAACATGGACATATCCACGGCGCCGGTTGTCATCATTAGGCCGTAACCTAATCCACAAAAACCTTTAGCGGTAGGCCGGAATAAGCCGGTTCGAGCGATAGCGAGAACCGGCGTTACCTACATGGATGTAGGTAAGGGGCGTGAGCAGGAGCGGAAGCTTTTCCGGCAAGCGCCATCCGAATTCGCCGGAAACGCCACCTCGCGCTATGCGCTTGGGTGGCCTTATTCCGGCCTACGGTCTATTTTTCCAGCAGCTGAGTCGTTACATTTTGTAGCAATCTAACCCACAAAAGCCTTTAGTAATTCAGCGGTATTCGCCATGCCTTTATGGAGATGCCGCTCAATTTCTTCCATGGTTATTTCCCCTTCCGACTTTCCTGCGGCCCAATTGGCGACTACGCTGATCGCGGCATAATCGATACCGAGTTCTTTGGCCAGTGCTGCTTCCGGCATGCCGGTCATGCCGACCAGGTCGCAGCCGTCTCTTTCCATACGCTGGATTTCCGCAGTGGTTTCAAGGCGCGGGCCTTGGGTGCAGCCGTAAGTGCCTAGCGGGCTGATTTTTATGTTGGCCGTGGCTGCGGCGTTAATTAAGCGCGAGCGCAGTTTTTGACTGTACGGATAGGTAAAGTCGATATGCTGCACCGCTTCGTCTTCAAAAAAAGTATGCAGGCGGCCATAGCTGTAATCGATAATCTGGTCGGGAATAGCAATATGCGCCGGAACCATTTCGCGGGTGATGCCGCCCACCGCGGCGACGGCGATGATCTGCTCGACGCCGAGCTGTTTAAGTCCCCAGATATTGGCCCGGTAGTTTATTTTGTGAGGGGCGATGGTATGGGGGTTGCCGTGCCGGGCCAGGAATATAATCCGGCTGCCGTTCAGCTCGCCGGTAACAAACTCGGCAGAAGGCGAACCGTAAGGCGTGTCCAGCTGCTCGCGGTTGATGAGGGTTAAGTCGCTCAGTTGGGTCAGGCCGGTGCCGCCGATGATGGCAAGTGTAGTCATGATGTTTATTCCTTGCAGGCGAAAATGCCCGGTGCGTTGCGTAAATAGCCTTTGTAGTCCATGCCGTAGCCGAACAAGTAACGGTTTTCCACTCTCAGTCCGATAAAATCGGCAGTGATCGGTTTTTCATGGTCGAGGATTTTATCCACTAACACGGCGCTGTAGACGGCTGTTGCGCCTTGTTCCCGGCAATATTGATAGATAACTTCAAGAGTGATGCCTTCATCGAGAATATCGTCGACGATAAGAACAGTGCGGTTTTTAAGCGGTGTGTCCGGTTTAACCAGCCATTTGATGTTGCCGCCTGAAGTCTGATTTTGATAGCGACTGGCATGGATGGAGTCAATGGTTAACGGGATGGTTAATCGGGTCAGTAATTTACCGACGGTGACGATGGCTCCGTTTATAACGCAGAGCAACAGCGGGTTGCGATCGGCAAGCGCGGTGTTGATTTCCTGAGCCATGTTATCGATGGCGGCTTCAACTTCCTGTTCGCTGTGCAGCAAATCGGCCGTCGCCTGGACGTGTTTGATTTCTTCAAGCATGGTTATAGAGTGTGGTTGGTGATAAGGGTTGATAAGTGCTGCCATTTTTCGGACTGCATGAGTTGCTCTCGGTTCATTTGCGGGTTGCCTTGCATCCTGCTTAGTCGTTGCGCTCTGACGGGATCGTGGTTTATCGGCAAGGCATCAAGTACTTGTTCGGCGGCGGTCGGGTTGTTGCAGACCAGAATCATGTCGCATCCGGCATGTTGGGCTAGCCGGGCGCGTTCCGGGAAGTCGCCGACCGATGCCGCGCCTTCCATGCTCAAGTCGTCGCTGAATACCGTACCGTTAAAGTTTAATTCCTTGCGTAAAATCTGTTGTATCCAGAACGGCGAGAAACCGGCCGGATTCGGGGCGATTTTCGGATAGACCACATGCGCAGGCATAATGCCTTCCAGGCCTTCCGCGATCAGTTGTTTAAAGGGCAGCAAATCTTTTGCCCTGATGCTGTCCATGTCCCGTTCGTCTACCGGCAAAGTCAGGTGCGAATCCAAAGCCACCGCGCCGTGACCGGGGAAATGCTTGCCGGTTGCGGCCATGCCCGCTTCATTCATGCCTTTCCTGAATAAGCTTGAAAGGCGGGTTGCAAGCGCCGGATCGGTTGAAAATGAACGGTTGCCGATGATTTCGCTAACGCCGCAATCAATATCCAAAACCGGCGCAAAGCTGAAGTCAACGCCGACCGCCAGTAATTCGGCGGCCATTAACCAACCTGCCGGTTCCGCTAATTCAGGGCTTTGTGCATAACTTGATGCAGGCGGCAAACGCGTAAAGCCTTGTTGAAAGCGTTGTACTCTGCCGCCTTCCTGATCGACGGCGATCAGTATGTCGCCATTGCGCGCCGCGCGAATGGCGTTAATCAGCTCGGTAACTTGTTCGGGATTTTGATAATTGCGTGAAAAAAGGATGACCGCCCCGGTGTTGGGGTGGTTTATTTTTTCTTTTTCAGCCTGGGTCAGAGTTAAGCCCGCAACATCCAGCATTATAGGGCCGATCGGGAGAGTGGTTGTCATTGCCTTGTCAGTACTTGGATTCGTTTTAAAATTGAGGGGGTTGGCCTTATACTAGACCATTATTCTTTAGTTGTACGGAGTCTGTTATGCGTTTATGGGTTGTAATATTAAGTCTTCTGTTCATGTCCGTTGCTGGCGCGAATGAGGGGGCGAAAGAAGCGGAAGCGGAAGCCGGTGCAAAATATGTGGAAATGACTCCCAAGTTTACCGTTAATTTGGCCGAACCAAAAAAGTTTTTGCTGATAAATGTTCAATTATTGGTTGATGGCTCCGACACTATTGCCGCGATAAACAAGAACATGCCGGCATTAAGGCACGAATTAATCATGTTATACAGCGGCAGGCCGTCAGAAGAATTGCAAACCATGGAACAACGCGAAGCATTGCGTCAGGAAACCACGGCTGTTATTCGTAAGACGCTGGAAAAAATGGAGGGAGGCGACAAAGGACATGGCGCGTCCGCGGAGAAAGAGCATTCCGAGGAGGAGGGTAAGGCCGGGCATGAAGAAGGATTTAAAGAAGCTTATTTTACTGAGTTTTTAGTTGATTA
>DAINRH010000292.1:0-4401 GCA_036741905.1 Methylobacter sp. | reverse complement strand
AGATAGACAAGGCTTAACAGCAGTAATGCCAATAAGGCCGGTTGCCGGCGAATATCGGTCTGCACAAGTTTTTCAATCGCCAGTTTTGGGTTTTGTAATGCCTGGTTAAGGTTTTTTAAGTCGGTTAAGCGGGCGTAAGCCAAACCGGATTCGGCGGCCAGTTTTTCCAAATAAGTTTCGTGCAAGGCTGTCAAATGCTCGCTCCCTGTGGCGGCTTCGCTGCCGAATGGGGCGTTGCGCGCGTTATAGCCTTTGATTTGCGACGGGTCCAGATTCGATTGTCCGAACGTAGAACGGTGCGGTACATCGTCTTGGGCATAAAACCCGGTTTGATTGCCCAGGCTGTCGAACTTGGGGATAGGTACAGCCTGTAAACCGCCGACGCCGATAATCATGCCTTTCGCTCGTCCCTTTACCGTTGAAAAATCGGCTTGGTAATTGGGGTTAACCGGCGGGGCTTCCTGGCCGTCGGTGATAAAAATCACCGAACTGTCGCTTTTTTTCAGCATGTCCAGTGTGCTCAGCAAGCCTTTGGCGATATTACTGTCCGCCGCCCAGGCCATGCGCCAGTCGATTTTGCCGATGGCGGTATCGATTTCCGTGTAAGCGGAGCAAACTTCCAACGGTTCGAATAACAGGGTTGAGCGCCTTTCGGTGAACAGGCCCAGGCCGACTTTGGATTCGCATGGCAGTTTTTGCAACAGTTCGCGCAAAGTTTGCTTAACAAAATGCAGACGGCTGACGGCTTGGTTATCTTGTTGGTAGTCGGTTGCATTCATGCTGCGGGTAATGTCGATAATGAAGGTGTAGTTGTAGGTTGGCGTTTTTTGTTGTTTGCTGGGGTGAATGAACAGCACCAGCATGGCGGTCAGCGCCGACAGTAAACACCAGGTTCGATAATCTTTTAATGGTTTGTTCATTGTTTCCTCGGTAGGGGCAATCCCTTGTGGTTGCCCTGATAGGCGCCGGCATTAAGGGCAACCACAAGGGATTGCCCCTACAATGTTTTACGCAGCGCGTGGGTGGGAACGAGATAGATCAAATCAAGGCAAGCCGCGCGGAAATCCCGGCACTGTCGTCCACAACTGCGATTTCTGCTGTGTGGGTTCGTCGTCCGGCATGTCGACCCTGTCCATTTCCGGCAATAAGCGCATGGCGACTTCAAGGTTGTATTTGGCATCCCAGTCGCCGCTGTTTAACGCCAAAGACTGCCGGTAGGCCTGTTTCGCCAATCCGGCCAAGGGCAGGGCTTCATTGATATTCATGGCTAAGGCCTGCTGTACGGCTTGTTCCAGATACAGGTTGCCGAGGTTATAACGCGCTTTGGCCTGGAAGTTACGGTCGCCTTTATCCATAATCAGGCTCAGGGTGGATAAGGCCTCATCGTAGCGGTGTTTTTGCTTGAAATAAAAAGCCCGCGCCAGTCTCAGTTCCGGTTCGCCGCTGATGACTTTATTGACGGCCACATCCTTGCCCGAAATCAATTGCCGGATTAAGTCATTGTCGCGGTGGATGCCGTACAACGTGCCGGCGCTGTAAACGAAAGCCGCTAAACTGGCCGCCAACGCGGCCCACAGCGTGATATGCCTGATTGTTCTTATCATCGTTTAACCTCAAAAAATTTAACGCCCAGCAGAACCAGCAGCAAGAAGGCCGCTACGCTGTAGCAGGCGGCCGACAAATCCTGTTTGTGGATGCGTTCGACATAGTGCATCGGCAGGTTTTCCAGTTGGTTGATGTCGGCAATCGCCTGTTTTAACGCGTCCGGGCTTTCTGCTTCATAAGCCTGATAAGGGCTGCCCAGCCCCAGAAAAAACTTGTGCAGATACAGTTCGGGCATGGCCCCAGCGTTGTCGTCCCGGCTGTCTTCAGGCTGATCGAAAATGCCGGGGCTGCCCGCCGTGCGCAGGAAAATCCAGTACAGGCGCACTTGCTGCTGTTTAAACCAAAGCCGCAGTTTTTGTTCGCTGTCGTGATCGATCGCCGCCGCGCCGTCCGAAACCAGCAGCACGATACGCGAGCCGGTGATGGGTTGTTGTTCAAAAAACGAGATAGCCATCCCCAAGCCTTTGCTGACATGGGTAAAACCCAGCGCCGGTGTTGCGGTCGCGGCAATTGCAGCAGTCACCGCGTTTTTGTTTTCGGTCAACGGCATCACGAATAGCGGCGAAGTGCTGTATTCCGCGACTCCGATCAAATCGGTTTGTCGCTGTTTGACAAAATCGGTCAATAGCCGCCGCGCGGCCGTGGCTTTGGATTCTTCTACACCGTTCGGTGCGCGTCCGGCAAAACTGTTATCCATGCTGCTGCTGCGATCAAGCAATAACACGATATGCGCGCCGTGACCGATTCTCTCCCGGCTTTGTTCGGTGCGATGCAGGCCTGCGATGCCCAGCACTAAGCCGGCGATTGCGGCGACGGCGCATAGCCGCAAACAGCAGACAATAACAACCGACAGCGTGTCCGCAGGTATCAACGCCGTCCACGGCGCGGGGCTGGTACGCATACCGCTATTGAACAGCGGCAACAGGGCTAGCAGCAGGCCGGTCAAAGCCCACGGGGTATTAACCGCCCAATTCATCGGCTGCCCCGTTCGATTTTTCGGCATTGCTCGCAGAGGTCTTTTAGCTGCTGCAAATCCTGCGCGACAACAATCATGCCGTCGGAAAAAAAATAACGATTGGAGTAGGTGAAGAACCAAGCCAATTGGGCGTTTATTTGCAGATATTCCGGGTTGCGCCGGTAAAAATCGCTCAAGCGCTTAGCAAACAGAGGCTGTCCGTTCAGGCTGTTCAAGGCCTGATGAACAACGGTCAAAGCTTGTTCCATGTCGGCTTTGGACAGTCCCGCCAGTTTGCGTAATGCCCGCTTGAACACCGTGCGCCGCGACATATTGGGAAAACAGCCGTATAAGTAAGCCAAATAGGCCGCTATCAGTACGGTAGCACTCAGGCTGGCGGACAAGCCGTACAAGGCCTGGGTATTTGCCAATAATGGCGGCGGGCTGTCGGGGCGCAGGTATTCGCCTTGTTCGCTTTGGCGCGCGATCAACTCCCTGAGCGGGGACAGCGTAAAAGTCCAGGCCGGGACGTTTTGGCCGATGCTTTTTTCGCCCTGGCTGAGCTGTACGGTAAAGCCGGGCAGGGTTAACGATTTAACCTCCAGCGGCGCGTAAAAAACCTGGTACAGCAAGTCGATTTGATAGCGCTGTCCGCTTTGCTTAACCGTGACTTGGTTCAGGTTCAGCCAGCGGTTGATTTGTCCTTTGGCGGGCAAGCTGCCGGTTTGCAAACTGATGCCCGAACGGGTTTCGATCACGATGCGCTGGGGAATTTCATCGCCGTTAACGTAACCGAACGGGCGGGGCGTTTCGACGTTAAAGTAACTGACCGACTCATCAATCGAGCCGGAACAGCCCAGCAGCGACAACGCCATGATTAACAGAACTCTCATGCAACCCTCTGCTGCAAATGACGATTAATGGTTTGGGTGCTGTAGCCTTCCGTAATAAATAACGGTTCACTGCCAAAGGCCCTGAAGGTGTTTTTCAGGTCGTGTTGGCGCTGCCGGTAGGCGGCGACTATTTTTTGCCGCAATGCCGGACGCATGAACAGCGTGCGGGTTGCATGGTTTTCCATGTCCTGGAAAGAAATCAGGCCCCAGTTGCGCAAGGTCGTGTATTCGTGCTGATTCCACAACACCGGCGGGATCACGTCGTGAGCCTGTAGCGAGCCTAATATGGCACGCAACTGAGGCAGTGGAAAATGGCAGTCGGATAGCAAAAATACCAGCGAGCGCTCGGCAGGCAGAAAGGCTGCCGCGTTTTGCAGGCCGTTTGCGCTGCCGGTAAAAGTCAGGCTTTCCAGTTGTTTTGCCAGTGCCGATACCCGGCCAAAATGATGACTGGCGGGAAGTAGCCAGCAGTGTTCGATACGGTCAGTGCAGCCGATAAAGCCGAATTTGTCGCCGTAATCGAAGGCCGAATGGGCGGCGGTCAGTAAAAAACGGATCAGGGTTTGTTGTTTATCGGCATAGCCCATCGATGCCGACATATCGGCAATCAGATAGACGTTGACGGCGCTTTGCTGTTGATAGACGCGCACCCGATACGACGAAAACGGATCGAGCACGCTGGCGCGCAAGTCTATGCGTCGGGGGTCGGGGCTGGCAATCAGCGGCTCGTGGCGCTTGAACAATTGCCCTGCGCCGATCATTTGTCCGGGATGAGCGCCCGGATAAACGGAGCTTGATTGCCAGGGTAAGCGATAATGTAGCGTTTCGGTCATGGGGTACGATATTTTTCTCGTTTTATGCCATTAGGCGAAATGGCCGTATATTCGATTAATTCACCACGAAGACACGAAGGACACGAAGAAAAAAATATAAAACTTCGTGCTCTTC
>DAINRH010000291.1:0-4408 GCA_036741905.1 Methylobacter sp. | reverse complement strand
AGTTGCCATGATGGAACCGTATTTGATCAGATTAGGCCTGAATTAAATCACAATGCCTACGGAGTATGCGGTAAAAGACGATATCACAGTAGTTAAATATCGGGCGGTGAGTAGAAAAATTTTAGTCGCTGTCAGCAAATAATGCCGTAGAGTTGTGTTTCTCCAGAAACGAAAAGACTTTATTTACTGCGCTTAATTGCTTGGTGCTGCCGCATGAGTTTCGTCGGGCAGCAAGATGTCGGGTAACGAAAAGATGTTGCTTGACCGACAAGGCTGGATGAGCGTGATGTCTGATTAGATGCAAAATTGCAAGACCGCTTCCCTTATGTTTCTTGGCATTTGCTTTGGAAGTCGTTTTTGTCTACAACAAATGTCTGGTATAGTTGGGCACTTTAAAAATTCTTCAAAATTTAACAATGATCACTTACAGGTTTCTACATTTACTGCATGAGCATGTTCGAGTGGAAAAATGAAGAAAAGATACCACCAGTTCAATAACAAGCGAAAAATCAAAAAGCTGACAGATGTCGAATTACAGCGTTGTTCAGAACTTGCAGACAAGGTTAGCTATGGTGGTAATCCGGAACACAAAATGAATCCAGGCGATTTTGGTCTTACACCTCCAAGCGGTCCACGCGCCGGAAAATCCCTGTGCGACACAGTCAAAATATTTTCAAAAAAAATTGCTTTAGAACATCTCCAATCTGGATTGCGTCAAGGACTTATCAGTGAGCGTTGTAACGGAGAGTGGCCTCAAAATATTTGGTCTGTCACCCAGAAAGGTATCGCACTGGAAGCTCAACTTGAGAATCCGGAAACCGGCACTTATCACGGTTACCCGATGCCAGAATCGGATCCCTTCGCAACCGAGATAACCAAGCTATGGAAAACCTAAATGACCACATTTAAGCTTACCCACGAATGGACAGCGGCCGGGCACGATAATCCGGAAATCTTCCACACCATGGCGAACTTAGCTTTGCATGTTGGCGATGTTAACCTGATGCAAAATGAAGACATCTGGGCCAAGACAATTAGGGACTCCGTTCTGGTGTCGGCTTATCCTCTTGCGATGTGGTTGGCATCTTCCTGGTGGCGGCTGAATTTTGAACCTTTGCCTGCCCATAGGGTAACCCCATCTATCGATTGGCGCATGGCGCATGAAATGGGGGCCGCCAATCACGGATTTGTCTGGCCCAAGGCTCTATTTGCATCGGACTGCGAAGTCATGCAGATTTGGTCAATCCCGTCGAGCGCTAATACCCAGCAATCCGTCAGATATTTGAACGGGTTGGACACACCGGCTTCCATCAAATTAGCTGACTTTCAGCGTGGCGTGGAAAATTTTATTACATCAGTATTGAACCGTCTTGATGCAGTTGGCTGCCCGAATACCGATCTGTGGAATCTCTGGCAACTGATACAGGAAGAACGTGCCGACCCGAAAAATTTGAATTACCGCCGCCTTGAAGCCGAAATGGGGTACGACCCTGATGAGTGTTCCGAAGAAATGATGAGCAAGGCACAGGTATTAGAACAACAAATGGGTACAGAAGCGCTTTCCGAGCTCGCACCGGTATATGGCAAAGCCGCTGGCGACTCACCGCTTAATGCCCTCCAGGAAATGATTGATAGCCCTGGCCTTATCGGGACACCAAATGCGCCATCACTACATAAAGCCAAATCCACAAGAGGCGCACCTTGGCAACGTGCTGTTGCTGTTGCTCGCGAATTGCGTGAATCGCTAAGTAAGCGGGATGGTGTATTAGACAACAAGCAACTTTACGATTTATTGGGGCTATCAGCGCCCTCTGTAGAACAATGGACGCCATCCAAACCTAACGGCGCAGCAGCCATAGCCATTCCTTGTAATAACAATCAACTAAAATTCGTACCTCGGAAAAAACATCCTATGGCGAAGCGCTTTGAATTGGCGCGTCTGCTTGGCGATTACCTCTTAACAGAAAATACGGATAAACAATGGTTAACCAGTACTGATCTATTTACCTCACGGCAAAAATATCAACGCGCGTTTGCCGCTGAACTTCTTTGCCCGATCAACGCCTTGCAAGAATATTTAAAGAATGACTATTCGGAATCCGCTATTGACGATGCAACCGAGCATTTTCAGGTAAGTCAAACAACAGTAAATATGTTGCTAAGAAATAACGGCCTTATTTTCTCGCCGCTTATGGGTGATTATGCCGAAACCAGATTACCCTATCAGTTGGGTGTCTGATGCATGTGCCTGATAGTGTGGTATGTAGAACAAACTGGCCATTGAGTTTTTGTTAAAAACTCTGGTATGGGTCGGGTTTAACCTGTGACCAATCCAAATTGTCATAATTGCCACCCGCTATGATTTTTTGCGATAGTAGCAAACGATCCAGCGCAGGCAGCCGCCATGTCCGATTCAGCGCCACTCCCGTTATTGCCTATTGCCCTTTCAAGCCGCGCCGAGCAACTACTGAGCAGCGGGCAAAGAGTTTTGCTGATTGGCGAGATCGGTGAAGAACGAGAAGCCAAGTTGAACAAGTTAGGCAATATTCTTCAAGTCCTGGAAAAGCATGTCGACCAACCATAGAAGATTTGGGGCGCAAAAACCGGGGTAGTCCGGATAAGCACACATTTAGCCGAACATGGCGCTCAATCCGAGGACGGTTATAATGCGGTTTTATTTTTTACCTTCCGATGGACGCGCCTCATAACCCAAGACCAACGGAGCTTTACGTTAACAAGCACGCTAGGAGGTTGATTTGCCCACCATATCGATGTTTTATGGAATAATAATTCGCATGTACTTTGCACCGGGCGAACATCCGCCACCGCATTTTCATGTCTACTATGCCGAGTATACGGCTACAGTGGATATACGCACTTGCGAGGTGATTGAAGGCAATTTACCAAGAAAACAAATAAGACTTGTCTTAGCGTGGACCGAGTTACATCAAGAAGAACTTATGAACGACTGGAATTTGGTTATGAACGGTGAAGAACCTTTTAAAATCCAACCATTACAGTAGGAGGAAATAAAATGTACCCATCAGTAACAGCTGTTGTTCCCCGAAATGATTACCTGCTTGATATAACCTTCAGTAACGGCGAATGCGGCGTATTGGATATGAAGCCATACCTTGATTTTGGCGTGTTTAATCGAATTAAGAATTCTGAATCTTTTGAAAAAGTGACAGTTGCTTTTGACACCATCGAATGGGAGTCCGGCGCCGATCTTGATCCTGAATTTGTTTACGCTAAATGCCAAAAAAATTCAGCCTAACGATTGATGCGCTTCCTTGCGTCGGCAGCATCCTATCAAATCAATTGCTGTTTTGGGTCTGGTCGTGCCTTTGAACAATCCCGGTCAATTTCTTTAATGCAACGGTACGATAAAATCTTACACTTCCAGAGAGACGGCTTTATAGAATCCACTCCCGAATAATATGGGTCCATAATGCCTTTCACCGTCCGGGCGTTAAATTACCAACATTAAAAAAGGTTAGGTTTGTATGAGAAGTTACACCGCAATTATTGAAAAATGTCACGATACTGGATTGTATGTAGGTTTTATTCCAGGCTTCCAAGGCGCTCATACTCAAGCTGAATCGTTAGATGAGCTCAATAAAAATCTTCGGGAAGTTATTGAAATGCTTCTTGAAGATGGCGAGCCGATAATGGAAGCCGAGTTTATTGGAACTCAAAATGTCGTAGTAGCTTAAGCATGGGGCATATACCTGTTCTTAAACCGCGTGAGATTGTCGTTTTGCTTGAACTATTAGGGTTTATAGAAATCCGTCAACGCGGTTCGCACAAGCAATTCCGTCATCCTGATGGTAGATGCACAACCGTGCCGTTCCATGCAGGACGCGATATTTCACCCATTTTGCTTCGACAAATCGCCAAAGATATTGGTTTAACGGTTGATGAGCTGCTCAAATCCCGAACCTGATGTAACGCTCCAGCGGAGGCGGTGTAGGGCTGAATCCAACAATCGAAACCGTCATCCCGAAAAGCCTATTTGGTAGGCTACGGCCTGATCCAACCTACGCTGACTGACTGCTTTGGGTCGGTTGAGCCTGTGAACAATTACGATTGTCATAATTGCCACTGGCTATGATTTTCGGCTTCCCGTTTAAGGCGGGACAGTTTAAGGTTAAGCCGTTCGTGGTGAGCTTGTCGAACCATGATCGGCTTAACCGCTCACCCTTCGACAAGCTCAGGGCGAACGGTTAAGCCTTGCTTGTGTCCCGCCTTAAAAGAAAAGCCTGATTTTCTGCGATAGTTGCAAACGACCCAGCCCAGATAGCCGCCATGACCGATCCAGCGCCACTCCCGTTATTTCCCTATTTCCCTTCAAGCCTCGCCGAGCAACTGCTGGGCGGCGGGCAAAGGATTTTGCTGTTTGGCGAGA
>DAINRH010000290.1:0-4472 GCA_036741905.1 Methylobacter sp. | reverse complement strand
CGCATCCGGCGAAATATACGACATGTATGCGATGACCGCCGCTCACAAAACATTGCCAATTTCATCTTACGCTCGCGTCACCAACCTGGAAAACCAGCGTAGCGTTATTGTCCGCATCAACGACAGAGGCCCTTATCATGGCAACCGGGTAATGGACCTGTCTTACGCCGCCGCCCAAAAACTGGATCTTGAACAGGCCGGAACAGGAGCCGTTGAGATCAAGGCGATACCGCCCGAACAAGCCTTAGCGCAACTGCAAAATGCCGCGCAAAAACAAGACAAGAACGTCTATTTGCAAGTGGGCACGTTCGGCACCAAAAAGAAGGCGCTGAACTTGCAAAACAAAATTGCCGCCCACCGATTACCGCAACCAGAAATCTTACCCTCAACGCACCAAGGCGCTACGCTCTATAAGGTTCAAATGGGACCTATCAAATCGCCGGAGAGTGTCCACAAGCTGAATATACAGCTGGCAAAACTGGGCATAACAGCAACCCAATTTGTTACTGAAACCGATCAAAAACCAATCTCCATGATACAATAAACTTACGTTTTACTGAGCCCACCCCCATTAGAGAGCGATGATCCTTTTTAAAAATTTCCCCGTTTTATTATTTTTTAGTTTATTGATTGCCGCGACCCCGGCAAACGCAGAAGACGCCGAAATCACTACGCCGGCAGCACCCACCATTGCTGCCGGCGGCTACATTTTAATGAACTACGATACCGGCAAAGTACTGGCAGAAAACAACGCCGATGTTAAGCTTGCCCCCGCCAGCCTGACCAAAATCATGTCCGTTTATGTGGTGTTTCGGGAAATCAGCAACGGCCACTTACATTTAGACGATCTGGTCACCATCAGCCAAAAAGCCTGGGAAACGCCCGGCTCGCGCATGTTTATTGAAGTCGGCAATCAGGTTAAAGTTGAAGACCTGTTAAAAGGCATCATCATTCAATCCGGCAACGATGCCAGCGTTGCTTTGGCCGAACATATCGCCGGTGATGAACACACTTTTGCCGACATGATGAATCAACATGCCGAACGTCTGGGCATGAAAAACAGCCATTTTGAAGACAGCAACGGCTTACCCATTGACAATCATTACACCACCGCCCGCGATCTGGCTATCCTCAGCCAGGCTTTAATCAAGGAATTTCCTGATTACTATCGCTGGTTTTCACAAAAAGAATTCACCTTCAACAACATCGTTCAGCACAACCGCAATCAGCTGCTTTCTCGTGACGAGACAGTGGACGGCATTAAAACCGGATTTACCGATGCCGCCGGCTATTGCCTGGTCGCTTCAGCGCTAAGAAACAACATGCGCCTGATTTCCGTGGTGATGGGTGCAAGCAGCCCCAACGCCAGAGCTAACGAAAATCAAAACCTGCTCAACTACGGCTTCCGTTTTTTTGAGGCGCACAAACTGTATGCAGGAAAAACGTCGCTGTCCGAAGCCAGAATCTGGAAGGGCGATACTAAAAACGTGCAGCTTGGCTTGACCGAAGACCTTTATGCCACGATACCCCGCGGCCATTACAACGACCTAAAAGCCGTTATCAACATCGATAAAAAAATTACCGCTCCCGTTAAAGAAGGCACAAAACTGGGTACGGTCAACGTCACCCTTAAAAATGAAGTGGTCGCCACCAAAGACCTGATCGCCCTTAAATCGGTAGAGCAGGGAAATATTTTTCAACGAATCTATGACAGCGCCATGATGATGCTGGAGAAATCGGATGGACAATAAAACCGTCTATTTAAACGGCCAATATCTGCCGTTAGCCGATGCGAAAGTATCGGTTATGGACCGCGGTTTTTTGTTTGGCGACGGTATTTATGAAGTCATTCCGTCCTACTCGGATTCGTTGTTTCGCTTTCAGGATCACATGGAGCGCCTGGAAAACAGCCTGTCCTCGATTCGCGTGCCCAATCCGCATGACCGGGCGCAGTGGCTGGAAATTTTGACGCCTTTGCTGGATAAAAATCTGCATCAATATATTTACCTGCAAATTACCCGTGGCGTTTCCGACAAAAGAGATCACGCTTTTCCGGAAAATATTACACCGACGGTGTTCGCGATGTGCTCAACCATCGTACCAATCGCAAATCTGGAATCCGGCGTGAAAGCCATCAGCGTTGACGACAGCCGCTGGGAACTGTGCAATATTAAAGCCACCACGCTGCTGGCCAATATTCTGCTCAGGCAACAAGCGGTAGAAAATGGCTGCGCCGAAGCCATCCTGGTTAAAGACGGCTACGTGACCGAAGGCGCTGCCAGTAATATATTTGCCGTCATGGACGGCATCCTGATTACGCCTCCGCTAGGCTCCGAAATATTGCCGGGCATAACCCGCGACGTCATTCTGGAAATCGCCAGGAAAAACAACATTCCCTACAGCGAAGACATCATTTCATTGGATGCCTTAAAAACAGCCGGCGAAATTTGGTTAACCAGCTCTACACGGGAAATCGTACCGGTTGTTCAGCTTGATCATGAAACCATTGCAAACGGCAAACCCGGCCCCATATGGCGAACCATGAATCAATTATTCCAGGCTTACAAGCAATCGCATCATGAGTGAAGAAACCCTTTTAGAATTCCCCTGCCAATTCCCGATCAAGGCCATGGGCAAGACCGATCTTGAACTCGACCTGCTGGTTATAGAAATCGTGCGTCGCCATGTTGCCGACATTAACGAAAACGCCGTGACCACACGCCCCAGCAAAGACGGCAATTACATCGCCGTCACCGTAATCATAGAAGCACACAGCAAACAGCAACTGGATGCTATTTATCAGGACTTAACCGACCATCCGCATGTTTTGATGGCGTTGTAGGAGCGGGCCATGCCCGCGATGAAGATGCACAACATTGTAATCACTGCACTCATATCGCGGGCATGGCCCGCTCCTACAGCCACTTAATGGTAGCGATACATAACTTAGGCTTGCAAGATTACGAATCCACCTGGCAAGACATGCAGCGATTCACCCAAAATCGCGACGCTGAAACCGCCGATGAAATCTGGATCACCGAACACCCTTCCGTTTATACGCTGGGCTTAAACGGCAAGCGCGAGCATCTGCTCAATACCGGCGACATCCCGGTCGTCAGCTCCGACCGGGGCGGACAAGTCACCTATCACGGCCCCGGCCAGCTGGTTATTTACACCCTGATCGATATTAAACGGCTGAATCTCGGCGTCCGCCAACTGGTCACAACGCTGGAACACGCCATGATCTTCGCCTTGGCACAACACGGCATTATCGCGGTCGCACGGACCGATGCCCCCGGCGTTTACGTAGATAACAAAAAAATAGGCTCCATCGGCCTACGCATTAAAAGAAATTGCAGTTATCATGGCCTGAGTATTAACAATCATATGGATTTGCGCCCTTTCGACCATATCAACACCTGCGGTTATTCAGGGCTTGAAGTAACCCAACTGGCCGATCTGGGCGTGACTGTCAGCAATGCTGAACTCGCCATCCCTGTTACCCAAGCACTCATCACGGCATTACAAAAATGACTTATCAAGCGCCCTCCCGATCCACGCCCGACTCCCACCAGCGCAACACCGAAAAACTGGCAAAAATCCCGATCAAAGTGGAACCTGCCGAAACGACCTTGCGCAAACCCGAATGGATACGCATAAAAATATCGGCCAGCGACGAAGTCACCCGCATCAAGCAACTGCTGCGCGAAAACAACCTGCATACCGTGTGCGAAGAAGCCGCCTGCCCTAACCTGGGCGAGTGCTTCCAGCACGGCACCGCCACCTTCATGATCATGGGCGATTTATGCACCCGCCGCTGTCCTTTTTGCGATGTCGCGCACGGCAAACCGCTGCCATTGGATAAAGACGAACCCCAACACCTGGCCGATGCGATACAGGTCATGGCCTTGAAGTACGTCGTCATCACTTCGGTAGACCGCGATGATTTAAGGGACGGCGGCGCCGGACACTTTGCCGAGTGCATCGAAAAAATCCGCCTGCAAACGCCTTCCACCAAAATAGAAATCCTGGTGCCCGACTTTCGCGGACGCATCGAAAAAGCCGTAGCCATACTAGCCGAACACCCCTGCGACGTATTCAACCACAACCTGGAAACCGTGCCCCGGCTGTACAAACAAGTTCGCCCCGGTTCCGACTACCAAGGCTCGCTGAATCTACTGCGTCAATTCCATGAAGCCCAACCGCAAGTGCCAACCAAATCCGGCCTAATGCTCGGCATCGGCGAACAGCCTGACGAAGTCCATCAAGTCATGAAAGATTTATTAGCCCACGGCTGCTCCATGCTGACCATAGGCCAATACCTGCAACCCAGCAAAGCCCATTTGCCGGTTCAAAGCTACATCACCCCCGAACAATTCGACGAATACGGCGCAGTTGCAAAAGAATTAGGGTTTAAACAAGTCGCCAGCGCGCCGATGGTTCGATCGTCTTACCATGCAGACCTTCAGGCT
>DAINRH010000289.1:0-4480 GCA_036741905.1 Methylobacter sp. | reverse complement strand
TTGATTTTATAGCCCATTCTAAAGTTAAGCGGTTTTAGAGTAAGATGGGAGTAATATCATGCAGAAAAGTTTGCCCGAACTGCTGTCTTTGACTTACTACATTGGCAATAAAATACTGTGCTTCGTACATCTGCTCAACCTACGCACTTTATTCAGTTTACGGCACTAAACAAACCTCTACAATAAACTATGCTTAATATAAACACATTTAAAGTGTAGACGATAGAACTTATGACATCTTATGTATGAACTAATTATTCAAGCTTACAGCCTAAGGGGCTGGGCAGAAATATAAAATAATTGTTATAATGAATTATGAGCTTAGAATTCTTATCTCCGATCAATAAATCACACGCCGTTCAGAGCGTAGTATTTGCACTTGAATGGCAAGGTGAAATGACGAACCAAGCTTTGACTAATATCGAAAAGCTTGCCCCTCAATTGAAATCATACTTTCCAATAGCAAATGCTCAGAAAATGGTTCATATCAACATTGGGGCAAAACTTAACAGTGTTTCGTCAGTTCAGCAGGAAGATGATGATCAGCTGGGCGGCATGACGTTCTTGCGCACAGGAAAATTTGGTAGTGTTGCTTGTCAGCTTATTATTACGCGAATTAATTGTGTAATTGTTATCAATGAATATGAAAGATGGACGCCTTCGCTTGATGCTGTTATGCGTTATCTTAAAATTGTATTGCCCGCGATATTGGATGAAAAGCCGATAGACACTATCGCTCTTCAGTATTTTGATGTATTTACTTGGAAAGATGACCCGGCAAATTTAAATTTGCGTGAGATATTTACTGATAAATCTCCCTATCTAGCCCCAAACATATTCGATCAAAAAGGTTTATGGCACTGCCACAGTGGGTATGTCATTGAAAGTTTCGAATCACTTGAGGGAGACTGCTTAGATAACATAAACGTTAGCACAATAGACGATCAAGGTGACAGAAAGATTCAAATATCTACTACCCATAAACTTACGTTAAAAAAAGCACTAAGATTGTCTACCAAGACCTATTTACAAGAAATCAAAGAAATTCAAAATGTCCTGCATGAGCATAATAAAGACACTTTGAAAAAACTGTTGACTGACCAGGTCTGCAGTATGATTAGTTTAACTAACAAATAGGAGGGTTAAAGATGGAACCCCTATCTACAATGGTACTGTTAGCAAGTTTGGCTACAGCGACAGTTATACCAAGTTTTAATCCAGAAAGGCAAAAAAAACATAAGCATATTGAAACTTCAATAAATCTTTATGATGGTGCAGGCATAGAAGAATCGACTGTTGCTGATCTCACGAAGCACAGCACTAAAAAAACATCTGTAGTAAGTTTCACCAATGATACTCTTGCCCAACTGGATGTCTATTCTGAGTTAGAGCACGGTTGGGATGGGCCTGATAGCGTACCGCCATCACAGGAAGATATTGATTTAGCCAAAAAGTTTGTTAACTCGGTTCCTGCAGTTTTCCCACTACCAAAGCCAATGCTTTCTGGCGATGGCACAGTTGGGCTGTATTGGAATGATGCCCACATATATATTGATATCCAATTCGAATCAGACCACACACTTTCGATGTTTTCGCGGAATCGATCATCGGATAAAGAAAGGTTTTTTGATTCGATAGACGTGGCATCTATCAATTCTAATTGGTTCTTTAACACATTAGGGGAATTATTGAGCCAAACAGAGGATGCGCTCGCCGCATAAATGTTTAATTGCATATGATGTGTATTGATTTTTTTTCGCAAGATCGTGAAAACACGCAAATATGTAAGCTTCTTCAAGAAATATCAGTAGAGACATTACTCGCATGGGAGCTTCAAATCGCATCTAAGCATTCTCCCGGCCCGGTTAGAAATGAAGAGGTTTTGTATCGTCAAATTTTGAACCCGATTCATTACGATACAGAAGCAAACACATTCACCCCTACGGCATTTAATGATGCATCTGATAAAGGTCTGTCTGTAAACCGACAGAATCATGCATTTGAAGAACACATTCGTCAAATGGCAAATGATCGTGTGGAAAAACATAATATAGGCCACCCTGATAAGCCAACCCGATCTTTTCTTGGTTTAGTTCGATTTGATTGTACAGATATTCGCAATATAACCGTTCAACCTCCAGAGGAAGGCGCAAGTCCTGTTCGAGGCTGCGCTGTCTATGATACCGCTTATGAAGATGACCAATCACATGCCGACATTTGTCAGATTGTGAAAAGCAAAGCTCACGCACGCAGCGTTCGCTCAAAAATTCTAGACTTAGCAAATAAATTTCTGGCAGAAAATCCTTTTCCGGGCGTAATTGAATCGGTTTAATCTCAACCGATAGAGCCAAAGGGTCAAGTCTCACAGGGCGCATAAACAACCATTTATCAAAAATCAGTCGGATATGATTTAAAACTGCAGCACCGGCCTCGGATACTTCGCCACCAAAGCGTGATTAAGGTTTTTTACGCGCCTGCAAAAACCAAATGTAATTTGTAATGTCCGCTCCTACAACGCTTAATTTAATGGCATTGTCTCTAACATGACTACCGATCTTTGCGCGTATTGCCACAGCCGCAATATATAGCATAGTGGAGCCCTGAATCTCGTAACGCATTTCATATCGCCCAACCAAGATACGGCGAACCTCACGCGGTTCGAACTCTTCCAGCTTTTCGCCGATATAGGGTTGTTCAAGTAGCCGAGTGGGGCGGCTGTCAATGATTGTACTGTGCGGGCTGCGGCCGGTTTGTTTACTGCCGCTAAAAACTCATAAAGCCGCGCTAGATCGTTCAGCGCTTTGCTGGTCTACTTCAACCGCATCAGCGCGGAATCGGTAGCGGCTTGTCGGTATCGAGGCTATTGGCCCAGGCTTGCACGGCTTGATGGTCGATGACGTGTCCGGTATCAACATCTGCCAGTGCTTCCAACGTAAGACGTCTGCGCTCTTCTTCTTGTCCGAGCCAATCCGCCAACGCCTGTTTGATAACCCAACCGCGTGAGCGATCTAAGCGAGCGGCTATTTGGTCGACTTTGTCGGCCAGTTCTTCCGGAACATGTGCGCTAATTACTTTGGTGTTCATGGTTCACCCCATTAAAATCGAATTTCATCATATAGAGTAAATTTGCTTATTTCAATGGCTTATCTAATATTGAATGAGTCCAATGCCCATGCTCTATTGTGTATTGTTTAGAGATTCCTTACACAAGGATAATCAGATGCGAATTGATCATTGACGACACTTTAATGGCCGATGTTTTAAAAGCGACGGGGGCAAAATCCAAGCGCGAAGCGGTAGAGCTCGGTTTAAAAGCTTTATTGATGTTGAAGCAGCAAGAGTGCATCAAAGCTTTTAAAGGTAAATTAAAATGGGAAGGCGATTTGAGGGTTGATCATTGATTTATATAGTTCCTATGTGCTGCGCTCATCCCATTGACCATAAACCTATCGCAATCCAGCTGTTTTCAAGGATAATCTCCACTGTTTCGCCATTAAAACATCAATAATAAATAGAAGATGCCAAATGAATAATCTACTGAAAAACTCCATCTGGGTACTGATTGCCGCGATCGGTGCGGCAGCCGTCGGCGGTATTGCTTTAAATCGCGGCGAGCATATCAACACGCTGTGGTTTATAACCGCCGCGTTGTGCATTTACGCGATAGCCTACCGTTTTTATGCAGCCTGGATTGCTGCGACGGTGTTAGTCGTTGACGAAACGCGGGCGACTCCGGCCGAGCGACTGGACAATGGCCACGATTTTGTGCCGACTAATAAATGGATCGTGTTCGGCCATCATTTTGCGGCGATTGCAGGTCCCGGCCCGTTGGTAGGGCCGACGTTGGCCGCGCAGTTCGGCTATTTGCCGGGGACGCTATGGATATTGTTCGGCGCGGTGCTGGGCGGTTGTGTGCAGGATATGGTGACGCTGTTTTTGTCGACCCGGCGCGACGCCAAAAGCCTGGGGCAGATGGCGCGCGACGAGCTGGGCGCATTGGGCGGCTCGGCGACGCTGATCGGCACGTTTGCGATTATGATTATCCTGATTGCGGTGCTGGGGCTGGTGGTGGTCAACGCGATGAAGCACAGCCCGTGGGCGACGGCTACGGTGTCGGCGACCATTCCGATTGCGATGATAGTGGGCCTGTATATGCGCAGTTTCCGTCCCGGCCAAGTGCTGGAGGCTTCTGCGCTTGGCGTGACTTTGTTGTTGCTGGCCGTGGTCGGCGGCGGCTGGATCGATCATAATCAAACCTTGCGCGTTTGGTTCGATCACGAAGGTTTGACGCTGGCTTGGTGGGTGATGGCTTACGGTTTCGCGGCCGCGATTTTGCCGGTTTGGTTGTTGCTGGCGCCGCGCGATTATCTGTCGACTTACGTGAAGCTGGGAACGATCACTCTGCTGGCGGTGGCGATTATCATGTTGCAGCCGACCGTGAAGATGCCTGCGTTGACGCAGTTCATCGACGGCACCGGGC
>DAINRH010000288.1:0-4482 GCA_036741905.1 Methylobacter sp. | reverse complement strand
GGTCAGCGGCTTGCTGATGACCTTGGCCGGATTTTTGTTGCTGGCTTTCGGTTTGATCGATGCCGAACATGCGCTGACCTTCGATTGGCTGACGCTAAAACAGAATAACGCCTATCTGCACGATGAGGTGTTGATTTTTATTCTGCTGTTGTTCGGCTTTGCGATCCGCATGCCGTTATTTCCGTTTCACGGCTGGTTGCCGGTGTTGGCGGAACAAGGCACGGTCGCCAGCGCGGTCATTTTTCTGGTGGGCTTGAAACTGGGCATTTATGCGGTCATTCGTTTCATTTTGCCGATGGTGCCGGGCGTCGCCGAACAATGGGCCGGATTTGTGGTGACGCTGGGTTTGATCAGCATTTTTTACGGCGCATTGCTGGCGCTGATGCAAATCAATATCCGCCGATTACTGGCTTTTGCGGTCATCAGTCAAACCGGAATGCTGGTTATCGGCGCCTTCTGTTTTAACGAGAACGGCCTGGAAGGCAGCCTGCTGCTGTCAGTGGCATACGGTCTGGCGATGGCGGGCATGCTGTTCAGCGTCGGCCTGATCTATGAGCGTACCCGCACCGCCTACCTGCCGCGCCTGGGCGGACTGTTCGATACCAACGGCACGTTGGCCTTGCTGTTTTTGATTTCGGCGCTAAGCACTATGGTGATGCCCGGCACGCCGGGGTTCGATGCGGCGCATTTGCTGGTTGAAGGGATTATCGAGGAAGACGGCTGGCTGCTCGCCATCGCTATTTTGATCGGCAACGTGATGTCCGCCGCTTTTTTGTTATGGGCATTCCAACGGATTTTCATGGCCAATCCCAAGCGCGCTAAACAACCCTATAATTGCGCGCATCACCCGGTTTGGAAGGAGCGTTTTATTACCGTGGCGATTTGCCTGTTGCTGATCGGCACCGGTTTTTACACCACGCCGTGGCTGAATTTTATCGATCAGGATGCGGCGGCTATCGGCAGGCAATTTCCGATGCACGGCGCGCAACTCCCCCTCAATCCCCCTTTTTCAAACGGGGAAGTCAGTCAGCCTTCCGATGCCGACACCAAGGACGGTCAACATGAGTAATGCCGGTTTTCCCGTTTTAAGCCTGATTATTTTACTGCCTTTATTGGGCGCGTTTGCGGTAGCCGTTACGGGTAATATCCGTTTGGCCAAGCACATTGCGCTGTTGTTTGCCGTGCTGGAATTAATCGCAACAGGGGTAGTGGTGCAGTTGTTTAATGCCAGGTTAGCCGATTTTCAACTGGTCGAACAATATGACTGGATACCCAGCCTGCATATCGAATACCTGATCGGCGTGGACGGCATTTCAGTGTTGTTTTTGCCGATGTCCGCGCTGTTGACCTTAATGGCGATCGTCGCTTCATGGAATTCTGTGCAACATCTGGCCCGTTTCCATTTTGCCTTATTGTTGGCCTTGGAAGGCATCACCATCGGCGTGTTTTTGGCGCTGGATATGGCGCTGTTCTTTTTGTTTTGGGAACTGACTTTGCCGCCGATTTTCTTCTTGATCGGCTTATGGGGCATCGGTTCGGGGCGGCGCAGCGCGGCGATAAAATACACGCTGTTCATGCTGTTCGGCGGCGTGCCGCTGCTGTTTGCGATTATCGTATTGGCAGTCAACCACGCCACCGCAGTCGGCGGCAGTATCCCGCAAGACATGGCTTTCAGCCTGCCGGTCTTATTGGCAACGGCATTGCCGGATAACTTGCAAGCCTTGGTATTTTTATTATTACTGCTCGGATTTGCCGTCAAGGCGCCGCTGGCGCCGTTTCATACCTGGCTGCCCACCGTCGCCATGGAAGGTCCGACGCAATTGACCGCCGTATTGACCGGCTTGAAACTCGGCGCTTTCGGCATCATCCGTTTTGCGATGCCGCTGGCGCCGTCCGCCGCCGTTCAATACAGCTGGGTGCTGGGCATACTCGGCGCGATCACGCTGGTGTACAGCGCGTTGATTGCCTTGCAGCAAACCAATCTGCGCCGTTTACTGGCTTATGCCAGCGTCAGCCATGTCGGCTTGGTTATCGTCGGCGTTGCGTCGTTGAATATGCAGGGCATACAGGGGGCGATTTTTCAATTGTTGAATTTCACGATGATTGCCGGTTCCCTGATGCTGGTGTCCGGATTTATCCAGCATCGCTTGGGCAGCACCGAAGCTATCCATTTGGGCGGCTTGGCTAAAGTCATGCCGCGCCTGACCAGTTTTTACTTTTTATTTGCGCTGGCCAGCATAGGCCTGCCCGGAACCAGCGGCTTCCCTGCCGAATTATTATTGATTGTCAGCACCATGCTGGCGCATCCCAGTATCAGCATAGCAGCCCTGATCGGAGCGGTACTCAGCGCCGCTTATATGTTGTCGTTTACCCGCCGCGCGTTTTTCGGACCCATCACTCAAACCAGCGTCAAACAGGTGCAGGATTTACGTCCACGCGAGCTGACGCTGTTGTGCGTGTCGGCGTTGTTAATCTTGGGCTTCGGTTTTTTCCCTAATGGCGTGTTGAAAACCAATCGGGCAACGGCGGAAGCTTGGTTGAGCCGGTTAATGGATCAGCCGGTAATGGCAAGCAAGGCTGAGCAGGATTAAAAGATGTGCGGCACTCATTCATTGTAAATATGAAGAAACTCTTCAGCTAAGCAGCGTCCGCAGATCGCAGATAGATAGCCACCTCTCCTGATGGAGAGGGCTGGGGTGAGGAGAAATTGAACCGCTACACTTCATAGCTGCATGGATACTGGAAAGCGGCTAAATGAAAAATAAAAAGGGATCAAGCCGTGCGTTGTGGATGTTTAAAATAAAAAATTGCCCATACACAATGTAAGGCACCTTCTTTTTTCATTCTTTCACGGTCTCTTGGAATTACGCAACCTCACGCGCCTCTTCAATAATACTATCAGGCACGCCAAGCTTTTTTAACGCCGCAATCAACTTGGCTTCCTTACTCAAGGCAAACTGCGCTTCGTCTCGGCGCAAACCTTCGCTAATGTACGACTTTAATAATGGCTGATAGCCGGAAAAGCCTTTGCAGGGCGCAATAACCTTCATGGATTCCACCACATCGACCGGAATGCGCAAAGTGATCGAGGTCATGGGACGGTCTTTAATTAAGCGGTTTTTAACTGTGTCAGAAATCATATTCATTGCGCTCCGTTAGCGTGGCCTTGCGGGCCGAAATAAGCCGGATAAACACCTTCAACCTCTATATGCACAACAAACAGCAACCGGCCTTTTTCATCGTAGCCGATAACCGCATCTCGTGATTCATGGTTGCGGCCTGCATCAACCAGCTTTAAAAACGGGTCGAAGAAAGCTTAGGCAGCTTGGTCGAAAGTAATCCCGTCATGTTTGATTGCGTTCGCCGCAGCTTTGCGGGCATTCCAAACAAAGCTGACGCCGTTTTTCTCGTAGTGAATATCCATATAAACAAGATTAATATAATGTATTGTCTTTGTAAATACAAATAGTGGACGGTTTGCTTGATTTACCGATTTATGGAGATGATGAGATCAACTAAGTCCAGACAATTAGCTTATCGTTGTCTGACGGTTTGGAATTCTGTGATGGGCCGGAATGGGCAAGTTCGGTAGTCATAGCGCTAGTGACGCTTGGAAACGTCAGGCATAAAAAGCATGCCTGACTTACAGGATTCACAAACAGAAAGCGGCTTCTTTATTCTTGTTGGTGCGCACAATTGTACATATAATCAGACCATGAAAATTGAATTCGATCTTGCCAAAGCGGCTGCTAATCCATTAAATCACGAGGGCGTGACCTTTGATGACGCTAAAGCAGTCTTGCTAGACCCTTACGCCCTGACGCGAGAAAACGGCGATGCAGACAATGAACATCGTTTTATAACGTTGGGCATGGGTGCAAAAGGTCGAATTTTGATTGTAGTTTGGACGCAACGCGAACAGACGGTGCGCCTTATTTCTGCCTGGAAAGCCAACCAACCCCAAAGGAGGCGTTATGAGCAACAATTCTGATCCCCTGTTTGACCGTTATGCCGAGATGGATTTTAGCGATGCCAAGCCTGTCGCTGAAATTCCGGCATTGGCAAAACTGCAAGCCGAACACGGCGGCAAGTCACGGATAACCATGCGTGTAGACAACGACACCTTGGCGATTTTTAAAGCCCGTGCCGAAATGAGCGGCGGCAATTATCAAACCTTGATGAACGAGGCGTTACGGCAATTTGCCCAAGGCATAACGCTGGCAGATGTCGTGCGTGAGACCATTCGCAAGGAATTGCATCAGGCTTGAGTGGCTGCAATTATTGAGAGGCGGATTGTAAACTCCAGCTTCACGGAATCCACACTGTACAGGAAGCTGGAGCTTCGAAGACTGCGATCCCAATCTGGAGATTGGGGTCGAGTGCAAAATTTTCTCGTGCTCATGCAACGAATAAGAATGAGAAAATGATAGAGATTTTGAATATTGCGATATTGAACTGATTAATACGGTTCTCTTTCAGTTT
>DAINRH010000287.1:0-4525 GCA_036741905.1 Methylobacter sp. | reverse complement strand
CGCGAACGGCTGCGGCAAATCGACCTTCATGAAAATCTTGAGCGGCGATTTGGAACCCTCGGCAGGCAACGTCAGCATCAGCCCCAATGAGCGCCTGGGTAACTTGCGCCAGGATCAATTCGCCTATGAAGACCAACGCGTCCTTGACGTAGTGCTGATGGGCCATGCCGAGATGTGGGCGGCGATGTCAGAACGCGACGCCATCTACGCCAATATGGAAGCGACCGAAGACGACTACATGCATGCCGCGGAGCTTGAGTCGGTGTTCGCCGAATACAACGGTTATACCGCCGAAGCCAGGGCCGGAGAATTGTTGCTGGGCTTGGACATTCCCTTGGAACAGCATAACGGCCCGATGAGCGCCGTAGCGCCGGGCTGGAAGCTGCGCGTATTGCTCGCACAGGCCTTGTTTTCCAATCCCGACATCATGCTGCTCGATGAGCCGACCAACAACCTGGACATCAACACCATCCGCTGGCTTGAAGACATCCTGAACCAGCGCAATTGCACGATGATCATCATCTCGCATGACCGTCACTTTTTAAACAGCGTCTGCACCCACATGGCCGATATGGATTACGGCGAGTTGCGCGTTTATCCCGGCAACTATGACGACTACATGATCGCGGTAACCGAAGTTCGCGAACGCCTGCTGGCCGGAAACGCCAAGAAAAAAGCCCAGATTGCCGAACTGCAAACCTTCGTCAGCCGCTTCTCGGCCAATGCATCAAAAGCCAAGCAGGCCACCTCGCGCGCCAAACAACTGGATAAAATCAAACTGGATGAAGTCAAGCCTTCCAGCCGGGTTAATCCGTTTATCCGCTTCGACCAGACTAAAAAGTTGCACCGATTGGCGCTGGAAATTGAGGGACTGACTAAAGGTTATGGCGAGCAACCCCTATTCAAAGACTTGAATCTGATGATTGCCGTCGGCGAGCGCGTTGCCGTCATTGGCCCTAACGGTATCGGTAAATCAACTTTACTGCGCACCCTGGTCGGCGATTTAACGCCGGATGCCGGTGCGGTTAAGTGGTCGGAAAACTCTGAAGTGGGTTACTTTGCCCAGGATCATGCCGAAGACTTTGCCGAAGATACCACGCTGATCGAGTGGATGGGCCAATGGCGCAAGGAATCGGACGACGATCAAGCCATACGCGGCACTTTGGGGCGATTATTGTTCAGTGCCGACGACATCAACAAATCCGTTAAAGTCATCTCCGGCGGAGAACAAGGCCGCATGCTGTTCGGCAAGCTGATTCTGCAAAAGAACAACATCATGGTGCTGGACGAACCGACCAACCATTTGGACATGGAATCGATTGAATCGCTGAATACCGCGCTGGAAAATTATCCCGGCACCTTGATATTCGTCAGTCATGACCGGGAGTTTGTATCGTCGCTGGCGACGCGGGTTATCGAATTAACCCCGACCGGCATTGTCGATTTCAACGGTAATTACGAAGATTATTTAAGCAGTCAGGCGTAGAGCGGCAAATTATCCAGGCTGGGTTGAAACGATAGCGTAAACCCAGCGATTAGCCTAAAGCAGGAATAAAAAAATCAAAAGATTATCACCACGAAGACACGAAGGACGCGAAGCGTTTATTTCTTCGTGTCCTTCGTGGTGAATAAAATGCCTTAACGTCCATCACTCAAGGTATTACCCACCAAATCGGCGACAGCCCTGTTCGCCACGCCGACTACCTTGATATTGTTTTTAACAAAACCGGTATAATTTTCGTGCAAATGGCCGTGAAAGATATTTTTTACGCCCATCGCGGCAGCCAGCTCGCCAATCACGTCAAAGCCGTGCCGATGAGATCCGGGCGCTTCGTGGGTCACCAAAATATCCGCTTTCAGCGCCTTTAACGCCTCAAATTCATCATGCCAAATCGCCCCTTGGTATTTTAACGACATGGCCGTATGTCTTAGATTGACCGGCTGGCTATACAAATAATGCTGTTTGTCCCGCCATTTAGGCTGCTGCGGCGGATACCAGACCCGGCCAAGAAAAATCCCTCCTAAACCGGCAATTCTCAGTCCCGCTATTTCCGTGACTTTCAAATGCAACCCGTTATCGGCCAAGGCCGAATGAAACAGATTTTTATATTTGCAGGGCGTTTCGAAATCATGATTCCCCGCAATCCACCAGATTTGAGTTAAGCCGACGATGTCCTGCAAGCAACTTTCCAAAGGTATTTCCAAGTCGTAATCGCCGAGCAACACCACGGCTTCGGGTTTATATGCATGCACTGCCGCTATCAGCGGCCCGAAATCTCCATGCGGATCGCCTGCAAATAAAATCTTGTTCTTTGGGTTCAAATTGTTACTCCTGTTAACTGGAACCTGACACTCATGCTGAAAATAACAACGTTCTATTTTCGTTGCTCCGCGCGGGCTTAAAATTTCCTCGATTATAGACAAAAGTCACCTTGATTAATATCAAGCTGTTAAATGCGGGGTCAGTTGATAAACACAAAACCACGAAGAAAACGTTTTTTATCATTCTCACGCCGGGGCGCTCGTCGTTATACACAAGTGTGTTTCAGAGTCGATAGGGGTAGAGAAGAGCCTTTCGACTCTCCCCTCCCTCCGAACCGTGCGTGCGGTTTTCCCGCACACGGCTCTCCAGTTGATGTTTTCCTCATCGGGAGCGTCTCTCGATTTGCCAGGCTGGATATAAGGCGAACAGCCCGGCCTCCGCAAAGAAGGCATTGGTCCAACGTCGCTGATCGGCAAGACAGCGCCCCATGCCGGGCCGCTTTTCCTGCTTACGCAGCAACGCACGTAGTCGACGTCGTAGAAATCCATCCAGTTTGCGGAAGACGCTCGCTTCGGCATGTTTGAAATAGCCATACCAGCCGCGTAGCATCGGATTCAAGTCCGCGATGATTCGCTCCAGGCTTGCACCACGCGTCCGCCGCGTCTTGCTCCGAATCCCGTCTTTGATGCGCATCAGGCTTTTCTTTCTGACCCAACGTTTCCCAGCTTCAAACCGGTAGCCGAGAAAGTCGAAGCCTTGGCCCGCTTGCCGACTATCGCCGACGTGGGTTTTGTCCGGATGCAGTTGCAGTCCGTTGCTATTCACCCAGCTTTGCACTTCGGCCAAGGCTTGGTCAGCTTCTGCCCGACTCCGGCACAGGATCACAAAGTCGTCCGCATAGCGCACCATGCGGTAGCCACGCTCCATCATCCGTTCATCCAAAGGATGCAGGTAGATGTTGGACAACAACGGGCTGATAACCGCGCCTTGCGGGGTGCCGCCCGTTGGCGTCCATCGCTCTGCGCCACGCAATATATCCTGCTCCAGCCAACTGCGGATCAGCGCCAACAACCGGCCATCACTGATCGACGTTTCGACCCGTTCCATGAGTCGGTCATGCGGAATGCTATCGAAGTAGCCTTTCAAGTCGGCATCCACCACAAAGCTGTAACCCGCTTTAAGCAGTTGGTCGACTTCGCGCAAGGCATCCTTGCAGCCTCGTCCGGGACGAAATCCGTAGCTGGTCGCCAGGAATTTCATCTCGAAGATCGGTTCGATCACGAGTTTGACTGCGGTCTGTACGATACGATCTTTAACTGTCGGTATCCCTAAAGGTCGCGTTTGTCCTCGACCTTTGGCTATGTCGACCCGCTTCACCGGTTGCGGTCGATAGTTCCCATCTCGCAAGTCACGACTGAGCTCGGCCAGATACGTTTCCGTATTGACCGCGAACCGTTCCACGCTTTGCCCATCCACGCCTGCCGCGCCTTTGTTGGCTTGGACTTTTGCCCAAGCCAAGGCTAGCGTTTTCGGCGCATAGACTTTGTCCATCAGGCTGTACCACTACCTCCTTCGACGCCGTTAACCAGCGCCGACACCATGCGTTCCGTCCAGATCGAGGCTTCCACCTGCGGCATGCCGCCACCGGTGTCTGCGTCTTGTTTAGCCCCTTGGGGCACTGTCGATGCTGTCATTTGCCTCTCTCTATCTTTCACGCATTCATCTTCCTGCCCTGCCTTCCCTCAAGCCGGTTTTGCTAGCCGACTCTCTCGCGGCTTTTTTTTTTCTCTCCGCTTCGGTACTATGCGGGCTCTGACTCCTGACCCTCTTCGCCGTGAAGATCAGGTCTCTCCGCTTACGCCGCTTTGCTTTCCGAACATCCCGCCCCCAACCACACCATGCGCCCGAACGTCGCTTTACCAGTCACCTCAGCGCGTTCGGCAAATTCCGGGCTTCGCCATGTATGAGCAGGCTCGCCGACACATGCCGCCGAATCGGGTTCGTCAGCCTACGGGCTGTTCTTTCGTCTCCGGTTGCTCTCCACCCCGCCCTCGCGGCGACGCAGTTACCTTCGACTACATGGGTTGTGACTTCCCACGACAAGGACTTTCACCTTGCTAACTAAGCGTCATCACGGACGCACTCATTCCGGCATGGATGCCGGAATCCAGCGCCATGGACGGTAACTCGGAATTGACATGTGCTTGATCAACGCGACATCCCAGCCGATAGTTTCACATCCCTGTGCCTGGGTTCCGGCAT
>DAINRH010000286.1:0-4528 GCA_036741905.1 Methylobacter sp. | reverse complement strand
CTTGCAGTGATAATTTTGCCATTTTTTATTCCACCGTAACCGACTTCGCAAGATTCCTGGGTTGATCAACATCCGTGCCCTTTAAAACCGCGACATGATAAGCCAGCAACTGCAAGGGGATGGTGTAAACAATCGGTGAAATCTCATTGCCGACTTGAGGTACTTTTACGATCCGTACATTTTCATCATTTGCCGATGCCAATGTTTCATCCATAAAAACGATAAGTTGACCGCCTCGTGCGCTGACTTCCTGCATATTGGATTTGAGTTTTTCCAGCAGGCTATTATTTGGCGCGACGGTCACAACCGGCATGTCGGCATCGATTAAAGCCAGGGGGCCGTGTTTTAACTCGCCTGCCGGGTAGGCCTCCGCATGTATATAGGAAATTTCCTTTAATTTTAACGCGCCTTCCATCGCTATCGGATAATGGGTACCCCTGCCTAGGAACAAAGCATGCTGTTTTTCGGCAAATTGCTCAGCCAGGACTTTAATTTCATCATCCAACTGTAATACTTTCTCAATTTTCCCCGGCAAACTGAACAGTTCCGAGGTGATCTTTTGCTCTACTATGTCGGTCAATTGAAAACGCCTGCCGATCGCAATAACCAACAGCATTAATGTTGCCAGTTGCGTGGTGAATGCTTTGGTCGATGCGACGCCAATTTCCGGGCCGGCACGGGTCATTAATACCAGATCCGACTCTCTGACCAACGAACTTTCAGGTACGTTGCAAATGGCTAATGAATATTTTGCGCCCAGTTTCTTGGCTTCCAGCAATGCTGCCAGCGTGTCGGCGGTTTCGCCTGATTGCGATATGGTGACAATCAGGGTATCCGGAGCTAATACCGGGCTTCGGTAACGAAACTCGCTGGCTACTTCGATGTTACAAGGGACGCGGGCCAGTTCTTCAAACCAGTAGCGCGCTACCAACCCGGCATGGTAACTGGTGCCGCAGGCTAAAATCTGGATGGCTTTTATGTTATCGAAGACGTCGGCGGCGTTGTGTCCGAATGCGTTTTCCTGCAGGCGGTTGTTGATAAACCGGCCTTCCAGAGTTTGCGCAATTGCAAAAGGCTGTTCGTATATTTCTTTCAGCATGTAATGGCGATAGTCGCCTTTATCGACGGCATCCGCGGTCAACTTGCTTTCTACGATCGGTCGATTGACGGCCTGCTCGTGCCGGTCATAAATAATCAGCCCGTTAATGGTAATCGCCGCGATGTCGCCGTCTTCCAAAAATATAAAGCGCTGCGTAACCGGGAGTAATGCCGCCACATCGGAAGCGATAAAATATTCGCCTATCCCAACCCCGATAACCAGCGGGCTGCCTTTTCTGCATGCGACCAGGGTATCTGGGCTGTCAATGCTCATAATGCCCAGCGCATAGGCGCCATCCAGTTTTTTGACCGCCTGTTTAACGGCGCTCAGCAGTCCATCGGCAGATTCCATAGCACAATGGATTTCATGCGCGATAACTTCGGTATCGGTTTCCGAAGTGAACTCGTAGCCCTGCTGCAACTGCGCTTCTCTTAAGCGCTCATGGTTTTCAATAATACCGTTATGGACTACGGCAACCTTGTTCCGGCAAATATGCGGATGTGCATTTGCCGTACTGGGTTTGCCGTGAGTCGCCCATCGGGTATGAGCGATGCCAATATGGCCTGAGATGGGATCGGCCTCCAGCAATGTTTCAAGTCCTTTTACTTTGCCCAGTTCTCGTTTCCGGTAGATCTGCTGATTGTTTATAACCGCAAGACCTGCTGAGTCATAGCCGCGATATTCCAGCCGCTTTAGACCTTCCAATAAAATAGGCACTACATTTCGTTGCGCGATGCCGCCTACAATTCCACACATGTCATTTCTCCAACTTGATGGGTCGTTGCCATCCGGCAAGCGACACCTGTTTGGCTCTGCTTAAAGTCAACTGATTTTCAGGGCTGTCTTTGGTAATAGTCGATCCTGCGCCTATCGTAGCGTTTTTACCTATAGTAACCGGAGCGACCAACTGGCTATTCGAACCTATAAAAGCACCATCTTCAATAACGGTTCTGAACTTGTTAACGCCATCATAATTACAGGTAATGGTTCCGGCTCCGACATTGACTTTGCTGCCCACCGTGGTATCGCCTATATAACTTAAGTGGTTTATCTTGCTACCTGCGGCTACCGATGATTTCTTGATTTCTACAAAATTACCGATATGGACATCTTCAGCCAGCACGCTTTCCGGCCTGAGTCGGGCGTAAGGGCCGATTCTACTGCCTTGCCCTATCACTGCATCTTCAATGACGCAGTTCGCAAGGATAGTTACATTATCGCCAATAATGGAATTTTTTATATTAGTATTGGCACCTATTTTGACATTGCTGCCGATACTGTTTTTTCCCTCTAAAATCACATTAATATCGATTTCGATGTCTTGACCCAGGCTTTTAATTGAACCTCTTTGGTCAAAACGCATCGGGTCTTTTAAAGTGACGCCCCGCTCCATTAAACTATTGGCTTGCTCATGTTGGTAGACACGCTCCAGGTGACTAAGCTGTATGCGATTATTAACACCCAATACTTCATCCTCTGTTTCAGGCTGGCTGGTAACGATGTTAATTTGATCGGCAACGGCCATTTCAATCACATCCGTCAAATAATATTCGCCCTGGGCGTTGCTGTTATTTAATCGGCTCAACCATTGCTTAAGTTGTTTGCCTTGCACCGCCATGATGCCGGTATTGACTTCATTGATCTGCTTTTCGCTAACTGTCGCATCTTTTTCTTCGACAATTTTTGTAACCTGCCCGGCAGCATTTCGAACTATTCTGCCATAGCCGGCCGGATTGGCAAGATTGACGGTGAGTAAAGCCAGAGACTGGTCGTTGACGTTGTTTATCAGCAGTTTGGCGGTTGCCAATTTCAACAAAGGCACATCGCCATACAGTATTAAGACATTATCGGAATCGGCAATTTGATCGCTCACTTGTTGCACAGCGTGGCCCGTGCCTAACTGCTGCTTTTGTTCCACCCAGTCGGCGTCCAGGTTTTTTAGGGCTTCTGTAACCTGTTCCGCACCATGGCCGACCACAATTTTGATGGTGTTGTTTTCCAATTGCTTAGCGGTATCGTAGACATGCTGTAGTAAAGGTCTATTGGCAATTTCATGTAAAATTTTGGGCAGTTCAGAACGCATACGCGTTCCTTTACCCGCAGCCAGAATAATGGTCTTTATGTTCATTTGATATTCCGTTAAACCAAAAAAGCCCGATAGCGTATCAATACGTTACCGGGCTTTTCAAAAAGGGGAAGCTTCGCCTACAGAGCATAGGCGAAAGGCGTGAGCAGGAGCTTTGCCGTGCAATAGATCCCAACTACCCGCCGCGTTTTCTAAATCTATCCAAGGTTCTTAATTGCATAACAGCTTCCTGCAATTGCGCCTGAGCCGTTGCAAAATCAATTTTGCCAGACTTGTCCGCCAACGCTTCTTCAGCTCTGGTTTTAGCTTCTATTGCCGTTGCCTCATCAATATCTTTAGCTCTTATAGCCGTGTCAGCCAGGATGGTAATTATATGGGGTTGTATCTCCAATATACCTCCTGACACATAAAACGGATAAATTTCCTTGTCGCTGACTTTAACCCGAACTTCACCGGGCTTGAGCCTGGATATTAATGGCGCATGCCGAGGCGAAATGCCCACTTCGCCAAGTTCAGCAGGAGCAAATACCATTTCCGCTAATCCGGAAAATATTTCCTTTTCTGCGCTAACGATGTCTACATGTACGGTCATGGTCATGATTGATACCTACTCGTTGTATGACTTATTTCATGCCTTTTGCTTTCTCAAGCGCTTCGTCTATGGTACCTACCATATAAAAAGCCTGCTCGGGAATGGCATCGTATTCACCGTCGATAATGCCTTTAAAACCGGCAATGGTATCTTTCAATGAAACGTATTTACCTGGAGAACCGGTAAATACCTCGGCAACGAAGAAAGGTTGCGACAGAAACCGTTGCATTTTACGCGCTCTTGAAACGGTCAATTTATCTTCTTCAGATAATTCGTCCATACCTAAGATAGCGATAATATCGCGCAATTCCTTGTAACGTTGCAGGATACCCTGAACTTTACGAGCCACGTCATAATGCTCTTGTCCGATAACTAAAGGATCCAGCTGACGGCTGGTAGAATCCAGCGGATCGATCGCAGGATAAATGCCCAACTCGGCAATTTGACGCGACAATACGACGGTCGCATCCAAATGCGCAAACGTGGTGGCAGGCGATGGATCGGTCAAGTCATCCGCAGGTACATATACCGCTTGGATAGAGGTAATAGAGCCGGTTTTGGTTGAGGTAATACGTTCTTGCAGCACCCCCATTTCTTCAGCCAGTGTTGGCTGATAGCCCACCGCAGAAGGCATACGGCCTAACAGCGCCGATACTTCAGTACCCGCCAACGTGTAACGGTAGATGTTATCAACGAAGAATAGTACGTCGCGGCCTTCATCACGGAAATATTCCGCCATAGTCAAACCGGT
>DAINRH010000285.1:3794-4547 GCA_036741905.1 Methylobacter sp. | reverse complement strand
AACAATTCATCACAAGCACCCACACAAATTATTTTGATCTGGTTTTTAAAGAGCGCCAGGTTTAACCCCTGGTTGAGCTGGACAATTATACAGATAAAATCTAACTCGTCAATACTTTTCTGGAGAACTTGAATTACCTAAAATAAAAAGGGTCGATACCTAATCCCCGCACAGGACATCGAAGACTGTTAAAAAGCGTGCAAAACCTTCCAGGGCCCCGATGTGTAAAACAGCGTGGAAAAATGACCAGGGAATCGGGGAAAACAGCGTCGAAAACTGTCCAGCCCGATATATGTCATGATCCGGTATTTTGCCGGAGAAACCTGGGGATGTTATTTATGGATTTTATTGCTGAAATTAGAAGACGCCATTTTGTAAGCAATGAGGACATCAGCTCAATCGCAAGATCATTGAACCTGTCTCGTACCACCGTTCGCAAACATTTATTAACGACTGAAGAACCTGTTTACCAACGAAAAAATCAAACTTCCCCAAAGCTGGGCGATTTTCAGGATCGCTTGAAACAATGGCTGGAAATAGAATCTCACCTTCCCAAAAAACAACGAAGATCCGCACAGCGTTTGTTCGAAGGCCTACAGGCAGAAGGTTATCGGGGTGCCTATGACAGCGTGCAACGTTATGTGAAGTATTGGCTCTTCGATCGTCTTGAGATGTTTACGGATGGTGGGGCGGGACAGATTAAAGGTACTCGACAGAGACGTGATGGTCTCATGGTCGACATGAAAACGCCGT
>DAINRH010000285.1:0-3784 GCA_036741905.1 Methylobacter sp. | reverse complement strand
CATTGCTAACACTCCAGGATTCTCCGGTAAAAAACCGGACATTAAATAACCTGGGGTGGGAACTTTTCAACGCTCTTTTCCCCAGGACCCTGGAAAGTTTTGCACGCTTTTTAACAGGTCTAGTCGCTGTTATTTCTGCTATCTCAAGACCAGTGGTTTACCAAAAGTAAGTACCATCTTTAATCATCATTTCCTTACGAAACAAAGTTTCAATTCCGGTGCTCATACGGTTAACAACCTTGTATCCGTAATAAAACAGGCGGTTTGACAATTGCATTTCATAATTCGTTTTTTTGACTTGGTTTTGCTCTTGGTTCATGATTGCACCTTAGCCTTATATGGCTGGTTGTGGCTGGTTTGAAAGTATGAGTAATATTATCAGATAAATAGTGTCACGGTCAATAACTATCAGAGAATATTTATCAAATGATCGGTACTAGAATAGAGAATTTAAGAAAAATCAAAGGATTAAGCAGGAGGGATTTAGAGAAATTAACAAATATCCCTGAATACACATGGCGAGCTGTAGAAAATGAAAAACAAACAGCAAACGAAGACCACATAACAGCCTTAAGTAAGGTCTGGCCAGAATACAAATATTGGTTAGTATTTGGAGAAACAATGCCAGAAGCAGGACAAATCAGCCCAGAGATCGAGGAAACTAGGCAAAATCTGTCAACGGGTACTTAACTGCAAGGCGGGCATTATTAAAATGGGGGACGGTTAAATCATGAACCGGATAAAGGCCGAAAGCAGCACAAAGGCGGCTTATGTAAGCCGTTACTCTCGTAATGTAAGCATCAGGAATGAATATAAAATGAGCGAAATTAAATTGATATTTTGTGTAGTAATCGGTGTTTTAATAGCAAATTTTTTGACCTATTACGGATACGAATCTTTAAACGAAGTCAATAAGAATGAATTGATTAAAAGTCTAGATATTTCAAGGAAGAAACAAAATAATGAAAGTTTTAGTGAACTAAAAGCACCAAAAATTAACATAACCTTAAAAAACGGTTCATTTAATCAGTTGAATTGTGGACAGATAAAAGAAAGCCAATATAGTCATTTCTTAAGTCTTAACGGAAAAAACGAAAGAAGTTATGAAAATATTGACGAGGGTGAGTACATAGGTTGTAGTTTCAACATAGATAATAGAAGCAGCACTATCTTGCATTGGTTTCATGTTGTATCTCCGGGCGTTTATACGCTATTGTTTGAGCAAGTAGAATGTCAGACATGTATAGGAATAGATCATACATGGGCAACCATTGTTGTCGACCCTAACGGAAAAAAAGAATATCCACAAATGAAAATTACAGTGCCAACCCCGCCCACAGCAGAACCAGCTAAGGAACAAAGGTTTAAAGATCAATACAAGAAACAACCAGAATGTTTTGAAAAAAGTACAGGAAAAATAGTAAGTTGTGGGAATGATTACATAAGAGAAAAAGCGGCTTTTAATAAAAATTAACTGCTACTAGAGAGCAAAAGCAGATTTTGAAATATCGCAAAAATAAGACTCGTTACCAATCTATATCTTTTTTGATATAATAAACTTATGAACGGTAAACAGATCATTGCACGGTTAAAGAAAGAAGGATGGACTTTAATTAAAGTTGAAGGAAGCCATCACATTATGAAAAACATTGAGCTAAGTAAAAAAGTCCCTATTCCTGTTCACGGTTCTAAAGATATTCAAATCGGCTTGGTTAAAGCCATCGAAAAACAAACCGGAGTTAAACTTTTATGATTATTGCTTATCCTTATTTGGCAGAACCAGGGGAAGACGACCGTTTTTTTGTTCACTTCATTGATATTGAAGAAGCGTTCACGCAAGCCGACACTTTGGAAGAAGCCGCTTTTAACGCAACAGAGGTATTAAGCGGAATTTTAGCGTGCCGTTTAGACGATAACGAAGAAATACCAGAACCTTCGGAATGCCCTAAAAATGGTTATTTAGCATCCCCAAGCCCAAAGATTCAAGCAGCGTTGCTTTTAAAGAAAGCCAGAGGGAATAAATCATTAACGGAGCTGGCCAACGCTATGAATACAACATGGGCAGCCGCACAAAGGTTAGAGAATCCTCAACACTGGACAAGTCTTAAGCAGTTAGATAAAGCCGCCAAGGCGCTAGGGAAAAGGTTAATCCTGACTTTAGAATAGTGTAGTAATTTTGTCACTACGCCAACATTTAACCATCGTTTAATGTAGTAATGTTGTAGTAGGAAAAGACAGGCGAGCCTTGCAAGTGTTTGATTTTATAGTAATGTACTATTAAACGCGGGATTCATAACCCCGGGGTCGGTGGTTCAAGTCCACCTATCGCCACCATACAAATCAAGCACTTAGGTTAAAGCCAAGTGCTTTTTTTATGCCTAAAAGCCGCAAGGCGCACTCAGGGCGCACTCAGGGCGCACTTCAAAATAAAACTCTACAATAAACCGCAACACTTGCCGGAATTTCAGGCACAAAAAAGCCGGTGTTACCCGGCCTTGCTATCCGATCAGCATGGTTTCTATCGGCTTAAGGCAGTTGGTAAGTAATAATATTCTTGCGCTCCATACTCCACCTATTAAAATGATAGGCATATCTAAAGTAATTCCAATAAAAATGAACGATGCTGATGCGCTCTCAATATTGCGCAGGTGCGTCGCTACTGATTCCAAGGTCTTTATTTCCCCACATGCAAAAGAACGTGTGCTTGAAAGGAATATTACTCTTAAACAGGTACTTATCTGCATAGAGAAAGGGAGAATTACTGAATCACCATATCGAGATGTTAAAGGTGATTGGAGATGCAGCATAGAACATTACACATCTGGCAACGCCGTAACCGTAGCGATTGCCTTTAAATATAATAACAGCGGTGAACGCATAGTCGTTGTGACTGTGTTTTGAACGAGGTAGCAGACATGTATCATTATCAAGAAAGTGGATTAAATAATATTTGGTTGATTAATGGTTATGACATTATCGACGATCCTGACTATGGCGAGTGCGTATCAATAACTGATGTCGCAGGACTGAATAGAGCTATAGCCCACAATCTTATTTTTAATAAGCCAACACTTAATGGCTCTGAGTTCAGGTTCTTGCGCAAAGAATTAGACCTATCTCAAAAAGCATTAGCAGATTTGCTTGGCAACGATGAGCAAGCGGTAGCTCGATGGGAAAAAAAAGGAAAGGTACCAAAATGGGCCGATAGGTTACTCAGAGCATGTTTGATTGAATTTTATGGGGAAGATACTGGTATTTTAGAATTGATAGCAAGGATTAAAGACATTGATGAAAGAGACCAGGAAAAAGAAATGTTTGAAGATTATGACACTGGTTGGAAGCGAGCCGCTTAAATAGCACATTACCCGCTTCGGTGGGTTTTTTATTGCCTGGAGTTCATGGTTTTGTAAATGTCACCTGCGTTTACATTTAGAGGGGGTTATTCAAACTTCCCCAGCAGCTCTTAAAAAATAAAAGTCTTGATTCCACGAGCCGGTATCGAGGTTTTAGCCTGTAGTCCTTCGCTCTTTAAATCGAAGTCAATTGCCTGCCCGGTGCGATTCAAGACCACTACGGCCACGCTCCCATCGCTATTCAAAAATGCGCTTGCTTCAAGGCTGTCCAGGGTTTTGGCGCAGGCGACCCGACGAGCCCCCGGCCGGATGAAACGGGAGAAATGACCGATATAGTAATAAGCGCTCTGATAAAGTATTTCCCCGGCTTGGGTGTCATAAGTATCTACACAACTTTGCCTAAAAATTGCTGGGCCGTTGCTTTCAATTTG
>DAINRH010000284.1:0-4552 GCA_036741905.1 Methylobacter sp. | reverse complement strand
TAACTATTTTCGTGTTTTTCGTGGACTACGCTTTTTATTATGAGCATGCGTAACAGCAGTTAATAAGACGGCGGAAAAATCGGTTCGATGCCTTCAAACTCCGCTTCAGGATGATGTTTTATGACCAATTTTCTGATGACCTCTATGCGCTCCCGAGGAATATCCACCAGTACCAGCAGTTCGCCCTGCTCGATGGCTTGTTCAAACTGTTTTAACCTTGAATTGCCGGAATTCATTCCCGCCAACCCGCCCATCAGGGAACCGATGGTTGCGCCCGCCATAATAATCCCCAAAAGCGGCCCGCCCGCAATGGCAAACCCGGCAAAGCGTAAACCGATTAAGCCCGCCAACAATCCCGTGGTTCCGCCTAATGCAACGCCTCGCTCAACGGCCGGAAGGAAGTCGGTTTTTATCGACATCCCGGCCTCGGGGAGTCCTTCAAGCGGCGTATCTCTTTTCGCCAAAATATGAATATGGCGATCTTCTATACCCTCAGCCTGAAGCTCTTTGACGATTTTATGGGTGATGGCGATGTTGGGAACTAAAAAATAGATTCTTCTCATGGGGCGCTCTCCTCTTTTGATGATATTCACATTGACGATGAAGTCCAATGAGAGGTTATGTCAATTTTCCGGCTATCGATTTTCGGCTGAAGCGATATTCATAATAAATTTATTTCATTATGTTTCAATAAGTTAAACTACGTATTCGCTTCGGCTCATTGATCGTATATCCTCAGTATGCCGCTACCCCCCTGGCCTGAACATTTTTGCCGGCTTGCTATTGCTTACCTGATTATAAAGATGCTTCAGCTAACGCAAAAAACTCCGTCATTCCGGCATGGATGCCGGAATCTAGAGCCAGGGAGGGTGACTATCCAGAGCGCCCGTATCCGATTTAGGCATCCATGCCAGTATGACGGCGCTAGCTGAAGTAACTTACTAATCAGGATAGGCTTAATAGCGAATTCAAAATGCTTGAGGAGAGTAGCCTTGACATCGATAACCGGCTTGTTTACGACCCGATGGTTTTTTGTTTTCGTCTGGCTCTCAACCTTTGGCTTGAGCCATTGGCATCATCGCGCTGAGTCAACGACGGCTTCAGGAACAGGAAGGCTGACGGCTCAAATTAATCAGCGGGCTGGTAATGGCCTGTATTTACTATTAAAACCAGTCTGACCTATTGTCATGTAGCGAGGCCGACCCTTGAACAACTCGATAATCCCCCGCTGGGAACATTTTGAACACGATGCCGACATCGGCATACGCGGCATTGCGCCCACGCTTGAGCAGGCCTTCGAACAAGCCGCGGTCGCCATGACGGCGGCGGTCACTCCGCTGAACCTGGTTTCGGCATCGAAAGTCGTCAGCATCTATTGCGAAGCGCCCGACAGTGAACTGCTCTTAGTCAGCTGGCTCAATGAACTGATTTATGAAATGTCTGCACACAGCTTGCTGTTTAATCGCTATGAGGTCGTTATCGATGACGGCACATTATCGGCAACCGCCTTTGGCGAAGCCGTTGACCGGCAAAAACACCAACCCGCCGTGGAAATCAAGGGCGCTACGTTTACCGAGCTGCGCGTCTATCAACAAGCCGATGACGCGTGGGTTGCCCAATGCGTTGTCGACGTTTAAATACAGGAAACGTTTCGACCTTAATACAGAGATTTGTCCACGAAAAACACGAAAAGCACGAAAAAAAGCAACACTTAATCGGTCCGGGCATATTGCCTCGTCCGAAAATGAAATAATTTGAACAACCGTTTGTAACGGGAGTGCAAGCTTTGCTTGCGTTTGCAGGCGAAGCCTGCACTCCGGCTATTGGCAAGTTGCTCACGTTATTTCGTGCGCCTCTTAGGCATCGCAGAAACGATAGGAGCGAGGTTGCAAACCTCGCTCCGCTTGAATTTACATGCTTTTCGTGTTTTTTCGTGGACCCATTGCTGTTTTTAAATTACAGGAGAGAATCAATGGATACCCGTCAATTCATACAACGCGACGCAACCTGCTGGGAAATAAAGCCTTACGGAGCCATGCGCGTTCCGGCAATTATTTATGCCGACGCGCAATTGCTGGAGGATATGGACCAAAAAGTTTACGAGCAGCTTGCCAATGTCGCGACCTTGCCGGGCATTGTCGAAGCGGCTTACGCGATGCCCGACGCGCACTGGGGTTACGGTTTCCCGATCGGCGGCGTCGCCGCCTTCGATCCCGATCAAGGCGGCGTAGTGTCGGCAGGCGGCGTCGGTTTCGATATTTCCTGCGGCGTGCGCACCTTGCATACCGGCCTGACTATAGACCAGTTGCAGCCGCGCCAACAGGCGCTGGCCGATGCCTTATACCGCACCGTTCCAGCCGGTGTCGGCAGCCGGGGCAAGATACACCTGAATCATGATCGCATGCACGATATGCTGACCGGCGGCGCAAAATGGGCGCTCGAACAGGGTTATGGCGAGGCGCAGGATTTGGAACGCATCGAAGAACACGGCTGCATGGCCGGTGCCGAACCGCACTATGTTTCTCCCCGAGCCAGGGAGCGACAAAAAGATGAAATGGGCACGCTGGGTTCCGGCAATCATTATCTGGAAGTGCAGCGGGTCGCGGAAATTTTCGACCAAGCTGTCGCCAAGACTTTCGGTTTACGGGTTGATGACGTTGTGGTCACTATTCATTGCGGTTCCCGAGGCCTGGGTCACCAGATCGGCACCGAATTCCTGAAAGACATGGCGATGGCGGCGACCCAATACCGAATCGTATTGCCGGACCGTGAGCTGGCCTGCGCGCCGTTAAATTCGCCTTTAGGACAACACTATCTGGGCGCGATGCGGGCGGGCATCAACTGCGCACTGGCCAATCGCCAAATCATCACCCATCTGACCCGGCAGGCTGCGGCCAAGATATTTCCCGGCATCCATCTCGGCCTGCTCTACGACGTCTCACACAACACCTGCAAGCTGGAGCATCACATGATTGACGGCCAAAAGAAAGCCCTGTTCGTCCACCGCAAGGGCGCAACCCGCGCTTTCGGCCCCGGCCATCCCGATTTGCCGGACGTATTCAAAAAGACCGGCCAACCGGTGCTGATCGGCGGATCAATGGGCACCAGTTCTTATGTGCTGTGCGGTACCCAAGAGAGCGAACAACGCGCGTTCAGCTCGGCCTGTCATGGCGCGGGGCGGGCGATGAGCCGCACCCAGGCCGGCAAACAATGGCAGGGCCGGACGTTGATCGAAGAGCTGGCCGCGCGAGGCATTATTATTCGCAGCCCGTCGATGCGCGGCGTGGCCGAAGAAGCGCCCTTGGCTTATAAAGACGTCAGTGCGGTGGTGGATGTCGCCGACCGGGCCGGGCTAGCACGAAAAGTCGCCAAATTGGAGCCGGTGATTTGTGTCAAAGGCTAAAGGTACAAGACGAAAGCTTAAAGCAGTACCCAGCTTTAAGCGCATAAGCGCCTATGCAGCTCGTCATCACGGGATTGCCGGGATAGCAGCCATGAATGGCAAACTTCGAGCTATCCATGAGCATAGACAGCGGCATCCCCTGTCTGAAGCCGGGCTGAGTATAAGCCAGTGATGTCCATCGGCACCAGCGGCTGGAGCTATCCACACTGGCAAGACCGTTTTTACAGCGGCGTCGCCAAAAAAAACCGGCTTAAATTCTACGCAGAACGCTTTTCTGCGGTGGAAGTTAACGGCACTTTTTATCGTCTGCAAAGCCCTGCCACGTTTAAAAAATGGTTTGACGAAACCCCGCCAACCTTCAGGTTCGCAATCAAAGCCAATCGCTACTTAACGCATAACAAAAAACTGCTTGATCCGAAGGCATCAATACTGATCGAGAAAAGCCACGCCGAAGCGCTAGGGGAAAAACTGGCCGTGGTGTTGTGGCAACTGCCCGGCCTGTTAAAAAAGGATTCGGCCCGGCTGCAAGGCTTTATCGACGCCCTGCAACAATGGCCTGAAGTGCGCCACAGCATAGAATTCCGGCACGCATCCTGGTTCGATGATGAAACCGCGGATAGGCTGGCTCAAGCCAATGTCGCCGTCTGCCTGTCGGATGCCGAAACTTGGCCGATGTGGAATCGCGTCACCACCAACCTGGTTTATATCCGCTTGCATGGACATGCACGAACTTACGCCGCGTCCTATAGCAACCCCGAACTGGCCTATTGGGCCGAGCGCATTGCCCTGTGGTCGAAGCAGGGTAAGGACGTGCATGTTTATTTCGATAATGACGCCGAATGCGCCGCGCCTTTTAATGCCTTGGCCTTGCGGGTGATATTGAAAATTCCATAGGATAGTAGCGCTATAGTTATCCAAATAAACTTTGTAGGGTACGCTGCGCGTACCTTTATTTAAATTTCGTGGCGATTAAAATAGTACGCATAGCGTACCCTACATGGCTTTACTCTAACCCAGGGTATTTTCTATTTTCGCCCCGGGTATTTTCTGCTGGGGTCGCCTTCAAGCCCAACCTCTGTGCCTTGGATGGGGTTGCCCGTTATGCCGGGGAGTTTGCCAGCCCCGTCCTTGGGGGGCGGGGCGGTGGAG
>DAINRH010000283.1:0-4656 GCA_036741905.1 Methylobacter sp. | reverse complement strand
CGGCGGCTTGCAGGTGCTCGCCACGCGCAGCGCTATCGGCAAAAAAGAACGGGTGCGGTCGACTGCCGGGATGATTGATTACCCTGGCAAAACCAAACCCAGCACCGCCGCCCACGGGGAAACGCAACGCTTGCCGGTTTCTAGGGCGAATCACATGCGGCTGAGTGCCCTGTTCGACAAATCCGGCATACGCCGCATTGGCATAAACGTCAGCACTATCATTGCCGGCAGGTCGCCAACCGATCGATTGCGCCAATTGACCGCTACGGCCGGTAAAGCTCCGGCCGGATTGAATCAGGTCCAGGGTGTCGTCAACATAACTCTCAGCCATCGCATTAGCGACAAGCTGGGCGTTTCGTGGATTACGCAACGCGGCCAATACCGACGGCGCATTACCCAGGTCGAAAGTGATGCTGCTCATCTAGCCCCTGGCCTCATTTGAATCCGAGGCCGTCCCATTGGCGGCGTCCCCGTTAGCCACTGCCGCTGATGATGCATCATCAGCGGCAGCAGCAGAGCCATCAGTAGTTTCCGCATGTTCGCCCTCGCTTTGCTGTTCCCGATCAACGACCCAACCGCCGACCTTCCAGTTTTCGACTTCAGACGAATGCACATCGGCAGTGGTCGGACCGGCATAACCTTCAGGCGCATCATTGAGGCACATACATACCAACCCAGAACCTTCCTTTTCCGGTGGGGTTTTATCCTGGTCAACGGTCGATGTTTCTGCTTGCGAACCACCAACCGGTTTATCTTTCTTAGTAGCAGCCATGACGATTAACCCAACAACAGCGTAATATGCTCTGACTTGATGGCTTTCCAGCCCCAGGCAAGCCGCACATGAATAACGTTTTGCAAAAATTGCTTATAAAGCGCGATTTCAAACGTTAAACCGGTGACCGGATCGGTCAGCATAAAAGTATCGACTGCCACGTCGCCGCCTCCGGGCAAAGCGGGCGCGCGTGTCGCCAACACAATCGCATTGCGATGGAAAGCCAAATTAGCCCGATAACCATTACCCAGCGCCATGGCGACATCGTCGGCCAACGCTTTACGTAAGCCGGGCTTGTTCAGCGCCAGCGATCCGGCCGCTAAAGCCGTGCCGACAACGTACTTATCGGTATCGCCGGTAAACGTCACCACATCGCCCGCCAACACCGTACCGGTTCCGGTATCGACAGCGATACCGGTATCGCCGACCGCGTAACCGGCAAGTAAATTAGTCTGGTAGGCTGCGCCGGTGCCTTTGGTGTGAGCCAGCACTTGCGCCGAATTATGCAAGGCCAGCCCCTCAACCTCGGTCAACGTGCCTTTACGCAACAGCTCATCAGTACCGGCCTCATTAGCCTTGAATAGCCCTGACTGCTTGCCGCGAATATTGAACATGCCGGACGATCCAATGACCAAATGCCGGTCACCTTTAGGTGCGCCGTTGTCATCCAGGATTTGCTGCACCCCGGCGAAGTCGGTCAAGTCGCCCGCTGTAGCGAACGGCGTGGTTCCGGCTGTACCATAGGCGCGAGATGCAAACTTATAAGCGCCAGCCAGATCGGTTTCGATTTCGTTAGCCAGTTGTCGGAATGCCTGTTCGAACTGTTGCTTTAGGGTATCGTCAAAAGTACCGGCATTTTTCATGCCCAACGTTTGCTCGCCGTTCCATCGAATCGGGATATGCTTGGATTTAGTAATCTTAATACCGACATTACCGACAGTTTGATCCCCGGTGTCGGGCGGAGCAGCCCCCGGCGTATTATCGGCAGCCGTACCGATGCCGGCGACCGGAACCAGAACCTCCTGATCCAACGCCGCGCGCTCAACCATGGAGTTTCGTGATACCGCAGGAATAAAACCGACCAATTCGCGCGATACTACGTTCAGCGCGGCGTACATAGTCGGGATAAGATTGGTTAACGTATTAGCCATGGGTTTTTCCTATCTGTTTGAGTAATGGAGATTAAACGACGGCGCCGCCGTCTTTAATGAATTTGTTTCTAGCGGCAGCGTCCAGCTTTTCGAACTCTGCTCTGGCAAGCTGCTTGCCGCCGTCTATGTTTTGAGGAGTCCCTGAACCCGTGTCGCCCTGGGCCTTGGCCAGAAATGGTTTTTCTGTCAGCAATGCTTTAACGGCATCAGCGACAGGTTTGCCGTCGATAGTAACGTTGTCTTTATCGTCAACCACGGCCTTGCCGGCCAACAGGTCTTTAATAATCGCCGGATCAAGCGCTTCCGTAGACGCCGCCAATAATGCGTTACCAATCGCCGCCTGCTCATACTTGGTTTTGTATTTTTGCTCTCCGGCCTTATGACTGTCCGCCAGTTCCTGCAACTTACCCTGCTGTTGTAGTTGAGCCTCGGTAAACGCTTTTAAGTCACCGTGACCGGTCGCCTCTTTAAACTGAGCATTGAATTGCTCTTGCTGTTTCGTGAGGGCTTGATTGATTTGTGCCTGCACATCCGCAGCCGGAACACCGGCTGCGGGGGTGATAGTGGAGGTTGGGTTATTCGCGCCGCCTGTCCCGGCATTTTCGGGATTGGCGTTTGGATCGGTAGGTTCTGCCATTTTTCGGACTCCGGCTTAGGGTAAATTCAAATGTCCGGTACAGAATAAACAACGCGCATAAAAAAGCCCCGACGGAACAAGTTCCGCGGAGCTCTTCGGGCATTAAGAATTAGATCAGCAATAAAGTTAAGTAATAATACCTAGTCAACATCGACAGGAACCCATTTAAATTGCACTTAATTTTAACGATAATAAAAAAGTACTACCGTAGGCTGGCTTAGGTATTTTTTGCGCCTGTAACGCGTTATTTTTTGGGGAGTATAAACCCAATCACCTGGCCGAGCGAATATTAACGATTTTGCCTGATTTCAGCACCACTTCCAGCTGTTCGCGGGCGAGCTGGCTCTCAGCATTCAAAAACGCTAACAGCCCGGCCAGACGGTCGCGGTTGACCGCATGCAAATCGGTCTCGGGTATCAGCAGATCGCTAACCGCTTGCTGACATGAGGCAATATGATTAAGCCGGTCCAGGGCTTCAATCAATGGATTTTGCGGGCTCATTGTTCGCCATCCAGTTGCGCTAAACGGGACAGCAGCGCAGAGCGTTCGGCCTCTACCAGGGTTTCCAGGGCTTCCTCGACCGACTCACGCGGCAAGGCCGTCTGTGACGCGGACAGTGGGTACTTACCGTTGATCAATAAACTCACTGCCGTCGTTGAAATGCGCAGTGTCCGGGCGATGTCGCCCATGCTCATGCCTTGTGCCCTGAGCGCCAACACCTGAGCCTCTATCGCACGGGTTACCTTGATCTTGCCTTTCTGGTTAATTTCCAGCAGGCCGATATAGCGGGCGGTGACTTCGAGTTTTTGCGCTTGCTGCACTGATACTTCGGCCAAAGTGCCCATGTGGGTTGCCATCGTGGTCATCACGCTTTCAAGACGATCCAGGCGAGCTTCAACGCTGGCGGGTGCGGCTGGCGTAGCTTGGGGCGCGGGCTGGCGACCTTTGACTAAAGCTGCATAGGCGCGGATGACCTGCAAATGGAAGGTTGGACTGACCCACATCGCATAAGGGTAAACCAGTTCCTCGACCACATAAGTCCCCTGGTCCATGAAGAAGCTTTTGACGATATTGACAGGTTCAATATGGACTTTATCGGTTTCAGGATTTCCTGAATCCGATAAAATCAATGAGTTACGCAATTCTGTGATAAATTCTTGGGTTTGCTGATTACGTAACCAGTAACTTGGAGAATGACGGCTTGCGCCGCCTGATGCTTTATGCAAATCAACAAGGTTAAAACGGCCTTGCTTATCCTGACGGATGGTGATGTTAGCTATGACGGGTGTTAATTGGTTCATGATAGTTCTCCTTGTGAAAAATTAAGAAGACCATCGCTTAGTTGCTTGGGCGATGGACTGACACAGGTTGCAACAACCGCCCACAAGGAAGCGGCCCGCGCGAACGCGGCCTGTGCCAGCCCACCATAAACTGAAAAACGGTAGACATAAAAAAAGCGCTGTGATGCGCTGGCATCTTGTGGTTATAAACGGGGTTGCAATCCCGGCACTGGATTTTGCCAGAGCGGGATCAGGTTAAATCTTCGTTTGGGTTTTGTCAAAACTATTTCATAAACACCTCCTGGGTCATCAAGCCCAAGCCATCTGCTCTAATCAAATCCTCCAGCTTCGCACCGTCCTTGATGGCCGTTTGCGCCCAGTTCGGCAATAACCGGTTGCGCCGATCCGGCGGACTGTTCCTGACAAACTCGACGTAATTCGTTGAGCCGTTTTGCTTGATCGGCGTAACGCGAGGGATCAGCAAACACATGCAATGCGGGTGGGCTTTATGACGTGGCACGGCCTCTTTAGTCCATACGCCTTTACCCAGGCCCATCTCAATCGATGCGTAATAATCGCAAATGTCGGTGACCGGGTGACTGGACGATAAGCGCCATTGATAGCCGATGATGGTATCGTCGCCTTCAGTCGAAGCAATCACCGCCCGATGCGCGGCGGTCGCCATTTCGGTGCGGGCAATACGCTTCAGGTTGTACAGCTGCTTGTCGTACAGCCACCACTTGACCGCCTTATCGACCAGCTCCTCGGAACCTTTATCAACCGCCTTCTTGATTTGATCGAGCACCCGTTCGGCGG
>DAINRH010000282.1:0-4665 GCA_036741905.1 Methylobacter sp. | reverse complement strand
GTCTTTATCGACTTTCCCCGGTTTCAAGGTTTCGTTGCGCCAACAGAATACCGACAAAAAAAGCGAGCAAAGTGCCCTCGGAAAAAGTTTTAAAATGGGAATTAAATAAGCTGGTGGCGCACACCGCGACGAGAAAACTCGCTGCGATTACACCATAGGGTTGATTATTCAGTCCCTGGCGAATAGCCGCATAGATATAGGCAAAAAACAGTAACAACCCTATCAATCCGTTTTCCAGCCAAACAAACAGGTATTGATTGTGCGGGTCTGACGTGGGGCTTCCTCGCCAGTCTGAATATTGCGCAGCTGCATAAGGAGCATAAGTCGTTTTAAATGATGAAGTCCCGTAACCCAACACAGGGTGTTCTTTAATTAACGAAAGAGTATTTTTTGCAAAAATAACCCTTACGCCTATCGAAGTCAGTTCTCCGCTGGTTTGATACGCCGCTTTTTCAGTTAATCCTTTTTGCGTTCGTTGCTGCAAGGTCGATGAACACAGTATCACTACCAGCATTACGCCGCCGGTAACGGCAATTATTGGCAGCAGCCTTTTATATCCGTAAAAGCAGCCGGCGGCGAATATCACCGCAAACGGAAATGCCACATAACCGCTACGCGCCGGACTGACAAAGAAAATATTCAACACAAACAAGGCGATAACACCATAAAGCAGGTATTTATGCTTTAAGGAGAGCGGTTGTCTTAATAAATAAATACAACACACGATCGCAGCAATAAAAGCCATGCTTTGCGAGGCATAATTGGTCATAAAAATACCGGGCTCTCGTCCCTCCCTTATCGACAAATCAGCCAACCATAGCGGTACTGCGATCAGACCGGCGATGACCATGACGGCTAAATAACTGCCGATAAACAGGCGCTTCCAATGCGCTTGATAAAACAGGCCCAGTAACACAAAGGTGAAGGCTAACTTTTTCCAGCTCAATAAGGTTTCAATTTTTTCCGTCCAATGAGTCTCAGCGTAAAAAGCGCCTATTAATAACCACGCGAAAAACAGCAACAACATTTTACCTGCGGGCTGTTCAGCGGATATTTTTAAACTGCGGACCGATTCTCCTGAAATTAGCCAGGCCAATAACATGGCAATGCTGGCAACGCTGGTTACCGCAGTCGACATAGGCGCCGCTATCGCTGCGATAATGGCCAGCCACCGACAAAGAGTCAGCGATTTTTCGCCAATAATTGAATAAGACAACATAGCTAAATTCTACCGCCACAGTTAATAAATAGTTTTACGCCGGGAATTTTTGCTGTTTTCAATGCCCTCTCCATGACGGGTATTTTTTGATTTGCCATGCCTAACCATGAACAGGCGTTGCAAGACGCGACATAATAGAGGAATCCAACAGCATCCTAAATTTCTTTGGCCAGTTTTTCAGCGTAACCGGTGTAACTGCGCGGCGTCAGCTCCAGCAAGATTGCCTTGGCTTCAGCCGGTATTTCCAGCTTTTCAATAAACGCCTGCATTTGTTCGGGGGTAATGCGCTGACCGCGGGTCAGTTCTTTTAATTTCTCGTAGGGTTTTTCAATGCCGTAGCGACGCATCACGGTTTGTATAGGTTCCGCCAACACTTCCCAGTTGGCATTGAGGTCGGCTTCAATCGCATCGACATTGATCTGCAATTTGGAAATGCCTTTTAGACTGGCCTGAATGGCGATGCTGGTGTGGGCGATACCGACACCGATATTTCTCAATACGGTTGAATCGGTTAAATCCCGCTGCCAGCGCGATACCGGCAATTTTTCGGCTAAAAAGCCGAACAGGGCATTGGCTAAACCTAAATTACCTTCCGAGTTTTCAAAATCAATCGGGTTGACTTTGTGCGGCATGGTTGAAGAGCCGATTTCACCGGCGACGGTTTTTTGCTTGAAATAGCCCAGCGAAATATAGCCCCAGATGTCGCGGTCAAAATCCAGCAAAATAGTGTTGAAACGCGACAGCGCATGGAAATACTCGGCAATATAGTCGTGCGGTTCAATCTGGATGGTGTAGGGGTTAAATTGCAGCCCCAAAGATTCGACAAAATTTCGGCCGAATTCCGCCCAATCCACATCCGGATAGGCCACGCAGTGCGCATTATAGTTACCTACTGCGCCGTTTATTTTGCCTAACAGGGCTACGGCTTGCAGTTGGTCTTTTTGGCGCGACATACGCGCGGCGACATTGGCGAATTCCTTGCCGGTAGTGGTCGGCGTGGCCGATTGTCCGTGAGTGCGCGACAGCATCGGCTGGTCGGCAGTTTCCACGGCAACGGTTTTCAGCGCCGCGATGCAATCGCCGATTTGCGCAAGAATGACTTCGCGACCTTCTTTGAGCATTAACGCGTAAGACAGGTTATTAATGTCTTCCGAGGTACAGGCAAAATGGATGAATTCGCCGACTTTTTCCAGCTCGGCGCAACCGGCTATTTTCTCTTTCAACAGGTATTCAACGGCTTTGACATCGTGATTGGTGGTTTTTTCGATGTCTTTGACGCGTTGCGCATCGGCTTCTGAAAAATCGCTGACGATGTTGTTTAACAACTGCGTCGCCGCGCCGCTGAACGGGCTGACTTCGGTAATTAGCGGATGATTGGCCAAGGCTTGCAGCCAGCGTACTTCAACAAGTACCCGAAAACGAATCAGGCCGTACTCGCTGAAAATAGGACGCAATGCAGACACTTTGTCGGCGTAGCGGCCATCGATGGGGGAAATAGCGGTTAGGGCGAAATTAGTCATGAAGTTATCCGGTTATTTTAATGTATGTTGTTATTCGTTTGCTTTGCCTACAGGGACGCAGGTAAGGAAGCTTTTGATTCAATAATCCCGCCGCCCAAACATATTTCACCGTCATAAAAAACGACGGATTGGCCGGGTGTAATAGCTCTTTGCGGCAGGTCAAATGTAGCCTTGCATCGGTCATCGCCTATCGGTTCCAAATAACAGGGTTGATCCGCCTGCCGATAACGGGTTTTAGCGCTGCACCGTATCGCTCTGGTCAACGGTCTGTTGCTGCACCAATCGAGTTGACTGGCTTCCAGCATGTTATGCAACATCAACGGATGATCGTGGCCCTGGCCGACGATCAGGATATTATTTTCCAGGTCTTTTTCCAGCACATACCACGGCTCATCCGGCGCATTTTTAACGCCGCCTATGCCCAAGCCTTGGCGTTGACCTAAGGTGTAGTACATCAAGCCGTGATGTTTGCCGATAGTTTGTCCTTCGGGGGTACGCATTTCGCCCGGTTGCGTGGGCAGATAGCGTTGCAAAAATTCGGTGAATTTGCGCTCGCCGATAAAACAAATACCGGTGCTGTCTTTTTTACGGCTGTTGGCAAAACCGGCTTTTTCGGCCATGGCCCTGATTTCGGGTTTATGCAGATGGCCAATCGGAAACAGGGTGCGCGACAGCTGCTTTTGTCCCAGCGTGTAAAGAAAATAGCTTTGCTCTTTGTTCGGGTCCAGGCCTTTTAACAAAAAATATTCACCGTCTTGCTCGGATACCCGAGCATAGTGCCCTGTGGCAATATATTCCGCTCCCAAATCTTCAATGGCATAATTCAGGAAGGCCTTGAATTTAACGTGTTTGTTGCACAGAATATCGGGATTAGGCGTGCGACCGGCTTTAAATTCAGACAGGAACACTTCAAATACCTCATCCCAGTATTCGGCGGCAAAATTTACCGTTTTTAGTTCTATGCCCAGCTTATCGCAAACTTGTTGGGCGTCGGCGAGGTCTTCCATTGCCGTACAGTATTCGGTGCCATCGTCCTCTTCCCAGTTTTTCATAAACAAACCGGTGACTTGATGGCCTTGTTCTAAAAGCAGCAAAGCGGTTACCGAAGAATCGACACCGCCGGACATGCCGACGATTACTTTTTTACTCATGGTCAAGATCGATAAAGGATTTAAGCAAGGATAAGGGGTAGCGTTGTCCGCTGAGATATTCGTCTATACTGATAAGCACTAATGGACTACGCAATCGATGCCGCTCTGCTTCAATTTCATCGCGCGTCAACCAGTGAGCGGCGACGATGCCGTCATCCAAGGGTTGCGTCGGATTGCGTGAATGGCAGCGACCGGAAAAACAAACTCTGACAAAGCTGGGAAAGTCAGGATTTTTTCGCCAAAGCTGGATGGAAACAATGTGCTCAGGCTCAAACTGCCAGGCGGTTTCTTCCAGCACTTCACGCTTGACCGCCGCAATCAGATCCTCGCCTTCTTCAAGATGCCCGGCAGGCTGATTGAATTGAAGTCCATACGAGGTTTCTTCTTCTACGAGTAAAAATCGCCGCTGTTGTTCAATAACGGCGGCAACTGTAACGTGCGGTTTCCAAACCATTACTGAATTCCAACTGTAAAAAGCTAATATTTTACTAGATTTGGATATATTATGCTGGTAAAAAAGGCACGGGAAAGAAGACTCAACGCGCCGGTTAAACTTTTGTATAAGTCTTGTTTATTTTGTTGTAAACATAAGAGTTGAAATTCCCCAAGATTGGCACTATGTTAGAAGCTCAAATATTTTATTATCACAATTATGTCCGATTTTGACCCATTCAAAGATAAAGATGGCGGTTTGGCTGTTCAGGAAGCCAAACCTAAACTAAAGAGACCGCCTTTATACAAGGTTATCTTGTTAAATGATGATTTTACGCCCATG
>DAINRH010000281.1:0-4680 GCA_036741905.1 Methylobacter sp. | reverse complement strand
TAATGCGGTTTTGTTTTTTCAGCTTTCCGGGCCGCGCCCGGTTAGCTCTACGTTAACCGCCTATGTCGGGCGGTTCCCATCCAAATTTTCCCTTCAATGCATCCTCAATTAGCACAGCTCGGCTTTCCGACTCTTCGTCAAGCCTATCAATCAGCCAGCGTGGCAATTTCAGGCTTATCATTTCCTTTTTCAAAAGTGGGTGAGCTGGCTTCCTGCCAGCGCCTTCACGTTTTCCGCCTTTATTCGCAGCCATTAGCAACAGATTCGATAGCCGCCAGCTCTTCGTTAGTACTAATGCTTGCAACCAATATTTCATCAGATTCAATTTCAACAGCGTTCAAAATATCCGCGATGTCAGTTACTTGTGCATCAGGGATTCTGTATGTGTTGATTGTTACTTGGCCGTTTTTATAATTTGCAAATTTGTTCATTTTCTATCTCCGGTTTCGTCAAAAGCCAATCTCTTAACGTTGAATATAGTATATACCTAAATAGAATAAAGTCAATACTTAAATCAAATTATTTTAGTGCTAAAGCGGCTAACCCGTCATTCAACGCGACGCCTGAAAGCATCGCGGTATTGTTTAAAGTTCAAAGTGGGCGCACGTTAATTCATGCGTTGGGCATCTTTTCCCCATGACTAACCTATACCTGCAATTTGCTTTGCTGCTCGGGTTACCGGCCATTTACGCTGGGGGCTTCACTACACTTGCCTGGTCCAGTTTCAACAGACCGTGGCTTTTCGCTTTCCTGAGCGTCATTCTTCTTTATACACTTTACTTCGTAGTGTTTTATTTCTTTGCCCCTTCATCCGGTGGGTACACAGTTGTCCGAGCAGAGCAATTGCAACCGGGAACTCCGGGCTACGTAAACACAACGCATACAGGTCGAGTCGTTGGGTCTTTTATAGGTGAGTACATGAAGTCCATGCTCATTTTTACAGTCGCGGCATTTCCTACACTGTGGCTTTTCGCAAGACTGTTTCGCCGCTAAGGTATGTGCCCGCCGATGCCCAACCCATCCATCGAGAGGGACCGCCTATCGGCGGCCCCTCATGTCAAACGTTGGGCGTCAAACACACTGATTCATCCGATTCGGTAATTCTTTAAGGAGGGATATTGATGCTTGAGAAAATTTTTGATTTGCCCGTAATTGTTCAGGGCGCTCTAGGATCTTTTCTTTTTTGGCTTGTTTTTACAATTATAAAATCTGCTAGCAGCTATCTTTCTTTATTAATTGGGAGGTTCGACAAGTCTTGGCGTGAAGAATCGCTCGAATTTGAACAGCTTCAATCACAATACATGGTTGCAGAGCCAACTGCGAAGATTAACTATATTCTTTTAGCCATGTATGGTGCAGCGAACCGCGCTTTGCAAGGCTTTGTGTATTTTTGTATGGGTGCTATCGCTAACACTTTCGTTGAACCCATAGGTCTCATTGGATATGGTTTTGCAATTATTTACTTCTTCCGAGCACTGAAAGCAATTCCATTTTCAGTCAAAGACGAAAAGCCGCTCGATTGGCATCACAATAGAATCAAGGAGCTGCAAAATCAATTAGATGAACTTCGAAAATGATGCCCAACAAATCGGTCAAAGGGACGCGCCGCCCGTTGGCGTTTTTGAAGTTTGATTGTTTATCAAGGTTCGGTGGCTTCGTTTTGTTTGCGTTAGCGGCGCGCCCCTTACCGTAACGTTAGGCTTTTCAATGTCTTTTTCACCAAGGAGAATGCAATGGCAGACAAAATTCAAAATCGGTGGTTTCGTGCAACAACTAATGTCTGGCATTCGAAGATATTAGGCACTATGGGGTGCAAACTTGTTCTTTCTGCTTCAATGGGTCTTCTCGCTGGATGTTCTGCCGCTACGGATGATGCGCAAGCTATATGCACAAAAACCGAGTTCTTCTCCGCAGCAGATATTGAAGCTAAGACCGTTTGTCGGCTACTTGCTGCTGAATATATTGATAATGGCGCGGATATTGGCGCGGAGAGATGCCTGAAGTATGTTAATGGCTATTTTGACAAACCTCTTGGTCCTATCGAAAAGGGTTTAGTATGCGGCTATATTGGGCGTGCGTATAAGGAACACACTCAGAAAAAATAAATATAATTCATTGGGCACTGTTTTCCGCTAGCCCGGTAGGGGGCGCATCGCGCCCCATTTCGCGATCAATAGCAAGCGCAAGGGGTCACGCAAGGGGTCAGGTCTTGCAATCACGCATTCAGCCTAACATGGCGCTCAACCGGAGCGCGGTTATAATGCGGTTTTATTTTTTCAGCTCTCCGTGCCGCGCCCGGTTAGCTTTACGTTAGACATAACACATCAATAATGCTCACTCTCAACTCCCATACATACGAAATTGAACTGCGCAAGTGCACGAAGTGCACGCACATACTTTCAAAATATCAAGTTGACCCGGCAACCTCAAATGAGTCTTTAGTTCCGCGTCCCATCATCAGACCCATTAGATGTTCCCCTGTCATGCTCATCGGACAAGCTCCTGGCTTAACTGAGTATCGAACGGGAACCCCCTTCTCAGGTCAAGCTGGACGTGATGTACGAGCACTTTTTGAAGAGTGCGGCTTCAACGAAGCCCAATTTGAACGTCTCGTTTTCACTTCAGCAATAGCAAAGTGCTTTCCTGGTAGCAAGCTTGTGCCTCGCCGACGAGGCCCGGGGATGCGACGAGAGGACATAAAACCTAGCCCGGAAATGCTAAAAAACTGTAGCCCGTTTCTTCTCGCACAACTTGACTTAGTTAGCCCTGAAACCGTCGTTCTGCTCGGAAAGATGGCACTCGAAGTATTCATAGAACTCAAGACAGGACAGCGCACGAACGCCCGACTCGAAGACCACGTGGGTCAAGTCTACGAATGGAATGGCCATAAGGTCATCCCACTTGCACATACATCTGGGGCTTCAACCTGGCTTAACAAACCAGAGAGGAAGTTGTTGCAAGAGCGTGCAAAGCAACACCTAAAAACACAACTATTACAACATACGCGTGGTAGTGTCTAACATGGCAGTCAAAGGGACGCGCCGGACGCAGGCGCTTTTGAAGGTTGGTTGTTTTTTCGGGTGTGTCGGCTTCGCTATAGCCCACCAACCGGCGCGCCCCTTACTTTTACGTTAGCCATGTCAAAACGCGTCCCTCCGATCAATCTTTACGCTGCACAGATGCGAGAAATTAAGCGTCGCACTCAAGTCATTGACCATTTCCTTTACAAGGGTGGAAATGCTCTATTTCAGCCAACTACAACGGAAACAATTTGCCTTCAGTTTCGGAAGATTCTTGAACTAATTGCGTTCAGTTCGTTAATAGCTAACAAGGCGAAATATTCGGAAATTCACTCAAACTTCGCGTCCCATTGGAACGCAGAACTTCTCTTAAAAGATTTGGCCAGAGTTAACCCGGAGTTTTATCCAAAGCCAATCGATGATAGGCCCTCAAACGTTCCTGGGATGAAAAGCGAATGGGTACACGTATCTGAAGGGTATCTCACCAAGGAAGACTTCATCCACATCTATAAGAAGTGTGGCGGTATGCTCCACGCTGCTAATCCATATGGTTCCAAGGTTGGACATCATTATTTTGATAAGTCATTTCCAGATTGGAGAAGAAAGCTGATTCGATTGCTTAACTGTCATCAGGTGCATCTAGTGGGGGAGACGGACATCTGGCTAATTAATATGCAGGAAGACGGTGACGATGAAGTTCACTTTTACACATTTGGTCTTGTCGAAAATGGCTAACCTATCATTCCACCGGGCCTGCGCGAAAAGCCGCGCAGGCCGGTGAATTCTAACGTTGGGCGTCATGAGTCTCCAATCCCATATGCCATTTTTTCCCTCAGAGCTCTTGGCTGAATGGCCAGAGCCAAACAAGCTACGTGAGCAGCTTCTAGCTCTTTATCAACAAACTACGGGCCGAACTCTTAGCTCTCCTACCCCAACGGACAGTGAGATGGCATCCGTCGTCGAATGGCTAGATCAGAACACGGAGACGTTCTGGCCGCACTATTTCCGAAAACGGATTTCGGCTGTCCCAGCGTTCTCTCCGTCCTTAACTGCAAAGGTTTCTGCCCTTGCACAGTTTCATTGCCCGATTTGCGCCACGAAAGAAGGACTCTTTCCTGTTCACGTAATTCCAATTCGCATCACGCCTGTTTCCAAGCAAGCTATCGGGCAGCAGCCGAAGAAGCGCGCAGCCTTTGAACGAGCCATTCGGCATCGCTTCGCTGGTCATAAAACGCCGTTTCCATCCGACAGATCAGTCTGCTTGCTGATAGTCTTCGTTGTTAAGGCGAAAGGGACGCAGAAAGATCTCGACAATATGGCGAAAGCCATTATTGACGCAGTCAAGAACATTCTCTTCGGCGATGATCGCCGAATCGACCACCTAAACGTCATTCGCATAAAGTCGCCAGACGAGGAGTTTGTCTATCTAAATATTCGGCAAACCCAGTTAAACGAGCATGGCGATGTCTTGGTTCCACGCATGTTTCATTCTTGGGCTGGCGCCGAGGTGCTCAATCTTGAAGACTTCATTGAGCCATAGATTCACGCCGCCCAACCCGGCAGTCGAGCGGACCTGCGCGAAAAGCCGCGCAGGCCGGTTACTTCTACGTTAGGCCCATGCTGCAACCAACTTACTATCCTAGGAACTTATGTTAATCAA
>DAINRH010000280.1:0-4747 GCA_036741905.1 Methylobacter sp. | reverse complement strand
ATTGATGAAGCACAGCTGGCCCGGCAACGTCCGCGAACTGGCAAACCGGCTGGAACGCGCCGCGATCATGAGCCAAAACGGCATCATCGACCGCGACGTGATGGTCAGCACCGGCCTGGAAGACGAAATCGGCACGGCTATCAGTCATAAGCCGCAAAAATCACCCGCGATTGATTTTAACGATGAAAACATGGACGACCGCGAACGGGTCATCGCCGCGCTGGAACAAAGCGGCTGGGTGCAAGCCAAAGCCGCGCGCCTGTTGAACATGACGCCAAGGCAAATCGCTTACCGGATTTTGACCTTGGATATAACCATGAAGCAAATTTAAGGAATCTTTGAGCAGGTTTTTCACCACGAGACACGAAGCCCTCTCCAGCGGGAGAGGGTTGGGTGAGGGGAATCTAAACATAAGGAAAATGCTTATTTATATCCCCTCATCCCAACCTTCTCCCTGAGGGAGAAGGAGCAAATGTCGCCTTACTAACTCCGGACTCTATAATTCCCCAAAGCATTTGGAGCAGCAATGACTATTTTATATGTACAACACGATTACGCCGTCTTCGGCTTTGGCGAAACCCGACAAGAAGCTATCGAGATGGCGGCGCAATGGTTAAAAGATGAAACCGGCAAACAAGGCTGTTCAGTCGATTATGCAGAAAGCTTATTGGTAAGCTCGCCCAAACCCGGACAAATGGCGCTCTACCAAACCGATGAACATATTCCCGGCGATGCGGAAAACTGGGGCGGCGAAGAGCTTTTGGATTGGTATCATGATGTAGCTTGAGCGCCATTTGTCCGGGCTTGGAACCCTACTACGCTTTTGCATTACCTTCCTCTGCCGCTCTGCGATACCAATAAGCGGCTTTGGTATTATCCTGTGCCACGCCTTGGCCGGATTGGAATTTAAGCGCCAGATTGTATTGCGCATGGGCATTGCCTTGTTCAGCTGCTTTGAGATACCAGGAAACCGCTTCAGCATAGTCCTGCGTGACATATTGGCCCTGATCATACATAAGACCCAAATTAAACTGAGCCTTTGCGTGACCGAGTTCTGCCGATTGCCGGTAAAGTGAAAAAGCTTCTGCATGCCGCCCCCGATCATTCAGGTCGCATGCACGCTGAAACAGAGCGTCGCTATCAGTGCTCGATGGCGGCGGCTGCGTGTCTTGCTGCTGTCGTTGTCGCTGTTGTTCAGTTGCTTTGCCGGTATCGTGGAACGGCGCCTTTTCACTCTGCTGCCTGGCTTTGGCTTCCTGCTCCCGAATCCAGGCATTATGTCCTGCGCGCTTAACCGGGTCTATTAAGACGGCATAGGAAACATTCACCAGTCTAATGACTCTTTCAGCTTCCTCGGTGCTGCCCTGGAATTTATCGGGGTGGAACGTTTGACACAGGGCTTTATAGGCCGCTTTGATGACACTGGCGGGTGCGTCTCTTGTAACCTTCAGGTTATCGTAGTGGGTACGTATGTTAGCCATAGAACTTGTTTTTGTAGTTTTTTACCGTGAACGAAAATCGTGGCGATTATAACCGGTTCTGTCGCACATTAACCGCAAAAACGCATGCGTCGGATATGCAGATATTGGGTAGTGCAGTGAGCTTGATTGTTACACCGTTGGAGCGATTACTTTTTTGCGTTTAGTCTTGTAGGTTGGGCAACAGCTTTTTGTTGCCCAACGTTGCGGCGTCCAGTGATGTTACGGGCTGGATAAACCCAAAATCCATCTCCATATTAAAGCTTCGAAATGTTGGGCATAAAAATCATGTCTAACCTACATGGCGGTATTATGATGTGGTTTGAGGTTAGCGTTATCCCATTTATTAATCAACGGGATATAATGTAATTCAACCGAACCCCAAGCGAGTACAAAGCCATGAGCGTTGATTACCACAACATGATTACCATTGAACCCGGCAAACGTAGCGGCAAGCCGTGCATCAGAGGTTTACGGATTACCGTTTATGATGTGCTTTCCTGGCTGGCCGATGGCATGAGCCGCACTGAAATTGTCGAAGACTTCCCGGAATTAACGGATGACGATATTACCGCCTGCCTGCAATTTGCAGCCGATAGGGAGCGGCAATCTGTAATCATCAAAGCGTTATGAAGCTATTGCTTGACGAAAACCTGTCACGGCGAATCGTTCCATTCATCCAAGACAGCTACCCCGGCTCAACTCAGGTGACTTTGATCGGTCTGGAGCATGTCAATGATAGTGTCATTCGCCAGTATGCCATTGATAACGACTACATCATCGCCACACAGGATGCCGATTTTTACGAAATGGGCCTGATTCATGGGCAACCTCCCAAGATTGTTTGGCTCAAGATGGGCAATCATTCGAAAACGACGACTATCAAAACCTTGCTAGACAATAAGCAAGCCATTGAACAAGCATTAATTATCGACAATAAAGCTTGTATTGAGATTGTGTAGTACGCACCCTATACCCAAAAACTGGAGCGAAGAAGAGCTTTTTGATTGGTATTACGATGTGGTTTGAGGTTGGAGCGATTACTTTTTTGTGTTTAGCCATGTATCGCGGTCAATGTCGGCTTGTCTTAACAGCCTTTTCAATAAATCAACGCTGATTTCCTGTTTGTGCGGGTTTGGCAAAGTTAATACCAAGTCGCCTTTTACCATGTAAGGGTGTTTGCCACCTTCGTAGGGCCCGATAAATCCAAGTGCTTTTAAGGTAACGGCTAATTCGCGCCATGAAATTGGGCTTAACTTAGGCAACTTTCATTTCCTTGGGTGTTGTTACCTTATAACCGTTTATTGCGGGTATATCCATGCCTTGGCTATTGCGGACAAGTATCCAACCCTCCAGGTTCTCGGTTAAATTGTCCCGGCATTCTTCCAATGTTTTACCCGTTGCCCAAACACCTTTTAGCTCGGGTATTTCGCCATAGTATGGCTCTTCGTCTTCGATTATTTCGTAGTGCGCGTTTTTCATCGCGGCGGTTATGTATTCGCTGATCATGTCTTTCCTTTGAATTATTGTTACAACAAATCGAAATGATTATGCCTGTATTATAAATACGCTTAACCTGCGTGGTTATGCCGGTTATCCAGTTACCCCCATGTTTCGCGTATGCGATTATTAGGAGCTTTTATCGATTTTGATTTCTTGCCCATTTTTCAAATGATTTTGTATTTTCAATAATCATATTTGCATGGTCATTTGTAGTATTTGAGAAAGCTTTCTCTCCAGCACCTTCATATACGTTTAAAGTCCAATCAAGAGCATAACCTTTACGGAAAGTGTATTCGGCAGGGCCAGTCTTAGGGTTATTTTGTTCAGGAATTTCATACTCCACAATTCGTCTCTTGGCCTTTTCTATGTTTTTTGATTTATTAGAGTCTTGTTCATGCCCTATATCACCGAAAATTTTTTTATATTGGCCGATGTAATCCATGCTTAAAATAAAATATTCACAAGCACGAGTAAAGGAACAGCCTGACCATACTTGTGATGACTCACCAATATAAGCATCTTCAATAGCACTACCAATCCAAATGCTATTGGAGTCATTAATCAAATCACCATAGCCAATTGCGCCTCTGAGCGCAGCCTTATGCCCAGCAAATCCACTACATAATAAATTATGAGAGGCCGCTACTATTCTCAAGAAATGGTCAAATGAATTGCCATTCGCAAACAAAATTATACTGTCTGAAACAATCCGATATTCAATGCTTTGGGGTCCAAAATCAGGGACATATAAATCTTGTCCATTTCTTTGGATGATTTTGCCTTTCAATGCAGCCGCGTGCTGTATTTGAGGTAAGAGACCGCGGATATATAACTGGTATATGCCTGCTGTGCCTCGCTCTTTTCTTAAGACTTTGAACGCTAAAAAATCAAACATTGCTACAAACGAGTTTATTGGATTCAATGTGTCATTCACTGTCAATTTTCCCCTGGATTTGATCAAACTCGCTATCAGTCCACTGCCCGAAAAGAAAATCCAAGTCGTGGTATTCCTGAGTGAAATGCTTCTTTTTATACAGCCCTGTATGTTCTTTCAATACATCAAGCACCAACTGATTAACACTCTTTCCGCTTGCTTGCGCTTGCTGTTTAAGGGTTATTGCCAGATCGGGATCGATTCCGCGTATAGACAGGTTGCTCATGTTTGCTCCTTGTTATAAGTGAATGCAGCTTGCCAGCATGTTATGAATGCACTGGTTGTTTGTCAACAAGGCATGAAATTACAGCCTTTTCACTCCCAAACCATTGTCCCATTAATTACAAAACCTGAAAACATGACTGTTGCGTTTGCAACAATAACACTCATCATTCAAAACAATAGCCAAATAAATCAACACTATAAAATAAAATAACGCCATTGGCATGACCTGTGCATTTGCTTTAGTAAACGCAACTTAACGAGGTCAGATACGATGCAATTACCAGTATTAAGTGATGCTCCGGCATCAAAGGGCGGCTGCTCAGCCAGTTCATGCGGTACAACCGACAATCAAATGGATTCATTGCCTGATTCGATACGGGAGAAGGTACAGAACCATCCGTGTTATTCGGAAGATGCCCATCATTACTTCGCCAGAATGCATGTTGCTGTGGCTCCGGCTTGTAACATCCAGTGCCATTACTGTAATCGTAAATACGATTGCAGCAATGAATCGCGTCCCGGCGTGGTTTCCGAAGTGCTGACGCCGGATCAGGCGGTTAAAAAAACCATGGCGGTGGCGGCTACTATTCCGCAAATGACCGTTCTG
>DAINRH010000279.1:0-4747 GCA_036741905.1 Methylobacter sp. | reverse complement strand
TCTTTGTAGAAGACTCCGCCTCCGTCAGGCAAGTGATGAACAGCACCCTGACCCGTGAGGGCTACGAGGTGATTCTGGCCTCTGACGGCCAAGACGCCTTGAGCAAACTGGACGGCACCAAAATACACCTGATCATCAGCGATGTGAACATGCCCAACATGGACGGCCTGAGCTTCGTCAAGAAAGCCAAACAACTGCCGTCCTACAAATTCACCCCAATCATCATGCTGACCACCGAAACCCAGCAAGAAAAAATGAACGAAGGCAGAGCGGCCGGCGTTAAAGCCTGGATCGTCAAACCGTTTCAACCTGCGCAACTGCTGGCTGCAGTGTCGCAGCTTATCCAGGCCTAAAATCGGGAGCAAGCGATGGCGAACGAGAACAACAAAAAGCAGCCGAGCGGTCCCATCGCCATAACCGGTGAACTGACCATTTATACCGCCCTGGAATTGAAAGACACTTTGCTGGACGGGCTGGCGGCCAGTGAAGAACTGGAACTGGATCTATCCGGCGTCGGCGAAATCGATGCGGCCGGATTGCAACTGCTGGTAATGGTCAAACAGCAGGCGACCGTTTTAGGCAAAGTCTTGCGCTTTACCGGCCACAGTCCGGCGGTATTGGAACTTCTGGATTTGTCCGGCCTGGCGGGCTTTTTCGGCGATCCGCTGCTGATCGTCTATAAATCCACACCCGAAGGCAAATCGATATGATACCAGACGAATATCTACAAACTTTCGTGGTCGAATGCGGGGAACTGCTCGAACAAATGGAAGAAGCCCTGCTGATCGTAGAGCAGGCCGCAGAAGACCCGGAAATCATCAACGCCATCTTTCGGGCCGCGCACACCATCAAGGGCTCGGCCGGCATGTTCGGTATCGATCACATCGTGGTCTTCACGCATGCCGCGGAAAGCGTGCTGGACCGGGTGCGTAGCGGCGATCTAGCCATGAATTCGACACTGGCGGCCTTATTTATTGAAGCACACGACCATTTGAAAGAATTGATCAGCCATGTTGCCGAAGGCAACCAGCCGCCCGAAGAAACAGACAGCCACGGTAAGCGCCTGATAATGCAACTGGAAGCTTATTTGCACGGAACAGCAGCGGAACAACCAGGCGACTCAAGCGAAATGCCTACCGTCCAGCATGCAAAACTGGAGAGGGAACAGAGCGACACCGTGGTCAGTTCCGAACTTTGGCATTTGTCGTTACGCTTTGGACCGGAGGTGTTCCGGAACGGCATGGACCCGTTCTCGTTCGTGCGCTGCCTGTCCTCGCTGGGCAGCATCGAAGAACTGGTGACCATCATCGATGCGATTCCAGCCGCCGAACAGATGGACCCGGAAACCTGCTATTTGGGCTTTGAAATCAGCTTTGACAGCGAAGCCGATAAACTCGCCATCGACAACATCTTCAACTTCGTGCGTAGCGACTGCTTTATCCGCATTCTGCCGCCGCACAGCCGCGCCTCCGAATACCAACGCCTGATCCATGAGTTGCCGGAACAGGAAATGCGCCTCGGCGAAATCCTGGTCAAGTGCGGCAGCTTAACGCCCGAAGAGCTGGACAACATTCTGCACATTCAATCGCAGCATGGCGACGAACCGCAACGGCCGATCGGCGAAGTACTGGTCGAACAACAGCTGGTCAGCCCACCGGTCATCGAAGCCGCGCTGAAAAAACAACAACAGGTTAAAGATAACAAAAAAAGCGAAGCCAGCCTGATCCGCGTCGATGCCGAAAAACTCGACGAACTGATCAACCTGGTCGGCGAACTGATCATTGCCGGAGCCGGCACCAACCTGATCGCCCGTCGCGCCGGCATGGCCGACCTGATGGAATCCACCGCTACGTTGTCAAGGCTGGTCGAAGAAGTCCGGGATTCGGCGTTGGCTTTGCGAATGGTGCAGATCGGCGCCACCTTTAACCGCTTTACCCGCGTGGTGCGCGACATCAGCAAAGAGCTGGGCAAAGACATCGATCTTATTATCAGCGGTGCGGACACCGAACTCGACAAAACCGTGGTCGAAAAAATCGGCGACCCGCTGACCCATTTAGTGCGCAACTCCATGGATCACGGCATCGAACCAGCCGAACTGCGAATCGCACGAGGCAAACCGGCCAAAGGCGTCCTTAAACTCAACGCCTATCACGACGCCGGCAGCATCGTCATCGAAGTCAGCGACGACGGCGGCGGCCTGAACAAAGACAAAATCCTCGGTAAAGCCATCGAGCGTGGTTTGGTCAGCGAAGGAGCGGCGCTGACCGACAAAGAAATCTACAACCTGATCTTCGAGGCTGGTTTCTCTACCGCCGATACGGTCAGCAACCTGTCCGGCCGGGGGGTCGGCATGGACGTGGTACGCCGCAACATCCAAGCCTTGCGCGGCACCGTCGACCTGGACAGCATTGAGGGGCAAGGCAGCACCATCCGCATTCGCCTGCCGTTGACCCTGGCCATCATCGACGGTTTTATCGTCGGCGTCGGCAATGCCGCCTACGTAATCCCGTTAGACATGGTGATCGAATGCGTCGAATTAAGAGCCTGGGCCAGTAACGAAGACGATGGGCAATACCTGAACCTGCGCGGCGAAGTATTGCCGTATCGACGGCTGCGCGACCACTTCGCGGTGGAAGGCGACATGGTGCAACGCGAGAACGTGGTCGTAGTGCGCTATGGCGAACGTAAGGCGGGGTTAGTCGTGGACAAACTGATGGGTGAATTCCAGACCGTAATCAAACCGCTAAGCAAGCTGTTCAAAAGCGAAAAGAGCATCGGCGGTTTTACTATTCTGGGCAGCGGCGAGGTTGCTTTGATCGTTGATGTGCCTGGACTGATGGGACAGATAGAACATGAAAGGGAGGTGGCTGAAACAACAATCGTTACAGCATCAAAATAGTGAAATGCACTAAGCAAATGCCAGATGTTAGTGCTGACGATGCCACTCCCTGTCGGGGTTTACGGAGAGCGTGTTCCTAATATGACTTTTCCGGACCCCGAAATATAGATAGATCCCGATATGTTGAGTAGCAGTCGTATCAAATTGTTTTTAGCGCAATACAAAATTAACCCATACCAGGAGCTTGACCATGAACGTAATTGATCGTTTATTTAATCGCAACCATCAAGATGAAGTTGCTCAATTTCAACGGTTTTTAGAAAAAACCGCCAATGGCATTATCTTCTTTAATGCCAATATGGTAGTTTCCCGAGTCAGTCAATCAGCAGACAAATTGTTCAGTCAACATCAGCAAGTTTTTGAAACAGCAATGCCTGATTTCGACGCGCAGCATAGCGTCGGCATAAGTATTACCGACTTTACCGCTATCCCCAATCAGGTCTTTTCGGACTTGTGCAAGCGGCATAAAAGCTGGTCCAAAATGGTATCCTTGGATAAGGAAATATTCCATGTTTCATTATTGCCGTTTGTCGATAACGAAGGTGTTTTCAACGGCGGAGTATTGGAATTCTGGTACGCAACGGATTATATGAAACAGGAAGCCGAATCCGATAGAGCTCAATCGGTGCTTCAGCACATGGCAACGCCGGTGATGACCTGCGATTCTGAGCGTCGAATTACCTCAGTCAATCCTTCCCTGATTAATCTATTAAACGGACATAAAGCGGAACTGCAAAAAGTCTTCCCTGATTTTGATCCCGAGCGCTTAGTAGGCGTCTGCATCGATACTTTTCACGCTAATCCGGAGATGCAAAAACACATTTTTGCCGATTCAACTAAAATGCCGCACAAAGCAACTATTCAGATTTTGAATATGTCGTTTAATTTAACCGTTTTTCCTGTGCTGGATAAACAGGGAAATACTAACGGCTATGCGGTGGAATGGGTCGATTGCACCGAAGAGGTAAAAGCTATCGCAGAAATTAAGCGGGTCACTTCCGCCGCTATCGCAGGACAACTTCACGAACGTATCGATACTGCTGTTTTTAATGGTACGACTGAAGAGATTGGCAATTCATTTAACCAGATATTGGATGCCATTATTCAACCGCTTAATGTAACCTCAGATTACGTCGACCAAATTGCCAAGGGCATCATTCCGCCCATTATCACGGACAGCTACAACGGCGATTTCAACGTCATCAAAAATAATCTCAACAACGTGGTCAAGATGATGAGCGACCTGTTGGCGCAGACCGACATCATCATCCAGGCCGCAGCGGACGGCGAACTCGACAAACGGGCCAACGCCGAACTGTTCGTAGGCGGCTGGAAGCAATTAGTCAGCGGCGTCAACGACGCGATCACCAACATCGTCAATCCGCTGAACGTGACCGCCGACTATGTCGACAATATCGCCAAAGGAATAATTCCGCCGACCATTACCACCGAATACAAAGGCCAGTACAACGTCATCAAGAACAACCTGAACAACGCCGTGAAGATGATGAGCGACCTGCTGGCGCAGACCGACATCATCATCCAGGCCGCAGCGGACGGCGAACTCGACAAACGGGCCAACGCCGAACTGTTCGTAGGCGGCTGGAAGCAATTAGTCAGCGGCGTCAACGACGCGATCACCAACATCGTCAATCCGCTGAACGTGACCGCCGACTATGTCGACAATATCGCCAAAGGAGTAATTCCGCCGACCATTACCACCGAGTACAAAGGCCAGTACAACGTCATCAAGAACAACCTGAACAACGCCGTGACGATGATGAGCGACCTGTTGGCGCAGACCGACATCATCATCCAGGCCGCAGCGGACGGCGAACTCGACAAACG
>DAINRH010000278.1:0-4802 GCA_036741905.1 Methylobacter sp. | reverse complement strand
CCGCCGAACGGGTGCTCGATCAAATCAAGAAGGCGGTTGATAAAGGTTCCGAGGAACTGGTCGATAAGGCGGTCAAGTGGTGGCTGTATGACAAGCAGCTGTATAACTTGAAACGCATCGCCCGCACCGAAATGGCGACTGCCGCGCATCGGGCCGTGATTGCCTCGGTCGAGGGCGACGCGTCGATTATCGGTTTTCAATGGCGGCTGTCCGGCAGTCATCCAACATCCGACATTTGCGATTATTACGCGAATATTGAGATGGGCCTGGGTAAAGGCGTGTGGACGAAAGCCGCGGTGCCGCACCATAAAGCCCATCCGCATTGCATGTGCCTGTTGATTCCCAGGGGAACGCCGATCAAGAGTTCCGGCTCCAAGAATTACGGCGAGTTTATCCAAAACGTGAATCCGGAGCGGCGGGCGCAATTAATGCCGGCATGGGCCAGAGAAGCCGTTAAGAACGGCACTCCGATCAGTGATTTAATCAGACAGGACGGTTTGGGTTTGATAACCCAGGAGGCGTTTATGAAATAATTTTGACAAAACTGAACCGAAGATTTAACCTGATTCCGCACTGGCAAAGCCGGTGCCGGGATTACTACCCCGAATTATACTAGGTGCCAGCGCACCCGATTATGCGCTTTTTTTATGTCTACCATTTTTCAGTTTATGGTGGGCTGGCATGGGCCGCGTTCGCGCGGGCCGCTCCTAGTGGCGGTTGTAGTAACCCATGTCAGTCCATCGCCCGACGCTACTAAGGCGATGGTCTTCTTAACTTAACTAGGAAACCATCATGACTACTGAAAACCCCATTGTTATTTGCAATACCCCTATCCGTCAGGACGAGGAAGGCCGGTTCTGCCTGAACGACTTTCACAAGGCCGCAGGCGGCGAAAAACGCTATCAGCCGTCAAATTGGCTGAGAATGCAGCAAACTCAAGACTTGGTCTATGAGCTTGCCGTTCCTCAGATTCGAGGAACCGACAAAATCAAGCACTTAGACCCCGTTAACACCGTTAGAAGCTTTTTTGTCGATCAAGGTTCCTATGTGGTGAAAGAGTTGGTCTACGCTTACGCGATGTGGATCAGTCCGGCGTTTCACCTGCAAGTGATCCGCGCTTATGATGCTTTAGTGACCGGCCGGCATCCCGCCGTACCCGCCAACATTGAAACCCGTCTGGATCGCATGGAAGGCTTCATGGAACAGATGGCCAGCAACATGTGCATCATGTCCGAAGTCTCGGTGCAGCAAGCGCAAAAGCTCGAAGTCACCGCCCGTTATATCGGCCTGCTGGAAATCAACCAGAAAGGCAAGGTCAAGGTCACCCGTACAATTGAAGCCCAGGTATTGGCGTACCGGGCGCAAGGCATGAGTATGGGCGACATTGCCCGCATCCTGCGCATTTCTACGGCGACGGTGAGCCAATTGGTCAACGGCAAATACCCGATGCCTCAGTCACAAGCGGCCTTGCCGAAAGGATCGGTCGAGGAAGTCCTGGAAGACATGGTGCAGGCCGAACGCAAAGCCTTATTGTCGCGCTTGGCTCAGCTGGAGGGCGAGCAATGAGCGCACAACCCCCGGTCATTGAAGCCCTGGACCGGCTTAATCAGATTGCCTCGTGTCAGCAAGCGGTCAGCGATTTGTTGATACCCGAGACCGATTTGCATGTGGTCAACCGCGACCGGCTGGCCGGGCTGTTGGCGTTTCTGGATGCCGAGAGCCAACTGGCCCGCGAACAGCTGGCCGTAGTGCTTAACTCTGGTAAAATCGTAACTATTCGCTCGGCCAGATGATTTTTCGGTTTAAATAAAATTTAAATGAAATTTAAACGCCATAAATCAATTGCTTATGTAAAATAAGACGGAGCGGACAGGGAGAGGACGCAAAACGGCGCCGGTTATCCGCAAAATAACCCATGACCGGTGCTAAAAAACGCCGTTTTGCGGTGTTGGCTGATGACCGGTGTTTGATTCGGCCTGAAAAACAGCGTATTTAAGCCGCGAAAAACACCCTAGACGATCTACGGTAGTATTTTTTTATTTCCGTTCAGCTAAAACGCAATTTAAACGCCTTCCTGTCGATGTTGACTAAGTATTATTACCTACGTATCCTGCTAAATTAATCTGCACCACCCAAGAGCTCCGGGGAACTTGTTCCGCCGGAGCTTTTTTATGCCTGACGATTATGCTGTGCCGGACATTTGAATTTACCTTTTTCCGGAGTCCGATTTATGGCAGACCCTACCGATCAAAACGCCAATCCCGACAATGCAGGGGCAGACGGCGCGAATAACCCCACCTCGACTGTCACTCCCGCAGCCGGTGTTCCGGCTGCGGATGTGCAGGCGCAAATCAATCAAGCCCTTGTCGCTCAACAAGCCGAGTTTGCCAAGCAGCTGAAAGAAGCAACGGGGCACGGCGACATTAAGTCGCTGACCGATGCGCAACTGCAAGCGCAAGGCAAGTTACAGGAATTGGCTGACAACAAAACCAAGGAAGCGGCCGGGTACAAGTCTAAATTCGAGCAAACGCAAATCGCTAATGCCTTGCTATCGGCCGCCGCTGATGCCGTAAACCCGGCTATCGTCAGTTCGTTGTTAGCCGGCAAGGCAGTGGTTGATGATAACGGCAATGTGACCATCGACGGCAAAACAACCGCTGAAGCCGTTAAACAGTTGTTGGCTGAAAATCCGTTTTTAGCCAAAGCCCAAGGCGGCACCGGCTCAGGTGCGCCGCAACAGACCCGGTCGGCGCAGCAAGACAAGTCAGCGCTATCTCCCGTGCAGCGGCTAACCGCTGCTCGTCAATAATCCAAATAAGGTAGTACATCATGGGATTAACATTAATAGAAGCCGCCAAGCTCGAAACCGGCGACGAGGTGCGTCAAGCCGTTATCGAGATTTATGCGGGGTCATCCGATATTTTGATGGTGCTGCCGTTCGACGGCATTAACGGTAATGCGCTGAAGTACAACTGCGAGCAATCATTGCCCGGCGTCGGCTTTCGAGGGGTTAACGAGTCTTATACACCATCAACCGGCGTGCTCAACCCGCAAACTGAAAATCTGGTGATTGCCGGCGGTGAGCTCGATGTTGACACGTTCATTATAAAGACCATGGGTGCGGGGCAGCGTGCGGTACAAGAAGCGATGAAGCTTCGCGCCCTGGCGTTAGCTTGGGTGCGTAAGTTCATTAAAGGCGACTCGGCGTCCGATCCGCGCGAATTCGACGGTTTGCAAACCCGTGTGACAGGGGCGCAAAAAATTGCCGCCGGCAGTACGGCAAACGGAACGCCTTTGTCGTTGGCCAAGCTGGATGAAGCGATTGACCAGACGCTGCACGCAACGCATCTACTGATGAACAAAACCATGCGACGACTGATGACTCAGGCGGCCAGGGATACCACCATCGGCGGCTTTATCTCATACGATAAAGATGCATTCGGGCGCCCGATCACTAAATATAACGATCTGCCTATCTTGATGGTTGATGAAGATAACGAAGGCAATCAAATTTTAGGCTTTACCGAGGCCGCCACATCAGGCACGGCAACAGCAACATCTATTTACGTGTTGAGTATCGGCGACGGTGCGTTGACCGGCATCGAGAATGGCGGCATGAATGTCGAGGATTTGGGGTTGCTACAAGCCGAGCCCAAGTACCGCACCCGCGTCGAATGGTTTAACGGGTTATGCATTATGAATGGCCGGGCAGTTACGCGGTTATGGTCTATCGCTAATGCGGCAGTCACTAAGTAAGGGGGAAAGATGAGTCAATATTCGAATTACACTTACGACAATGCCTTGCTGCTGAAGGCGGCCGGATTATTGGCGGCATCGGCGGACGGCACGATCTTGGATTTAGGTGGTGGTTTTGTTCGGGGCGACGTGGTTATCGACATGACGGCCTGTGAAATCGCCACCGGCGATGAGATTTATACCGTGTCGATCGAGGCCTCCAACGTGGCGGCGATGACCTCCGGCTCGGTTTGCCTGGGCAAGAAGGTGTTCGGCAATCTGGTGGTGCCGATGGATGCGGCGCTGAGCGCTTCAGGCCGCTATGTGATTCCATTTCGGAATGAGGAAAACGGCACGCTGTATCGCTACGTGCGGCTGTCAACGCTGGTGGCCGGCACAGTCGCGACCGGTATTAATTTTGCGGCATTTATTGGGATGGATCGGTAATGGTTACTGTTTATACGCCTGACGGCACAGCAGAAGAAAAAGACCCTGTCGATGCGCGTGAGTGTGTCGAGCATTGCGGCTACACCTATGAACCCCCGGTTACTTTGGACGGTGAGGAAGAATCCAAGTCGGCAGATACCAGTGACAAAGCCAGCGGCAAGGGTAAAAAATCGACTTCAGCTGTCGAACAAATTCACGACCCTAACAGCTAATGAGCAGCATTACTTTTGATCTGGGCAATGCGCCCTCCGTGTTGGCCGCCTTGCGTGATCCACACAACGCTCAGGAGGTCGCCAATGCGATGGCTGAGCGTTATGTCGATGACACGCTGGACTTCATTCAATCCGGCCGGAGCTTTACCGGCCGTACCGGGCAGTTGGCCCAATCCATCGGCAGGCGGCCTGCCGGTAATGGTAGCGCTGACGTTTATGCCAATGCGGCCTATGCCGGATTTGTCGAACATGGCACTCAGCCGCATGTGATTCGGCCTACGTTGCGTTTTCCTGTGGGCGGCGGCGCCGGGTTTGGTTTTGCCAGGGTCATCAATCATCCCGGCAGCCGTCCACACCCGTTCTTTTTTGCCGATAGCGCTGCGCGTGGCGAGCACCTGCAAGCCGCCG
>DAINRH010000277.1:3928-4814 GCA_036741905.1 Methylobacter sp. | reverse complement strand
AGGCCGGAATAAGGCCATCCAAGCGCGTAGCGCGAGGTGGCGTTTCCGGCGAATTCGGGATGTGTTTGCCGGAAACGCCAGTTCTCGCTGCCGCTCGAACCGGCTTATTCCGGCCTACAGGGCTGATTAAGCCGGAAAAACACGAATTTAATATTAACGAGCAGCCGGTTATATTGCGTTATATGAATATGACGGGGGGGGGTAAATTGATTAATTCACCACGAAGACACGAAGGACACGAAGTTTTATTTCTTCGTGTCCTTCGTGTCTTCGTGGTGATATGTTTTTAAGCTAGAGCTTCAAGCGGGACGGGGTTTGTAACCCCGTCCCTAACGTTTCTACGACGCCTAATCTCAATAGTTACTCTTAACCAAAGCATAACGTTTCGGGCGGGGCAACATGCCCCGTCCGGCTGGGCGTCCTTAGCCTTGAGCCTTTTATCTTTCACCTTTTACCTGAGATTTCAAAAATGTCTTTCGCCCAGCTCGGTTTAGCCGACGAACTCCTTAAAGCCGTAGCCGACCAGGGCTATGTCACGCCTACACCGGTGCAACAAAAAGCCATTCCTTTGATACTTGAAGGCAAGGATGTGTTGGCCGGCGCGCAAACAGGCACCGGAAAAACCGCCAGTTTTACCTTGCCGTTATTGCAACGGCTGGCCGAAAATCATGATCCGCATCAAAAACCGCGCCGCGTTCGCGCGCTGATTTTAGTGCCGACCCGTGAACTGGCCGCGCAGGTCTATGAAAGCGTAAAAACTTACGGTGCGCATTTGCCGTTCCATGCGGAAGCGGTGGTCGGCGGCGCGAGTATCGGCATCCAGACGCGTCAGTTACGCCGGGGTTGCGACATCGTCGTGGCGACGCCGGGGCGCTTGATAGACCAT
>DAINRH010000277.1:0-3918 GCA_036741905.1 Methylobacter sp. | reverse complement strand
CCATGTGCAGCAGCGCAATATCAATCTGTCCAACGTCGAAGTGCTGGTGCTGGATGAAGCGGATCGTATGCTCGATATGGGCTTTTTGCCCGATATTAAGCAACTCATGGCACTTATCCCCAAGAAGCGGCAGAGCCTGTTGTTTTCCGCGACCGTGCCCAATGCGATCAAATCGCTGGCCGCGCAATTGCTGAACAATCCTGTTGAAGTCGAAGTCGCCAAGCAGAATGCCACGGCCGAGAACGTCTCGGAACGTGTTTATGGCATCGGCCGCGAGTACAAGCGCGAATTATTGTCCTACCTGATCGGCAGCAATAATTGGAAGCAGGTTTTAGTTTTTGTGCGCACCAAGCACGGCGCCGATCGTCTGGAAAAGCAGTTGATTGAGGACGGCATCCGCACGGCGGCGTTGCATGGCGATAAAACGCAGGGCGCGCGCAACAAGGCGCTGGAGCAGTTTAAAACCGGCAAGGTAGGGGTATTGGTCGCCACCGATATTGCCGCACGCGGTCTGGATATTGACGACTTGCCGCATGTGGTGAATTTCGATTTGCCGCAGGTGCCGGAAGATTATATTCACCGCATTGGCCGTACCGGACGGGCCGGTGCCGATGGCGAGGCCTTGTCGCTGGTGTGTCCGGAAGAAGCCTGGATGCTGGTGGAAATTGAGAAGCTGCTCAAGCGGCAAATTCCTCGGGTGGCCGATACCGGTTATGAGCCTGTTTCATTGAAAGTGATCGATGCGCCTAAAAAGAACGCACCCAATAAAACGACCGGCAAAAAGGATATGCGGCATACCAAAAAACCGGCGGCTCGCGGCGCCAAACCGACGGTTCGCGGGGTTAAGCAGCCTGACAGTAAGCGGATCGAATCAAGAGGTAAGGGAAGATCCGGTTCAAGAGGGAAAGCTTAAGGCAAATGTGCCTCAACGGTGCGACTTATGCCTGAACCAATACCCAGGGTTTGACGACAACGGCCCATACCACGGCATCAGCCTCAATCCAGTCGGTTGCTTGTCGGTCGGATACCAGCGCAACCTGATTGCTTTGCATCCACTCCGCAACCCGGTCTTTATTGTCGATGGAAAACTGATAGGCTACATCGACTAAATCCAGCTCTGAGGCAACAAATACCGCGGCGCCGGCGGCAAAAAAACGTTGCAATTCCTTCCAGGCAATTTGCGATGTTTCCAGATTTACTTTTTCTCTGGCAATATCGCAAGCGTTTGATTCGTTCATAATTTTCTCTTTGTGGTGTGGCGGTAATGTGTTTTTTGCACATTTGCATGGTGTCGTTATTAGGTCAGCTGTTATTCTATAGCGAGCGATTATAAATTACTAAATCAAGAGAGATAAATCATGTCGTTTTTTGAGTCAATAACAAAGAAATCCAAGTTGAAAGCCGCCATAAAACAAACAACGGAGGCGCGCAGCAGCGATGGTCATACGGCCGATCAACTGTTTAAAAAAGTTTATCAGGATTATGCCGAAGTTGTTGCTAACGAGCCGTTGATTGCTGAAGCTTTATATAACTGGGGACTTGCTTTGCTGCATCAGGCGAGAAGCAAGTCGGGCGACTCTGCCGCCAATCTTTATCAGGATGCCATCGCTAAATTCTCCTTTTGCCTGACTCTTGAGCCCGCCTATCTTGGCGCGGCATTGGATGGCGGTGTTGCTTATATGGAATTGGCTCGGGTTAAAGCGGTTGATGCCAATGATAGTTTATATGGAAGGGCCAAAAGTTATTTCGAAAAGGCCAATGCGATTCAGGCCGGGTCGGCTTCTTATAATGTAGCTTGTATTTATGGTTTGCGAGGCGAGAAAGAAGGCTGCCTGAATGCGTTGGAAATCTCTAAAAACAAGGGCTATTTACCGGTCGTCGCCGATATTCTTGCCGATCCGGATCTTGAGCGCGTTAAGCAGCTGGACTGGTTTGTCGACTTTATGGACTCTTTAAATAAAAAACCGGCAGCGGCTGTTGAAGTTAGCGAGGCGATTGTCGAAGATGCCGCTTTGAATGAACATGCCAACGTTGAAGCCGAGGGAGAGGCTGTTGTATCGGAAGTCGTTGTTGATGCGCCGATAACTGAAAATGATGAAGTTGAAGATGATCATGCCGAAGAGGCTCTTATAAACGAAGAAACTGAAGTTGCGGCAGAGGATGACGCGGTTGCCGAGCCTGAAGACATTGTCGAATATAAAGCACCTGTCAATGAAAACGCGTTTGCAGCCAAAAAAATCGAAGTTGCGGTTGGAGCCGCTGACGAATCAGTGGAAGAGGCTAAGTGATTTTTACGCTGCTTTTATATACCGTTTGCACTTCAAATGAATCTCCTCACCCCAACCCTCTCCAGCAGGAGAGGGAGCAAAGGCGCCGAATTTTGATGTGCGATGAGTATAAAACTGAAAGAAGACAATCATGATGTCGTATTTTAAATATTTGGCGGTTGCCGGATTGATAGCCGCAGCGGTTCAACCGGCCTTTGCCGACGATGGTTTAAGTCAAACATTTTCAAGCTGCATGGATCAAGCCGCTGGCGTTACCTCGTCAATGATTGAATGTATGAATGCGGAAACGGAACGGCAGGATGTGCGCTTGAACAAAGCGTATAGAGACATTATGGCCGGCCTTGCTCCCGAACGTAAGCGGCAGTTACAGGAAGCCCAGCGCTTATGGCTTAAATACAGAAAGGCTAACTGCGATTTTTATTACGACCCCGATGGCGGAACGATAGCCGGAGTCAGTGCCAATGACTGTTTCATGTCCGCTACGGCGGCGCGGGCTAAGGAATTAGAGGCTTTTAAGCAGCAAGAATAAAAAAATCATGGCTTAAGCGGATAACATGCCGCTAATAAAGCCTGCATTTTGGCTAAGCCCAGTTTTCGGGTTAATTCGATATTGTGTTGCGGGATGCCTTCCGGATCGGGGTGACCGGCGACGGCCTGATCTATGCTGGATTCCCGCAGCAGATGCAGCATGGGGTAAGGGGAGCGGTTGGTGTAGTTTGCGGCGTCGCCCGCATCGCTGCCTTGAAAGCAGTAATCAGGATGGAAACTTGCCAGCTGGTAAGTGCCTTCATAGCCTTGTTCAATCAACAGCGATTCAGCTATTTCAACAAAATCCAGATAGTCGTCGAATTCTGCGAACGCATCTGCATAAATCAGCAACGTGGTTTCAATGCCGGATTCGGTATCCAGCCGATCACATTCAAGTATCAGGTTCAGCAAGCATTGTTCTATTTCTGTGTCGCGATCGACGCTGAAGCGGATGCTGCCTCGTTCCAGTTCGCGCCTTGCGAACGGACAGATGCTGTGCTCAATGATGACGGATTTTAACCATATTAATGTCGCGGCTTTAACAGGTTGATCGGGCAGGGTTTTATGGGTCATGGCTTGTTGCCGGTTAAAACAAAAAAGCCCCGTTATAGAGGGGCTTTTGGGATGACGCGAGCTGCATCGTTATTATTTATGACTGATGCCGGCTGCGATTCTTTTATCTCTTTCTTCGCTGGCTTTTTCGATTTTTGAAAAAACCCGAAGTATGTCGGTAGAGGATAGGATGCCGAGCAGTTTGTTGTCTTTATCGACGACAGGCAATGCGCCGATTTTATTGTCGGCCATTTTTGCCGCCGCTTCCGAGGCATAGGTGTCAGGGCTAACGGTTATTACGCCTCGGTGCATGATATGCTGCACCTTTTTCGGAATTACATGTAGCTCTGTAGCGCCGGCTGCCGCTTCAATGGCATTGGAGTTGCTTTTTGGACCCAGCGCTTTGTACAGGTCTCGATCGGAGACAATGCCGATCACTTTGCCTTTTTCAATGACGGGTAAGTGACGAATTCTTTCGTAATGAATCAAGAAAAAAACACGATCAATCAAATCGTGTTGCTCGACTGTAAATACTTTTGACGTCATTAAA
>DAINRH010000276.1:1605-4815 GCA_036741905.1 Methylobacter sp. | reverse complement strand
ACTTGTTGAATTTATCTTCTTGCCAGCTATCCTACCGACTCTTTCAGAGCAACCTCCCCCGAAAGAGCTGCACATTTTACAGCCTTTTATAATTACATCAAGAAATTATTTTATGATCTTGTAAATGATCAGTAGCACACTAAGCTATATTGAATATCGCGAAATGGCATTAAATAATACGCTACGTTTTCACCTAATGATTGCCACTTCTTTTCACTACACATCAAGAGTTATTAGCCAGACATAGACAACTTGCTCTCATCTAATCAACATAACCTTAATTATCTTTACCGCAGTCACTTGACTCCCAACAATCCGCCAATCTAACCTTCATGATACAACAGGAATTTTCCATCATTATGTTCTGGAACATTTTCAAGAAAAAACACCCCAAACAAACATCAAGAAATGATAAATCGAATTTTCCAATTGCCACCGATAAAAAAACCACAGAACCAAAAAGCCTTAATATTCCACTCTCCTTTTTGAAAAGACTGATGCCGCTTGCGCAACTATTAACCGAAAATGAAATACAACAATTACATATTACCGCAGCCAGCTTCACGCCTGGAGCTATCGTTTTTAACAGGGGCACCGAAGTAGAGTCATTAGCATATATTGTTAAAGGCAACATTTTTATGGAGGCCGATAACGGCTCCGGACTTGAAATAAGCGCCCACACTTTTAAAGCGCTGTATCCATTATCCGCCGGCAAGCTGCATTATTTTACTGCGATTGCAGGATCAGACGTAACCGTGATCTATCTTCCAAAAACCATACTTCAGTCAGACCAATCGGCTCTTGCCCCTCTGGATAATAAGCTGAAAATTTCCGAAGCCCTTCAAGACAATCCGTTTTTTAGCCGTTTTTACCAGCACTTTACTGAAGGGGAACTCCAAATTCCCAGCTTTCCCGATATTGCATTAAAGCTGCGTAAAGCCATCCAGCAGGATTGCGAGGTTGCCGACATCGTCAAAATTGTCAACATGGATCCGGTCATTTCCGCCAAACTGATCCAAGTCGTCAACAGCCCCATTTACAGACCGATTAGCCCGATTAGCAATTGCTTTGACGCCATCAATCGATTGGGACTAACGACCACCCGCAATTTGGTAACTGCTTTCAGCATGAAAAATCTGACCCAAAGCGAGAATCCTGCAACAAAAAAACAAATCCAGTATAACTGGCTGCAAAGCATCAAAGTTTCCAGTATCAGCTACACCCTGGCCCAACTGACTAAAAAAGCAGATCCTGACGAAGCACTACTCGCCGGGCTTTTACATAATATCGGCGTACTTCCCATTTTAATTTTTGCCGACAACTTACCGAAAGGCGCTTATCAACCCTCAGATATTGACCGCTGCATAAACGAAATCCACGGACAGATAGGTTCTATTATTCTGGAAAAATGGGGGTTTCCGAATAAATTAAGACAAATTCCCTTACAGTCTACAAACTGGTTTACAAGCACCACCGAAGATCTCAACCTGAATGACATTGTGTTATTAGCCAAGTACCATAACATTCTGGCATCCCCGGAAAAAATCGAACTCCCCCCCATCATCACTCTACCGGCTTTTCAAAAACTGGAAACACAACCCTTAACGCCACAAATGTCTCTACAAATATTACACGATGCAAAACAACAAATTGCTGAGACAATGAGCTTTTTCTCACGTTAACGACACTACATTCACTGTCAAAATCAGCTCATAGCGCCTTTCCTTGCTCTTTAAGTTAAAGAAAATACCAAAATCGAACTTGAGCTTTTCACTCATACACGATAATATTGATTCAATACTACATTGGAGTTCCCCATAATGAATATAATAAAAAAGCATCTGCCAAAATCAGTCTTTATCGGCTTAGCCGCTATCATGTTGCCTTTTGGAGCACAGGCAACCTCCGATACAACTAAAAACATGCATCAATTATATGAAGATAATTGCGCCAGTTGTCACGGCTCCGATCATGGTGGATTTATTGCTCCGGGCTTGAATGCCGACAGCCTGAAAGGCCGCAGCCCTACCGCTTTACGCAGCCTCATTATGACCGGAAGTTTCGACACTTTGATGCCTCCATTCTACGGCCGCTTATCGGACGACGAAATCCGCGGTTTGGTCAAACATCTGCAAACCACGCCAAAACAGGCCAATCCGGCCTGGACGATTGACGACATCAAGGCGTCGATCAAAGTCTATGTCAAAGACGAAAGCACCCTGCCCGCCAAGCCTACCTATCAAATCAACAGCATGGATGACGTTATCGGTGTGGCGGCGCGCGGCAAATACGGTCGCGGTTCAGGCTCAAAAGCCGTGTTCATCAACAGCGTTACCCATAAGCAAATCGGTGAAATCCCTACCGGCACCGCCGCGCATATCATCGACTATAACCCCGCCAACCCGCGCTGGGCTTATGTAAAAACCGATACTGCTGAAATTTTTAAAGTCGATTTATATTCGATGCAAGCCGTGCGTAGCGTCAAAACCGGATTCAACGGACCGGGATTGGGCGTTTCCCGCGACGGCAAATACATCATGGCCGGCTCTTACGTGCCGCACAACGCCGTCATTCTTGATGCCGATACTCTGGAGCCGATCAAAACATTCGAACTCGAAGGCGTCGATCCGGACGGCAAAATGGTTTCTTCCGATTCCGGCATGATCATCGGCACGCCGTTTGCCGATATTTTTGCTATCGCTCTCGAAAACGCCGGACAAGTTTGGGTGGTCGATTTAAAAGAAGGCTTCCCGGTCACTAAAATCGAAAACGTCGGACGCCATTTGCATGATGCCTTCCTGTCACACGGCGGCAGCAAACTGATGGTGGCTTCTTATGACGACAGCATCGTGACTGCGATTGATTTAAAAGACCGTAAAATCATCAAAAAACTGGAAGCCGGTTGCGTACCTCATGTAGGCGGCGGCTCGGTGGTTGAAGTCGACGGCCGCACACTGGGTTTCGGCACCAACTTCGGCGATTGCGACAAAATTGTGGTCAGCGTTTGGGATCTGGACAAGATGGAAGTGGTCAAGCAAGTACCGGTTTCCGGCGGCACGGAATCTCCTGCGGCACATGCCAATGCGCCTTATGTCGCGGTAGATATTATCTCTAAGGACCGTCGCGCCCGCACCGTCCAGCTGATCGACAAGAAATCCCTGGAAGTCGTTAAAACCCTGGATGTAGGCGGACATGCTTATTTCCCTGAAT
>DAINRH010000276.1:0-1595 GCA_036741905.1 Methylobacter sp. | reverse complement strand
CGCCGACGGTAAATTCCTGTATGTCAGCGCCGGTTACAGCGGCGATGAAGTCGTTGTTTATGATTCGACATCCATGGAAAGAGTCGCTTCCGTAGCTATGGAAAGCCCGGCCGGTATATTCTCCCACGGCCGCGTCAGATATATGACCCGAGGCCTTTCTCCCGATGAAATGAAAGGGGCGAAACAATGAGACTGTCAGCTCTTGCAGGATCGTTGATATTCGGTTTGCTGTCGGCCCAAAGCGTCAATGCGGCGAGTATTTATGCGGGCGAGGCAAAAGCGGCGATGGTTTGTTCTCAATGTCACGGCATTAGAACGCCTTCAGCCGACGCACCTTTTCCGCCACTGGCCGGACGCGATCAGGAATACTTGAAAACGGCGCTCAAACAGTACCGGGATAAAACCCGCAAATCCGACATTATGAATGCTATCGCCGGTTCCTTAAGCGATGACGATATTAATAATGTTGCTGCATACTATGCCAAGCTAAAACCGTAACAAGCATGTACAAACTGCTGTTTTTAATGTTGGCCGCGACAACAGCTTTTGCCGATGAACCGTCACCGGACCGACAAAGAACGCTCCTCGACATGCTCAATCATGATTGCGGAGCGTGTCATGGCCTAACATTAAAAGGCGGCTTGGGTCCTGCCCTGCTGCCGGGCGCATTGGCAGGAAAGCCTGATGATTTATTGATTTCAACCATTCTGAACGGGCGCCCAGGTACGGCCATGCCGCCTTGGCAGCCGTTTATGAGTCGGGATGAGGCGGCATGGTTGGCTGGTATTTTACGTAACCCCAAACCTCGGCCGTAGGTTGGCCTGAGGCATGAAGCCTAACCTATGACACTTAAGCCTATAATCAGAGTAATAGTTTTATATGGATTTTGTATCCCATAAATTTCAAGGTTGCGGAGAATCATACAAAAACTTGGATAAGATTGATTTTTCCATTATTCCGACAAAAATAAAGAAGCTGCCTTTCTTTGAAGACGATGTTTTCTTAGGTATGCAAGCAATGAATATTGGCGTAGTTGATCAACTTATTACTCACTACGAGTACGCGCTTTTGGATGAATATAATGCAATAGATAGAACTCCTGACTCTACAATGGCCGTCTCCGCTCTTTCTCAAATGTGGATTTATTCGCTGTATGAAGTTCTGCGCATGTGGCGCAATAGAAAAGTTAAGTTTGAAAAGCTACAGAAAAACGGAGGAATCTATTCAAAAGTTAAAGACATGATCGATGACCCGCTGAATCAGACTGTCAAAACTCGAAAACAGCAGATGCTGCGTTTTAAAGATGATTTACAGTATCGAGACCATATAAATGCTGTTTGGAATGACATTGAAGAAATATATCGTGCAGCTGAGCTTATTAGAATTAACTTAGCCAAACATTGTGCGCCAGGTAATGACAACATTATCCCAATGTCTCCTGGTTATGCTCGAATTAATGACTGGTGTGGTGCTTTGGATTTCCAGCTTATAGTAAAAAACAAGGATTATCCAGAGATAGATAATCGTAGTTATTATACTGCTTAGATTCAACTCATAAGTGCAATCGCCACAGATCGGACAAGAAAAAGGTTAGC
>DAINRH010000275.1:0-4839 GCA_036741905.1 Methylobacter sp. | reverse complement strand
GAATGACGACACATCCCGTAGATACTTGTGCAACACGAAGTTTCACCTCCCTGTGTCTGGGTTCCGGCATAACCCACAGGGATGTGGGGAATGCAGATATTGCAGGAGCAAATATCTGTCCCTGCCAGAACGACGGCATCCCACAGACCTGGGTGTATGACGTAAGGAGCTTGTCTTGGGAGTCTGTGAATGAATGCCGGGGATGACGCCGTCAGCGAGAAACCTACAGCGGATGTTTTTTTCGTGCCTTTCGTGCTTTTCGTGGACAATGCGTAACATCAGTTAATTAAAAGAGGTATTACCTGATATACGATTATCGATTTCCGCTAACATCTGCGTGGCGGCGTAAACCAAATCCGCTACGCGCCGGTGACCTTCGTTGATCGCGTCGGCAAGCACTTCCGGAGCTTCGATATATTCATGCACCATCTGATTCCTGAGCTTTCGGGTTTCCAGCCAACTATCGCTGGATTTGATCCAACCCAAGCGTTCGGCACGGTCCAGATTGTCGACAGCCGTGGCGGTACGCTCGCCGACGAACGCCAGCAAATTGGGCAGCAGCTTGTCGCCTAAGGTGTCCTGAAGCCGCCCGAACCGGCTGATGAAGGCTTCCACTCTTTCAGCCAAATCTTCGTCGTTATTCAATTGCGCAATAAGTGCCAGCGTCAATGGCTGGGCAAATAAGCGGTTATCGGTGCTTTGCAAATGCTTGATCTCGCGCCTGACGACTTTGGCGAGGAATAGCAGCCTTTCTTGTTGCGAGGTAAGCTGGGTCATAGCAGTACGCCTTCTGCCAAGGCAATCCGGTGTATCGCGCTTTGTGTCAGATTGGGCGCGCGTAACAAAATATCAACCTGTCTGCCGCCGATTGCACGCGAGACGCGGACAGCCAAGCGCGCCGAAAGCGCTGCCGGATGTTCAACGGGATGATCAAAATCAATCATCAGGTCGACATCGCCGCCGCGTGCGTGATCGTCCAAGCGGGAGCCGAACAAGCGTATCGCTGTTGCATCCGGCGTAACGGAGCCGATGGCTTCGCGTAAGGCGGCGATGTTTTGTGGACTCAGACGCATCAGTTATTCTCATTTTTTGGGAAACCCTTGCCGGTGTTTCCCTGTGGGTGCGACATTGTATCAGCAAAGTTTTTTGCCATTAAAAAATCAACCGCAACTTAATTGAAGTAATAAGGCGGCATTCGCTACGTATAATCCTTCCCTTGTTGTGTCGTCCTTTTCGCGAACAATGCGCACATCAGATGGCAACCCTCTCCCCCACCCGAGGAATATTCGCATTCCAGCCGGTACGCTTGAAGCAGGTTTGCAATGATAAGGTCGCCGATTTCTCGCCATGAATCAGGTAAAGTCTGGGCTTGGGGTCTTTAAAATGTCCCGCCCATTGCAACAACTGGCTTTGATCGGCATGGGCGCTTAACGCGCCCAAGGTATGCACCTTGGCCGCGACATTGACTTCAGCCCCCAGAATTTTCAAATGCGACTTTTTACCGTCAACGATAGCCCGGCCCAAAGTGCCTTCGGCCTGAAAGCCTGCGATGACGATATGCGCATTGCGCCGCCACAAGTTGTATTTAAGATGGTGGCGAATGCGCCCGCCGTTACACATGCCGCTACCGGCAATAATAATCGCGCCGCCGGCGATACGGTTGACGGCCATTGATTCTTCGGCTGTCTGCGAATAGATCAAACCCGGCAACCAGGCTTGCCAGCCGCCGGGCGCGATTTGGGTAAATTCGGGGTCGTCAACATTGAATAAATGTACATTCTCAGCGTAGATGTTGCTGGCGCTGATCGCCATCGGGCTGTCCAGGTAAATCTGTTGCTGCGGCAGTCCGCCCTGGCGCTGAATTTTACCCAGCCAGTAAATCAGGTCCTGGGTCCGGCCCACCGCAAAGGCCGGAATAATGACGTTGCCGCCGCTTTTTGCGGCTTCCGCCAATGTTTCGCGCAGTTCGTCCAGCGTGTTTTCCAGCGGTTTATGATCGCGGTCGCCGTAAGTGGATTCAAGTAACAAGACATCGGCTTCGGTTAAAACGGTCGGATCGCGCAGTAACGGCGAATTCGGGTTGCCCAAATCGCCGGAAAAAACCAAGGTTTTGGTGTTATCTGTATCATGAATGCGTAAGCGCACGATCGACGAACCGAGTATATGTCCCGCTTCATGGAACGAAACGCTTAACTCGGGAAATATGTTTGTTTCCACGCCATAGGCTATCGGCCGACGCAGCGCCAACAAGGTCTTTACATCCGCCTCGGTATATAAAGGTTCGAGCAACGGTTTACCGGCACGTTCCCTGCGCTTGTTTTCCCATTCGGTATCTCGCAATTGCAGATGCGCGGCATCCATCAACATCAATTCCAGCAGGGGAAAACTGGCTTCGGTCAGGAATACCGGCCCCTTGAAGCCGTCTTTAGCCAGTTTGGGCAAGCGTCCGCAATGGTCGAGATGAGCGTGGGACAACACCACGGCATCAATGCCGGCCGGATCGAACGGAAAGTCGGCTTCGTTTTGTTTTTCTGTTTCTCTTGAACCCTGAAATAGCCCGCAATCAAGCAATATGCGGCTGGAGTCGGTTTCCAGCAAGTAACAGGAACCGGTCACCTGACCTGTTGCGCCTAAAAAAGTGAGACTTGTCATTGCGTTGCCTTATGGTGTGTAAAACTCAGTAAATGAGGCCGTCCTATAAATAAATGACCGCTTCGGCAGTTGTCAAGTTTCCTCGAACGATGTAGTTGATGTTAAAATCATATTAACCGAGATACATACCGAAAGACTGATTATCTTATTAAAACAAGTTTGTAGTAAGCCCCCTGCAAAACTTGCCGTCACGAACACTCAGCGAAGAAATAAATTGAAAAAGACCATAAGCCACTATATGCCCCGATTGCTTGTATTTCTTTTCATGGCCCTGCCCATGCAGGCCTTGCCTGCCGAAGAAACAGTCAATCAGGAACCCGGCATAGCACCGGAAATTACCGCCATTATTGCGGCAAAACAGCATCCTTACCTGATGCTGTCCAATTTCCCCAATCGTACCGACGATCTTGACGCTCTCTACAAGCTGTCGAACCGCCAGTTGCTATGGCTGGGCAATGCGAACGCCGAAAAAAACATTACCGACACCCTTGATCTATTGGCGACTGCGACGGTTCACGGCTTAAAGCCTAAAAACTACGATACGGAAACGCTACGGCAAAAGCTACAACCGGCCTTAAAACTCAAGGCCGATGCTTACAAAGAATTAGCGCTATACGATACGGCGCTTAGTATATCGTTGCTGCGCTTCCTGCATGATCTGCATTATGGCCGGGTCAATCCTCAGGGCATAAATTTTAACTTGAAGTTAAGAGAAAAAAAGCTGATTGATTTACCCGGTATGATTAAAAACAGCCTGGCGCAAAACACGCTGGGTGAATTACCGCTATCGCTCGAACCTAAGTTAAAACAATACCAAAAGTTAAAACAGGCATTGACTGATTACCGCCAACTTGCCGCGAATGTCGTGCCGCTTAAATTGGATATTAAAGAAACCCTGCATCCCGGCGAAAACCATCCGCAAATGGCCGAACTACGCCAATTTTTAACCGCCATCGGCGATTTGCCTGAAGACAAAACGGTTAATAATACTGAAAACCCTAGCCTATATACCGACGCTATCGCTGCCGGGGTTAAGAAGTTTCAAAAACAGCACGGACTTACTGCTGACGGACACATAGGAAAAGGCTCTGCGTCGGCACTCAACACCCCCTTAAGCTACCGGGTAACGCAAATTGAGTTGGCCATGGAAAGACTGCGCTGGTTACCGGAACTCAATGTCGGCACCTCAATTATTGTTAATATTCCGGCCTTTCAATTATGGGCGTTTGATGCGATTGATCAGACCAATGCCGATATACTCAATATGAGGGTCGTTGTCGGCAATGCGCTGAAAACCCAAACCCCGGTATTGATGGCTGAAATGCACTTTATCGATTTCATGCCTTACTGGAATGTGCCTTACAGCATCATAAAAAATGAAATATTGCCCAAGTTGATTCACAACAGCAATTACCTTAATAAGGAAAATATGGAGATGGTGTCTGTTTTCCGTGACGGAGAAAAGCCTACGGCATTTAACGAAGAAACCATGAATCTGCTTAAAGAGGGCAAATTAAGAATCAGGCAACGTCCGGGCGGGAAAAATGCCTTGGGCCGGGTAAAATTCATTTTCCCCAACAAGGACGATGTCTATTTGCATGATACGCCTGCAAATGCCTTGTTTAGCAAGTCGCGAAGAGATTTCAGCCATGGCTGCGTGCGGGTTGCGAATCCTCAAAAACTGGCTGAATTTGCGCTTAAGAATCAGGACAACTGGAACGCCGAGACGATACAAATGGCCATGAACACGCCGAAAATGCAGCGCGTCATTTTGAAAAAGCCGATACCGGTGCTGTTTTTTTACACCACGGCTTTTTTCGACCAATATGATAATTTAGAGTTCTACCCGGATATTTATGGGCATGACGCTGTGCTACTGGGAGCGCTAAGCAAACCGGACGACCTGTCTGACCAGGCGCTTTTTATCAGTACCAATTCGACATCACCGGAAGCGGTAATCAAATAAACGCGGGGATTGTCGGCGACTGCATGGACGCAGGCGCTATTGCCGAGACGGCGTGGCATGAGGGGGAGATTGCAAAGCCCACTCTCCCGAACGGAGAAGGCAATTCAAATGTCGCTTAAAGTTGGTGCAAAACGTATAAGTAATCGAGCTAAAGTTTTCGGGTATATTTGGAGTGCAAGCTCTGCTTGCAAAGCAGGCAAAGCCTGCACTCCGGCTTTAAA
>DAINRH010000274.1:0-4851 GCA_036741905.1 Methylobacter sp. | reverse complement strand
CAGCGATTTGGCGACTTCGGTTTTGCTGCCGCGCAATAAACCGGCAAACGCGTATTCCGACAGCGAGTCCGGCACCGGCGTGACGGCGGCCAGTATGGTTGCAGGGTCGGCGCCCAGGGCCACGGAAACAGGGAAGGGCTGGCCGGGATGGGCGGCCTGGAATTCCTTGAAATCCAATGCGCCGCCCCGATGCGCCAGCCAGCGCATGATGACTTTGTTTTTGGCTATGACCTGCATGCGGTAGATGCCGAGATTCTGCCGATCCTTATTCGGGCCTTTGGTGATGACCAGCGGCCAGGTAATCAACGGTGCGGCATCTTCCGGCCAGCAGGTCTGGATAGGGTAATCGCCGAGATCGATTTCATCGCCTTGCCGAACCAGTTCCTGGCACGGCGGGGAACTGATTATTTTGGGCGCCATATTCAGCACTTGCTTGAACACCGGGAATTTCTCCCAGGCGTCTTTCATGCCTTTGGGCGGCTCGGGTTCTTTCAGGTAAGCCAGCAGCTCGCCGATGCCGCGCAATTCGGTGACGGAATCTGCGCCCATGCCCATCGCGACGCGGCGCGGCGTACCGAACAGGTTAGCCAGCACCGGAATGTTTGCGCCTTTGGGGTTTTCGAACAGCAACGCGGGGCCGCCCCGTTTCAAGGTGCGGTCGCAAATTTCGGTCATTTCCAGGTAGGGATCGACTTCAACGCTAATGCGCTTGAGCTCGCCCTGTTTTTCCAGCTGTTTGATAAAGTCGCGCAGGTCTTTATAGATCATGCTGCGATGCCGTTATGTCTGAGCAATGCGTCGATAGTGGGTTTGCGACCGCGGAAGTTGATAAATAATTCCATCGCGTTCTGGCTGCCGCCTTTTTCAAGGATGTTGTTCAAAAAGGCTTTACCGGTTTCCCGGTCAAAAATGCCCTTTTCTTCAAACAGCGAGAAAGCGTCGCTGGATAACACTTCCGCCCATTTGTAGCTGTAATATCCTGCTGCATAACCGCCAGCAAAAATATGCGAGAAGCTGTGCGCAAAGCGGTTGAATTTGGGCGGCTGGACAACGGCGACTTGCTCCCGGACCTGTTCCAGGATTTCATAGATGCGGCCGCCTTGTCCAGGATCGTAGTCGCGGTGAATTCGGAAATCGAACAGACTGAATTCCAGTTGCCGCACCATGATCATACCGGCCTGAAAGTTTTTCGCCGCGATCATTTTATCGAACAAGGCATCCGGTAACTTCTCGTCGGTTTGAAAGTGGCCGGACATCAGCGCCAGCGCTTCCTTTTCCCAACACCAGTTTTCCATGAACTGGCTGGGCAGTTCGACCGCGTCCCATTCCACGCCGTTAATGCCGGAGACGCCGAGGTGATCGATTTGCGTCAGCATATGGTGCAGACCGTGGCCGAATTCATGGAACAAGGTGGTCACCTCATCATGGGTCAATAATGCCGGTGTATCGCCGGTCGGCAGCACGGGTTCCCGACCCGTTGCTGCGCTTCCACCATCCCTGGTAGTCGGCGGGGTAAAGTTACAGGTCAGGTAGGCGACCGGGGTTTGAATGGTGCTGTCGAATTTCTTGCGGCTGACGCAATCGTCCATCCAGGCGCCGCCGCGTTTTTTGGCGCGGGCGTAAAGGTCGAGATAAAACCGGCCGCGTAGTGAACCGGCTTGGTCATGAATCTGGAAAAAACGCACATCGGGATGCCAGCTGTCGAAGTCGCTGATCTCGGTTATTTGCAGGCCGTACAGGTTTTCCACGATTGCAAACAGGCCGGGCAGGACGCGGGTGATTGGAAAATAGGTTTTAACTTCTTCCTGCGACAGCTGGTAAAAATGCTGGCGCATTTTTTCCGAAAAATAGGCCATATCCCAGGATTGCAGGTCATTAATGCCGTAATGTTGCTTGGCGAACTCGCGCAGTTCGGCCAAGTCTTTGCGGGCGTGCCGCCAGGACCGGTCTGCCAAGTCTTCCAGGAAATCGATAACATCACCGGTTTTTTCTGCCATTTTGGCCGCCAGCGACAATTCCGCGTAATTGTTGAAACCCAGCAAACGGGCTTTTTCATGGCGCAAGGCCAGGATTTTTTCCATGTTTTCGCTGTTGTCCCACTGTCCGGCATGCGGCCCTTGGTCGGATGCGCGGGTCGCGAAGGCTTCGTAGTGTTCGCGGCGTAATTCGCGGTTGTCGGCGTAAGTCATCACCGAAATGTAGGATGGGAATTGCAGGATGATCATCCAGCCGTCTTCATTGTGACTCACGGCGGTCTGTTTGGCTTGGGCCAAAGCCGATTCAGGCAATCCGGCCAAGTCCTGTTCGTCTCTGATCAGCTTGCTCCAGGCATTGGTTGCATCGAGCAGGTTTTCTTCATAGTTGCTGGCAAGAGCCGATAATTCCAGACTAATATCCTTGTAGCGTTGCTTTTTTTCGTCATCCAGGTCGATACCGGACAATTTGAAATCTCTTAGCGCATTACGGATGATTTTTTGCTGGGCGATGTCGAGCGTCGCAAATTCATCGCTGTCGGCAATAAAGCGATAAGCCTTAAACAAGGCTTCGTTTTGACCCATTTCAGTCGAGTAGGCGCTGAGCTTGGGCAGACAGGCGTTGTAGGCGTCGCGGAGCTCATCGCTGTTGATCACGGAATTCATGTGGCTGATCGGGGACCAGGCTTTGTTAAGCTTGTCGTCCACATCTTCCAAGGGTTCGATCAGGTTTTTCCACGTGTAATGTTGCGTGGCTTGAAGATGTTGTTCTATTGACGAGCGGGCTTCGGCCAGGAGTTGGTCGATGGCCGGTACGATGTGTTCCGGTTTAATCTGGGAAAACATCGGCAGTGTGGCGTTGGCTAATAAGGGATTATTCATAGTGGTATCAGGAAAGAAAGTTCATGGCTGCGTGGATGCGATGCTTCGCTTTGTGCAGCACGTCCAGAGAAAAGTCGGGGGTTAGTTTACTGTTTTTAAGTTTAGTGTAGGCGGGTATCGAGTTCATATACGGTATTTCCTTGGCCCTGTTGGTGCCGAAATAGCTGTGCAATTTGGCGAGTATGACTATATCGATCAGACTTAGCTTATCGCCCTCGCTTTCATAGAACCAGTCCTCGGCGTGCTTGGGGATGCCTGCTAATTCTTTAGAAAAGCCGAGTGTGTGCAATACAAGGGTGCCGACTGAAGGGTTCAGAAACGGGATGGCCGACTCCAATACATCTAAATTCGGGTAATCATCCGGGTTCTGCTCGGCAAAATGCAATATAGGTATTGTACCTATGTCGCTGACCAGTCCGGCCAATAAGGCATCTTCCGGGTTGATCGTGCCGTTCTCCTGAGCCAGTACAAAGCTCAAGCTCGATACATAGAGGCTGTTTTTCCACAAGGTTTGCATTTTTTCCATCAGTTGCGGGTTATTGCAGCTGAATAGTTGTTTGAGACTGATGCCCATGACCAGTTTGCGCGTTTGATCCAGGCCCAATCGGGTAACAGCCGCATGGCAATTGGTAATCGGCGATATGGGTGAGTATAGCGGGCTATTGGCAAGCTGGATCAGCTTGGCGACGATGGATACATCGACCCCGATAATTTTTACAGCTTCGTTGATACCTAAGTCTTTCTCCATCGCTTCTTTCAGTTTTAAAGCGACATTGGGTAATGAAGGCAGACTTAATCTGTTGTCCCGGTAGGCGTGAGAAAAACTGGTAAAAAAACGGTTGCCGGCAATTTGTTCGGGCAATTCAATATCAAGGAGTTCAACGGCAACAGACTGTTGGAGGCTTTTTCCCGACCAGCGGCAGATGAATTCTCCTGAAATCGCCAAAATAGCGACGTTCGTTTTAGCAAATGCGGTTGCTCCGCATACCTTACCGCTATTGAGCGGCAAATTGGCCAGCGATGATTCTGCCGACAGAGTATAGCGGTTGTCGCTATCCGGTTGGAGTTCGACGCTTCCTTCAAGTAGGTAAAAGACTGAGTTGGCTTTTTGGCCCAGCCTGAAAATTACAGAACCCTGAGTATAGCTTAATGTCGTGTGGGCCAGTTGCTCGACATAGGCGTCGTCCATGTCTCGAAGCGGTGCCAGTTTTTTTAGCGTTGCCAGCGGGAGTTTTTTGTGTTCGGTGAAGACGGGGGGCGAGCAGGTAAGCGGATTATTTGAACTGGCAAGGGGGGCGATGTCTGGTTTTTTTTCCGAGGGGGCGTCCTTGGGGCGGCGGGAAAATAAATTAGTAAACCAATTCATGATGACATCAAGTGTTATTGTGTGAAAGGTATGCGGCTAATTGTAATGGTTCAATGATGTGGGTCGTGAGTATCAAAAAAAAGGGCTGTTTGGGATAGATGATCGTGCCAGCTGCGTTGGTTTTTATCAATAAGAATCCACAAGAAACCCAGACCGAAAAATCCCCATGATACGATGGCGGCCATGAAACGCAGCAAAGCCTGCTTCCAGTTTATGGGTTTCATGTTCAATGTGAGCACTTTTATTTTCCATGCGCGTAGGCCCAGCGTTTGCCCTCCATGGGTCCAGAACCAAGCGTAAAAGAGGAAGCTGACCAGTAGTAGATACAGGGGGAAAAAGAATTGTTGAGCAGTGAAAGCCCTGCCTCCATTGAAAGGAAGCAATAACGCAGTCGCGACAAATAAAACCGCGATCAGTAGCAGGAGGTCGTAAAATGTCGCTGTCAGGCGACGTAAAAAACCAGGTTTGGAAATAGGGGCGTTACCTGGTTTTTGCAGTATATGCTTTGACGAGTCGGACAATTAAATTTTAAATAAAGACAGTTTTTGACCAAAATACATGCACATCGCCATGAGTGCTCCCAACATTACGAGAGAAAATAAGAATGGCGGTCTATGAAACAGAAGAATG
>DAINRH010000273.1:0-4887 GCA_036741905.1 Methylobacter sp. | reverse complement strand
GCGGTCATGGTACGGGAGCGGTTGCTTACAGCGTTACGGAATAAGCCCGGAAAACGGCGGGAAAAATCCCGGAAATAAACCGAGAAAATTTCCTTGATTGTTTGACTGCAAGAACGGGAAAAGCTCCTATCGATTTAACGTTTGTAAACAGGCATGATGACTGTTTTGACACGTTAAGGAGCAAAGTCGTGGCGGGTAAAATTAGTGTGCTGTTGGTCGATGATCATGCCGTGGTTCGGACGGGTTACAAGGCTTATCTGTCCCTATCCGATAAAATCGGACAGGTTTATGAGGCGGATCGGGGCGAGGCGGCTTGTCAAATGTACAATCAGCATCAACCGGATATTGTGGTGACGGACTTATCGATGCCGGGCATCGGCGGTTTTGAAAGCATCAGGAGGCTGCTCAATCGCGATCCGCACTGTAAGATCCTGGTCTTCAGCATCCATAATGAACTGGTTTATGTGACGCGCGCGCTTGCGGCCGGAGCCAAGGGCTATATTACTAAAAACAGCATGCCTGAAACGCTGATCGCTGCGGTGTATAAAATAGCTCAGGGCGGTACTTATGTTGATCCTGATATTGCCCAACAACTGGCTGTTTCTATGGCCGGTGAGCAGGACGAATCGGAAAAAATCAAAACGCTTTCTCCGAGAGAGTTCGATGTATTCTGTTTGTTGGCGAATGGCTACACGGTCCGAAAGGCGGCGGAAAAGCTGTGTTTAAGTTACAAGACGGTATGTAACCACGGCACCGTAATCAAGGAAAAAGTGGGTGCGGAAACGCTGGCTGAGTTGACTTTGTTGGCCAGTCGGCAAGGGCTTATTGAGGCGCGCGAGAATTAAAGGGCAGTAGGTTCTTGTGGCTCATATCCATCAATTTATATTCAAGATTAATTCACCACGAAGCACCCTTCGTGTCTTCGTGGTGATGTCTAAAGTCGACGCCTGTGAGAGACAATCTTTTTATTTTTCCAGCTTTTGCTTTAGACCGGCCAAACCGTTCTTAAAGAATGCATTCATCGCTTTAACTGCCGCCGCATCATTCAGGTTTTCAGGCGGGGTATTGCCGCTGTCGCCGCGGTAGAAACGGCTTTTTAGCGTAACCACGCTGGTGTCGGCGTCGCTCCCGGCCGTTACCTGAACGTTGGTGGTGTGCGAGCCGACCGGAAATGCCGTTACATTTTCAACTTTAAGGCGGTAATTGTATTCATGATCTTTATCGCTGTAAAAATCCAGGCTCTCTACCAGTTGTCCGTCATTTTGCAGGGTAATGGTTCTAATGCCGTCGGAGGCGTTTTTGCCATCGCCTGAGCTTGCTTTAACATCGGGATGCCAGTCGGCAATGGCATCGAATTGCTTGATTGCATTCCAGACGGTATCGACGGAAGCATTAATGGTGATGCTTTCCTTGGCTTTTTGCGGGGTGGGGCCGTGAGCGAGAGAGGCGACGGGGAATACTAGAAAACTCAGTAATAGGTAAGGTAAGCGGATCATGTCATTAATGCCATTAATTAAAATGGCCTATTATTCATAAATCCGGGTAAAAGGTATTGGGTGGTTTTCCTGATAATTGCAGGGAAATTTTCTTTTTAAATAAGTAATAAAAAGGGCGGGGATTACCCACCCTGTTACTTGTTAAACGTTTCCGGTTAGGACTTCATCAATAATAACTTCCGCTTAGGGTTCCCACGCTCTGCGTCACTGCCATTAAGTTAAGCGGTGTAGGAGCGGGCCATGCCCGCGATGAAAAAGCGACAAGTCTGCAATCGCTGTGCAAATGTCGCGGGCACGGCCCGCTCCTACGAAGTGTCAATGGGCTTAACTTAATGGCAGTGACGCTCTGCGTGGGAACGATGAGTTTATGTTTCGGGAAGTTATTACCGACCATATCCTTAAGGTTATTTCAGCACTTCCAGCTGCACTCTGCGGTTGTTGGAGCGGCCTGCTTCGGTCTCATTGGTGTCGATAGGTTGGGTTAATCCGTATCCGCGGGCGGTCAATGTTCCGCCTGCGTGGGCGGACTTGCCGCTTAAATAGTTTTTAACGGCCAGTGCGCGGCGCTCTGATAATCTCTGGTTGTATTCCACTGTGCCGGTGCTGCTGGTATGGCCTTGCACTTCAATAGCTATGCCGGGATTTTGATTGATGACGGTAACGGCATTATCGAGTTCAGGGTAATACTGGGGTTTGATGTTGCTTTTGTCGTTGTCGAATTTAACATCGACAATCCAGCAGCCGAATGGGTTAACATGACCGCCTTTTGGGGTGTTCAGGCATTTATCCTTGCAATTGTCGATGCCGTCGGCATCGTCATCCTGTGTCGAGCAGTCGGCAACCGGCGGCGCGGCGTCTTTTAAGAAAACGCTTTGCACAAATTTGGCCATGCCGTCGGCCGTGGAAATCCGTTCAGCCGTGGTGCCAAAGCCGCAACCGGCAATATCCGTGAGCTGATTTAATACGGCTTGTCCGTATATATCCTTTTCATTGCCCGCCCAAACCGTATAAACGCATAATTTGTCGCCATGCTTTTGTTTTAGGGCTTTAATTGCCGGAACGGGGTCGGTGTCCACTTCGCCATCGCTGAGAATCAACACGGCGATGTTGCCCGTTGCGGTCGATAAGTCGTTGGTTGTCTCTTCAATCCCGCTATCCATCGGCGTACCGCCACTTGCACAGGTCAGCGTATCTATGCCGCTGCCGAAAGCGGATTTTGAGTAAGGGGTCGGCGCCTGGTTAAGCTTGGTGAAGCCCCAGTCCAGGCAGGGGCCGAAACCGAAGCTGCGAATGCTTGAAGTCAGTTTTAGATCAGGGATGGTCAGGTTGATCCGGTTCAGGATTTCTTTTTCAACGGATAGTTTGTTAGGACGGGGTTGGGCCGGGTAGCCTACGCCGAGATAATCTTCATCCATTGATAATGAGGAATCATTAAGTACAAAGAAGTTATCGGTTTTTTGTACGTATTGTCCAGAGGAGACCAATCCGTTTAAGTCTTGAGCGTGAAAAATGTCGAAAGTGCTTAATGGTTGCGAGGCGCAGCCCGATAGAAGGGCGCTTGCAATAGCAGCCGCAATGATATGTATTTTTTTCATGGAGTTCTCCCGGTTAACAAGTCGTTTTAGATAACGTAATGTTATTCAGTAGCCGTCGTGTTGATCTTAGTATCGCCTTAATTTTTAATTAAATAATCCTAAAATAATCAGTTGGGGTGTTAATAACGGCTCAATGGTATAAGAAACCCGCGGGTTATAAAATCAGTGGGAACACTTATGGAAAAAACTAAGCAGCGATTGCATCTTAACTTTAGGATTGGCTGTGAAAAACGATGTTAAAATAGCCGCTAGGCAAATCTCGACAGAATCTTACTAACGAAATATTATCAAATGACTATAAAAACACGTTTTGCCCCGAGTCCAACGGGTTATCTGCATGTAGGCGGCGCTCGCACTGCTTTGTTTTCCTGGCTTTATGCGCGTAAGCATGGCGGAAAGTTTATTTTAAGGATCGAAGATACCGATCTGGAGCGATCCACGCAGGAATCGGTCGACGCCATTTTGGAAGGCATGACTTGGTTGGGGCTGGAATATGATGAAGGGCCTTTTTACCAAACGCATCATTTCGATCGCTACAAGGAAGTTATTCAGCAGTTGCTGGATCAGGGCGACGCCTATTATTGCTATTGCAGTAAAGAAGAGTTGGAGCAATTACGCACCGAGCAAATGGCTAACAAGGAAAAACCGCGCTATAACGGCAAATGCCGGGATGTTGTCGGGCCGAAAAACGACCGGGAAGCGGTCATCCGCTTTAAAAATCCGGTTGACGGCGTAGTGACAATCCCTGATTTGATTAAGGGCGACATTGTGGTTGCCAATAAAGAACTGGATGATTTGATTATCGCCCGGGGCGATGGCACGCCGACCTACAATTTAACGGTGGTGGTTGACGATATGGATATGAAGGTCTCGCATGTCATACGCGGCGACGACCATATCAACAACACGCCCAGGCAGATGAACATTCTTAAGGCCTTGGGCGCGGAACTGCCTAAATACGCGCATCTGCCGATGATACTGGGGCCTGACGGCGCGAGGTTGTCGAAGCGCCACGGCGCGGTCAGCGTGATGCAATTTCGCGACGACGGCTATTTGCCCGACGCTTTGCTGAATTATCTGGTGCGTCTGGGTTGGTCGCATGGCGATCAGGAGATTTTTTCCATCGATGAAATGGTCGAGCATTTCGCCTTGGAAAATGTCAATGTGTCGGCATCCGCGTTCAACACCGAAAAGCTGTTATGGCTGAATCATCAATACATCATGAATAGCGATCCGGCCCATGTGGCGCGTCATTTAAGCTGGCACATGGGCGAGCTGGGCATCGATCCTACCGAAGGCCCCAGTCTTGTCGATATGGTCAAGGCGCAACGGGAGCGCTGCAAGACCCTGGTTGAAATAGCCGCCGCCAGCGTTTATTTCTATAAGGATTTCGATGCGTATGATGAAAAAGCAGCTAAAAAGAATTTTACTCCCGGTTCGGATGAGGTTTTGGCGAGGTTGCATGATGAATTTGCAGCGGTGATCGAGTGGAATGGCGAGGCCTTGCACCAGATTGTGCTGAATCTTGCCGAAGCGATGGCGCTGGGCCTGGGTAAGGTGGCTCAGCCTTTGCGCGTCGCAGTTTGCGGCTCAGCGGTTTCACCGGCGATTGATATAACCTTGTCGTTGTTAGGCAAGGAAAAAACCTTGGCTAGAATACAGCGAGCCATAAACCATATAAAAAACTTAAATTAGTATTGGACACAACCGGTAATTGCTGTACAATGCCGGTTCTCAACTTCGGGGCCATAGCTCAATTGGGAGAGCGCAACACTGGCAGTGTTGAGGTCAGCGGT
>DAINRH010000272.1:0-4910 GCA_036741905.1 Methylobacter sp. | reverse complement strand
GGTCTTTTGCAAACCGCAACAGAAAATCCGCCAAATAAAATTCACTGTCCGGGCTGTAAACGTTGCGGGCTTCATAGATCGTCAACAATCCAGTCGTAAACACGGCCGCGGCGCGGCCAAACGTCAGCGCCGATACTTTGGCCTCGTTATGCGCATAGCCGCGAAAATCGGTTTGCCCGATCAAATAAAATCCCGCCGTCAGGGCCTGGGCGGAAAACGTTGCCAGCGCATGCGCGGGCAGCAGCAGATAAAGCAAACCCTGTGGGCATAATAATTGTTCGGCACTACGGATCAAATCGATAAAGGGCAGTTGATCGGTGTGCCGGGCGGTATTTCTAAGGGCATCGACGGTTTTAAGGTGGTTTTCAAAAAACGGCGGGTTGCTGATGATCAGGTCGTATTGCCGGTCGGCGCTTAAGGCGAAGCTTTGAATATCCTGGTGTACGGCTTCGAGGCGTGTTGCCCAGCGGCTGTTATTGAAGTTGAGGACGGCTTCTTTAAAAGCGTCTTCGGTTAATTCCACGGCGGTGACGTTCGCTGCGCCGAGCTGGGCGGCCATCAGCGCAAGCACGCCGGTGCCGGCGCCTATGTCGAGTACGCGGTCGCCCGGTTTGACTGGAGACATTGCGCCGAATAACACGGTATCGGTGCATATTTTCATGCCGGAGCGTTGTTGCAATACGGAAAACTGCTGGAAGTGGAAGGTTGACATGGTTGTGTTGAATCAAAAAATGTAAGCGGATTGGGTAATGCACCACGAAGACACGAAGGACACGAAGTTTTTACGATGGTTTCCTCCGTGCTCTTCGTGTCTTCGTGGTTAATTATTTATTTATCTTTTGGTTCATCGGCTATCCACTTGTCTTCCCGTTCGACGACCGCTGCTTTTTCTTTCTTGACGGCTTTATGCCAAAGCCCGTCGCTGGAAAAACACGCCCAGCCCCACTTCAGCCAGTTGAGCAATGACACGGCCAACCAGAGCGACCAGAGCAGCATCAGCACGCGGTACGCAATCAGCGGTACCGAGACCAGCGTCGCCGTGGGCAATGCCGCCGGGCTTCTATCCTGATACCAGTTCAAGTTGAATGCCGAAGACTGGTTGCCGATGATCTGCATATCGGGAGACCCCAGCAAACCGTGCTCGACCGCTAAAAACAACAAGCCCAGCGATACCACGGTTAACAGGGCGATGATCGTTTGCAGCGCATTAAAATAGCGAAGGCCCGCAATCGGTTGCGTCTTACGCCAGCCCAGCAGTATTAACCAGGCGATGACAATGCCTGCCGATGGCAAGGGTATCTGGCTCAGCCCGATCAACAATAAAAACCATTGTCGGGCTTTTAAAGGCGTCAGCGGGATTTTGCCAAGACCCGGCGACAGCATCAATATAACAATCAGCACGCCCCAGAATAAAACCGCAGGCCCGAGTTTCGGCCCTATTGCAAATAATACCCAGCGGTCGGACCCTAAGCCGATATTCAGGTTGGCGTTGACGCTCGGCGCTCCCAAGTCCACCTGCGGCGTCGTCAGAATAGTGCTGATGCCGGTCGCCTCCCGCCAGCCGATTGCGACTTCCTGCTTGCCGGGATTGACCGGCACGGTGAGCTTTCGGCCTTCCTGCCTGAGCGGTTGAGTCTGTCCATTGATGGCTACGCTTTGCAGTACGGCGTGTTCCGGCAGGATTAGCGTGTGTTGCGATCCTTGCGAGCTTCTCAAGCTGATGTTTAATTCGGCTTCCCGGTTGCGCTGCCCCGGTTTGATGCTTAAGCGGCTGCTGTCGATGGTTAAGGTTTGTCCTTCCACCGCTTCGGGTCGGGTTATTTGCAGGGCGATGTTTTCGCCCGGCCAGGGATGCCATTCCGGCAGCCATTGCCCGTCGTTATTCAGATGAATCATCGCGAGGCCGGATGTTTCAAGATGCCAGATCGGGCTGATGTCGGCTTTTAGCACCTCGATCCATTGATCTGTTTCGGTCGCCGCATAAGCGATTTTTTCCGACTTTTCCAGCGTAGATTGCCATTGCAGCTCGGTTTGCCGGGTCGGGATGTTCACCTCGACCTTACCGTCCTTGACCCGGATGCCGGGGCTGGTAACCGACTCGCCCGGCAGCAAGGGCACGGACAAGACCACGGCGGAATCGGCTGGCGAAACGCGGATGATCCGGGTAATAACCCGCCAGTCCAGACCCAGTTGCAGGCTGCGCTCTATCCTGACAAACGGCGGCAAGGCGCTCGGTTCCAGTTCGGCTTCTTTTTGCTGATGGGTTTGATCGATGCGGCTAAATTGCAGTTGATCGTCAATCTCGCCGTCTTCCTGTAGGCCGACGACTTGCCAACCGGTATTTTGAATGTCGACCCGGTTAGGCTTTAACGGCAAAGGCAGGGTGAATTTACTTAACAACGGCACGGCGCCGTTCAGCGCCACCTGATGCTCGCCTGGGGCCAGGTTAAGCCACAAGCCGTTGTTATCGCGGTAAAGCCCTGATGCTGTTTTACCGTCAACCAGAATCCGGTTGGGGAACCATTGTTCATATTCGGCGGGCAAAGGCACCGCTACGGATTGTTGGGCGTGAATCTGTAGATCGATTGCCAGTTCCTTATCGGTAAGGGTTATTTTCATTTGCTGGATTTGCGCGCAACCCGGCAAGCAGTCCGGCGGCTCCGGTTTTTCCAATAGCTTGTTGCGCAGTTCGTCCAGTACGGCTTGACCCGGAATTTCGGCATAGGCTTTGGGTGACGGCATCGACAGCATCGGCAACAGCAACAACCACAGCAGCAACGGCGTCGAAGGTCGAATACGTTTAAAGCTGAACTTTTCCGCAACCCCGAACATCAGCAAGGCCAGCGCCGCGACTAAAATCACGCGGGCGAAATTGAGCAGCAGGGTCAGCGTCGGCGTTAAATACCATAAGTGCAGTTGTTGCTGGGCATCAACCGAACCGTTCCATGACAACAGCACCTTGCGCCATTGCCATTGCGGTAAACCGGGGCCGGTTTGCACCTTGGCTTTAGGGTCGATGCGGTCAAAATCGACCGCCTGGTTTGTATAACCATAAGACGAAGAGGCATCTGATGACATTGATTTTCTTAACACCTTTTCTTTCATCTCGCTGATCGCTTCGGAGACGGGCGCCGGGGCGGTCATTTCAACCGCTGTCCCAACCATACCGCGGTCTTGGAAGATGGGCATAGGGACCGCTTGCCAGGGTCTTTCCAGTTGCGGATACAGTCCGGTGCGTACCTGCTGCACCATAAAAGGCAAGGTGAACATGATTAAGGCCAGCCAGAAAGCGTTGCGATACCAGCTCATAAATTTTAAAAATCGGCCTTGCGGCAATACCTTGATCAAGGCGGTCGCGGCCAGAATATTCAGCCAGACGAAATGGGGCGATCCCGGTTCATGCCAGATCAATACCAGGGTGACCAAGGCGAGGCCGCCCCAATAGGGATTCCATAGTCTACCGGTTGCCAGCGCGGCGATTAACACCAGGAACAAGTCCAGCAAGGTCCAACGGGAAATCCAGCTGTCCGGCACATTATCGACGCCGCCGGCCGCCAGCAAACGCCAGCCCGGCGGCAGGTTCAGTTCGGCGCGGACCGTGTGGAAGTCCTGCTCCCAGCCCACGGCGCTGGTTGAGCGGATTGCACCGGCAATACGGCTATCGGCATTCAGCGTTATCGCGCCGCTTCTGACTTCAACGCCTTGCTTGCCGGATTTATTCTGGGTAATAAACTGGTTGCCGCCGTTTAGGGTGACTTTTCCCAGTTGCGTTTGCGGCAAAGTATTTAGCCGCCAGCCGCGGGTCATGTTGCCGGTAATTGTGTCATTGACGGTGTAGCCTTGGCCGTCGAAATCGAGCCATAGCTTTCTGGTCAGATTGAGTTGATTGGGTTCGGGCTCCGGGTCGCCGCGGCGGATGGTTTTAAAGCCCATCGTTTGTCCCTGATTGATTTTATAGGCCGGGAAGTTTTTCCAGTCGTCCGGTAAGTTGGTCAGGCTCGGATCGATGGCGCTGAGTTGTTCGATTTCAACCACGCGCAGTTGGGGGCGGGCATCGAATGACCAGATTTCCGATTCCGGCCATTGGAGGCCTTGTTCGGTAGGAGCGAGCGGGAGCGCATTCAGTTCTTGGTTGTTTCTGGCCAGGATGTCGATTTGCCAGTGGCCGGGACGCAGCTGGATCAATAACTGTCCGTCGGGTTCGAGGCGTGCCGGTAACGGGCTTTGCAAACTCAGCGGAATAAAGCCGTCCAAAAGAGGCCTGGGTAATTTCACTTCGCGCTGCTCGCCGGAGACTTCCAGCGCCAGCCGGGTCAAAACCTGTACGGGTACGTCATCGGTGATTTTTCGGAAGACCTGAATATCCAGGTTGTTTTGGACGTTTTCCGGTTTTTTTAGGCCTGTCTCGCTTTCCTTTAGCCACAGCTGCCCGTTTTTAATAGTCGGTGTCGGTATGAGCGCGCCGTTGATGCGCAGTTCAATCAGCCCTGTGTCGTCGGGTATCTTTAAGTTATCGGGAACGGCAGTCCACAAGAACTCGCCCTTGATTTGGTGCTGCAAGCCGGCAGCCAGTTTAATTGAAGGTATGCCGTCTTTATCCATGACCAGCGAGGTCTTGTTATCAACCGTCACATTAAGAGGCCAGTGTTTTTTATCGCCCGGTAAGCTGATCCAGCTGTCTCGGTACACCGTCCAGCTTGTCGAAAAAGAGCCTTTTTCGTTGGTTAAATCAAGCTGGGTTTGGGTAGGCCAGCTACAGCGTTTTTCTTCGTAGCTGTTGTATAGGAAAGGGCAGGTGGGTTCCGGGCTATCCTGCAATACCCAGGCTATCCAGGGTTTGAGCGGTTCCGGCACCTGTTCCGGCGTTAGCGGTTTTGCCTGAGTGGCTGAGGTGAATAATACTGCGCTTA
>DAINRH010000271.1:0-4942 GCA_036741905.1 Methylobacter sp. | reverse complement strand
CTTATTGGCAAGAGTAGCCTATTGCATGAACACACTTTATAATACCCGGCAGACCGCATTGGGCTGTGGGGATTGGTATCCGCCATCGCAATGACTCTCGGCTTGATTATTCTCAACGTAACAGATTGAAACAGGAACCCTAATGTCACAGAAAATTTTAGATGTAGTAAAACCCGGTGTTGTCACTGGCGATGACGTACAAAAAATCTTTGCGATTTGCAAAGAAAACAGCTTTGCATTGCCCGCGGTCAACGTCATTAACACGGATTCGATTAATGCAGCGCTGGAAGCGGCCGCGAAAGTAAAATCGGCTATCGTTATCCAGTTTTCCAATGGCGGCGCGGCATTTGTGGCCGGTAAAGGCCTTAAAGCGGAAGGTCAGCAAGCGGCTATCTTGGGCGCTATCTCAGGCGCTAAACACGTACACACTATGGCGGAAGCGTACGGCGTACCGGTTATTTTACATACCGACCACGCGGCTAAAAAACTGCTGCCTTGGATCGACGGATTGCTGGATGCCGGTGAAAAACATTTTGCCGAAACCGGCAAGCCTTTGTTCAGCTCGCACATGCTGGATTTGTCCGAAGAAAGCCTGAAAGAAAATATCGAAATTTGCGGCGAATATTTGGCGCGCATGTCCAAAATGGGCATGACGTTGGAAATCGAATTAGGCTGCACCGGCGGTGAAGAAGACGGCGTCGACAACAGCGATATGGATCATTCCATGCTGTACACCCAGCCTGAAGACGTGGCTTACGCTTACGAAGAGTTAAGCAAAATCAGCCCGCGTTTTACCATTGCCGCTTCTTTCGGTAATGTTCACGGTGTTTATAAGCCGGGTAACGTTAAATTGACGCCGAGCATTTTGGCTAACTCGCAAAAACACGTTTCCGAAAAATTCGGCGTGCCAACCAACACGCTGAATTTCGTATTCCACGGCGGTTCAGGTTCCAGCGCTGAAGAAATCAAGGAATCGATCAGCTACGGCGTGATCAAGATGAACATCGATACCGATACCCAATGGGCGACTTGGGAAGGCATCATGAACTACTACAAGCAAAACGAAGGTTATTTGCAAGGTCAAATCGGCAATCCTGACGGCGACGACAAGCCCAACAAAAAATACTACGATCCGCGCGTTTGGCAACGTGCCGGTGAAGTCGGCATGGTGACTCGTTTGGAACAAGCTTTCCAGGAATTGAATGCGGTTAATAGCCTGTAATCTGACGCGCTAAGCAAAAGGCCGGTGCCTGTGCATCGGCCTTTTTTTTGTCCGGCAGGCGGCAGGAAATAAACAGATGAATGGGCGGATTCGGCTTGCTCAAATCAGGTATTATGAAAATTGTTCGCTACAGAACAACATATGACGAATAACCCAGTAATATAGTAGACTATATCAACCTTAAATCATGGTTAGCACGATGACAGCAACAAACAATGTACACCCGCACGAAATCCATAAATTCGGCTCGATGGCGGAACGCTGGTGGGACGCTCAGGGCGAATTTAAAACCCTGCATGATATTAATCCGCTGCGTATCCGGTTTATCCAGGGGTATGCGGATATTGCAGGTTCTCGCATCGTCGATGTCGGTTGCGGCGGGGGCATTTTAACCGAGGGCCTGGCTAAGCAAGGCGCTGATGCCTTGGGTATCGATCTGAGCGAGGATTTGATTGATATTGCCGATCTGCACGGGCTTGAATCCGGCGTTAACGCACATTATCAAAAAATCAGCGCCGAAGACTTGGCCGAACAGCAGCCGGAAGGTTTCGATCATGTGACTTGCATGGAAATGCTTGAGCATGTGCCCGATCCCGGTTCGATTATCTCGGCTTGCGCCAAAATGGTTAAACCCGGCGGCATGGTGTTTTTCTCGACGCTCAACCGTAAGCCTAAAGCGTATTTATTGGCTATTTTTGCTGCGGAATACGTGCTGCGAATGCTGCCCAAAGGCACCCATGATTTTAAAACCTTTATCAAACCGTCGGAGCTGTGCCGGTCGGCGCGCGCGGCAGGGCTTGAATTGCAGGGCATGGTAGGCATTGAATACAATCCGTTCAGCAAGCATTTCAGTCTTGGCAAAGACATTGATGTGAATTACATCGCTGCCTTTAAGCGCGTCGAATAAGCATGTCCGCCGATTTTAAATTATCCTGCGTATTATTCGATCTTGACGGTACTCTGGTCGATACTGCGCCGGATTTGATTTCCTGCCTGAACCGGGCGCTAAGCTGCCACGGCTTTGATGTCGCGGAAACTGAAATCATCAAACCGTTTATTTCCTACGGCGCTGCGGCAATGATTAATGCAAGCCAGCCTTCACTTGACGAGCAGGTAAAGGCCGCTATTTTGGAAACCATGCTGACTCACTACCAGAATAATATCGCCGAGTACGCGGTCTTTTTTTCGGGCATGGCCGATACGTTGGCGGCGATTGAAGCGCAAGGGCTGAAGTGGGGCGTGGTCACTAATAAACGCGAACGCTTCACCAACCCGCTGATGGCGGCGCTAAAGCTGACCGAGCGCGCCGCCTGCATCGTCAGCGGCGACACTACCGCTAATCCCAAACCCCATCCGGAACCGATGCTGTTAGCCTGCAAACAAGCGGGGGTCGATCCGCGGGAATGCGTCTATATCGGCGATGCGCTGCATGACATTACCGCCGGAAAAAATGCGCAAATGAAAACACTGGCCGCGCTTTACGGCTACATTAATCCCGGCGATGCACCGGAAACCTGGGGCGCTGATGCGTTAATCGAGTCGCCCGATCAAATATCAACCTGGATAGCATCACTGTCATGCCGCTAACAAATCAAGTCATCTTAATTACCGGCGCGGGCGGAGGCTTAGGCAGCACCGCGGCTCTGGCGCTGGCCAAACACGGCGCGCACATCATTTTGCTGGATAAGACTATTGCTAAACTGGAAGCGGTTTACGATGCGATTTTGACCATCAATGCACCCGAACCGGTCATTTATCCGTTTGATTTGGCGGGCGCCAATGAAAACGAGTATCAGGAATTGGCCGACAGGATTGATGAAAAATATGGCTCCCTGCAAGGCATCTTGCATTCGGCGGTAGAGTTCAGCGCCTTTTCTCCCATTGCCACGCATAAAACCAAAGACTGGGGGCATACTTTAAACGTCAACCTGAATGCGCCTTTTCTACTGTGCCGGGTGTTGTTGCCGGTGCTGCAAAAGAGCGAGCATGCGTCTATCGTATTCACCTCCGATTCTTCCGCCAGAAAAGCCCCGGCTTATGCGGGCGCTTACGGCGTTTCAAAAATAGCTATGGAAGGCTTGGCAAACATACTGGCCGATGAGCATGAAGCCTTCGGCAAAATCAGGGTCAATACCCTGATACCGGGGCCGGTGGACTCCCCGTTAAGAAAACGGGCCTATCCGGCGGAAGATAAAAGCAAGTTGCCGTCAATGCAATCATTGGCGCCGCTTTATCTGTATTTATTCGGCGCTGAAAGTATAGGCATAACCGGCCAGGCTATCGATGCTCGAACCTTCTATTTATAACTGAACGATTATGGCTGAAAGAGAAGACGTTGTTTTAACCCGAGATGTCAACATTGTTACTATTCCTGACGGCAATACCGGGACTTTAAGTCAAGGCCAGATAGTCACCATTCATCAGGCGCTCGGCGACAACTATACGGTGGTCACCGACCACGGTCACATGGTGCGGATTGCCGGAGCCGATGCCGATGCGTTGGGTAAGGAAGCGCATCAGCTGCAAACGCTGGTATCGGAAACCGATGCGGCGGCGGTTGAACAAAACTGTTGGGAAGTGATGAAAACGGTTTACGACCCGGAAATTCCGGTCAACATTGTCGATCTCGGGCTGGTTTATCAGTGTAAGGTAACGCCTACAGATGAAGGCCTGAATGATGTTCATATCATGATGACCCTAACCGCCCCTGGCTGCGGGATGGGACCTGTTATCCAGAGCGACGTGGAAAAATGCATCCGCGCATTGCCCGGCGTTGGCAGCGTTAATGTCGAAGTGGTGCTTGACCCGCCCTGGTCGCGGGAAATGATGTCGGAAGTGGCCCAGTTGCAGTTGGGCTTGTATTGACGTTGTCGGCTGTATAGGCCCTATGCCTGAGGGGCATCGAGACTGATGTAACCTTTCTAGTTGTGCTGTTTATTTGTATAATCCAAACCCCTTAGAATTTGGATGAAAACAAGATGGCTACGTTTAGGGATATTAATCTGCAAGTCGGGGCGCGCTTGCAAATGGCGATGCAAAATGGCGCCAATCAGCTGATTTATTACACAGAACTCATCGGTTACGTCGATGGCGAGTACTTGATAATAAAGACGCCTATTGAGAACGGGCTTTCCATTCAAATCCAGGTAGGTGAACAGGTTACCCTGCGGATATTATCAGGAGTGGATGTTTTTACCTTGACGTGCAGTGTAAAAACTATCTTCAGGGCTCCGCATCATTATATGCATCTGAGTTTCCCCACGGCTATCCAAGCCATCGCATTGCGCGGTGCGATCAGGGCCAAGGTCAATTTGCCGGTGCAGGTCAATGGCGTGGCTCAGGCCGGCGTTATTGCCGATATTAGTGTCACAGGCGCGGCAATAATTGCCGATAGTGCGCTGGGCGAGCTTAATCAAGAAGCGTTAATTTCTTTCGACTTCCCTATAAAACCGAGCAATCAGAATGCGCATATCGATACCAGCGTGACGATTCGCAGTATTCAACAGTTGCCCGGCAAGAAAAAAGACGCGCCGCTCAGGTTCTCGCATGGGGTACTGTTTCATGAGCTTGAGCTTACCGACCAGGTGATGCTGTTAAATCTGGTCTATGAATCGATGAACAGGTTGTAGTTATATTCGACGCGGGCACGAATTGCGGCTTTTGTCCCCCTCTCCCTTCGGGCATAAGTATCTACACAACTTTTCGTAAACTTTGGCATGA
>DAINRH010000270.1:1155-4948 GCA_036741905.1 Methylobacter sp. | reverse complement strand
TCATAATAAAAAGCGTAGTCCACGAAAAACACGAAAATAGTTAAAACACATCAGAGCGTTGCCAGGTAGACCGGCTTCTTGCCCACAGACCTGGGTGTATGACGTAAGGAGCTTGTCTTGGGAGTCTGTGAATGCATGCCGGGTATGACGCCGTCAGCGAGAAACCTACAGCGGATGTTTTTTTCGTGCCTTTCGTGCTTTTCGTGGACAATGCGTAACATCAGTTAGACAGCTTGTACGGATAGGGTCCCTATATGCCGATACCGACAAGCATGATAGTGGTTATCAAAGCGAGCGAGTCCCTGAATTTTACCAACAGGGACATTTCTCTTTGATTTTAAAGCGCATGTAGGTTATAAATTACACAATAATTTCGGTTCGCCCCCGCCCCCGGCGCCGAATTCGTGAGGCCCGGAACACGCCTTGTTAAGCCGCTTCGTTAGATTTTTTCATAAACCGGAATCGACGAAAAATGCCCAAAAGGCAGGAGACACGCGTGTTCAGGCAGTTTGCAATCCGCTTTACCGGTCAGGTCAATATCCTGGCTGCTATTTTTCTTTCTACTGCTCAAGTGTTGCGCCCCGCGACTATTATGCGACGGCATCGATTCCTCCTCATCAATCAGGCAAAATCCTCCTCGACAGCCTTAGCGGTTTCAATATCCGATTGCCACGCTTTAGGCAAAAAAACGCGACTAAAAAACCGTTAGCAAGCTAAACCAGTCCCGCACTCTTACGGTGATGATTAGGAAGGTGTTTTAAATGACAAAGATCGAACAATTGCAAAATGAATTAAACGAAAGTTTGAATGCCCAACAGGTGCTGCATGAAAAATTGAAAAATTGTCTTACAACGCTGAGAGAAATTGAACGCCTGCTTAACATCGTAAGTACCCGTTTAAAATATTCAAACCATTATATTCATACGCTGGAGCAGGAAAACGGGAAACTTAAATCCTCTTGCGAGGCTTGGATAAAACGATCCATAAAGCTGGAGTTTGAGGTTTTAAGCGCTCGCGATAGCGCGCGAAAATAGAAATGGATCAACGGCATGCTATTCGAGAAACGCAAATGAAAACAACGGCTTTACACCAGCCAAAAGACCCGGTTGATAAACGCGGCAATCCTTCTTGACGATACATTATAAATATCAGGTGATTATAACAATGCAAAAACTCCAACTCACAGTAAGACAAATGTTGATGGCGATGACGCTATTGGTTCTGCTGGCCATGCTGTTGCTTTCCGTTGTCGGGTTGCGTAATGTTCAGCAGCTTAACCAGGGGATTATCTTCGTTGCCGATACCGGGCAAGCCTTGCGCAGACAGATGGATGCAGACATGATGCACGATGCCATTCGTAGCGATGTTCTGGGCGTGGTACTGGCCGGCCGGGACGGACAGACGGAAAAGGTGAACGAAATTAGGGGCGAACTGGGCGACCACGTCGCTCGTTTTAACAAGAACCTTGCCGATAACGCCCAGGCCAAGTTAGGCGAGTCTGTCAGCGTTCAAATTGAGGCGATTATCCCGGCAGTGACTTCCTATACTCGACAGGCTCAGGCGGTCGTTGCAGCGGCAACTGGGAACGGTCAGGTCGAAAGCAATGCAATGGCGGCTTTCGAACATGAATTTGAAGTATTGGAAGTCGAGATGGAGAAGCTTGCCGACTTGATTGAGAAAGAGGCCGACATTGCCCAGAAAACCGCCAATGACAGCGTATCCGTAAGCCGCCTCAATACCCTGATCATTCTGGCCGCGTCGCTGGTTATTTTTAGCGTGCTGGCTTGGTATCTGTTCCGTCGTATCGCTCACCCACTGGACGCCCTGGCTAAGATCACCCAGGAAATCAGCTATACCGGAAATTTCGGCATGCGCGCAGATATTCAAAGTAACGATGAGCTGGGACAGGTCGCATCTTCTTTCAACGGTATGATGGACTCTTTGCAAAGCGTGCTGTCCGACACCAATACTGTCATGGGGGCGGTAGCGAGGGGCGATTTTACCGAGCGGGTGAAGGTCGTTGCGCGTGGCGATTTGAATTGCCTGAAAGACAATGTCAATGCCAGCATAGATAAGCTTGAGTTCACCATGATTACCCTTACCGATGTCATGAAAGCCCTGGCTGAAGGCGATTTTACCAAACGGGTTGACGCCAGGGTCGAAGGCGAATTCAAATTGACTGTCGATAATGCAATGAAAGCGATGCAGACCATGCTGGACGATGTGGGTGAGATTATGGCCGAAGTTGCTCAAGGCGACATCAGCCAGCGCGTTAAAGCCGAAGGACGCGGCGATCTCGCCAAATTGAAAGATAATATCAATCTCTCTCTCGATGAACTGAGTGTCCTGAGCGACATTGCGCGTATCGCGAGCGCATTGTCCAAAGGGGATCTGACTCAAACCATCGACAAAGACTATCCCGGCACGTTTGGTGAGGTGATTGTCGGCATGAACAGCATTGTAGAAAATCTCAAAGATCTGGTAGGAGACATCAAAGACTCCGCCGATACCATCAGTAATGCGGCAAAGGAAATCGCGGCGGGCAATAACGACCTGTCGTATCGCACCGAAGAGCAGGCCGCCAGCCTGGAACAAACCGCCGCCAGCATGGAGGAGCTGACCTCTACCGTACAGCAAAATACCGAAAATGCCCGGCAAGCCAACCGGCTTGCCGCAGGCGCGTCGGACATCGCCGGCAAGGGCGTTACCGTGGTTGACCGGGTCGTCGCCACGATGGAAGGCATTAACGATGCCTCGCGCAAGATTGTCGATATTATCTCGGTGATCGACGGCATTGCCTTCCAGACCAACATCCTCGCGCTCAATGCCGCAGTAGAAGCGGCTCGGGCCGGAGAGCAAGGCCGGGGATTTGCCGTGGTGGCCGGGGAAGTGCGTAATCTTGCCCAGCGCGCCGCTGCCGCTGCCGGGGAGATTAAAACCCTGATCGGCGATTCGGTAGAAAAGGTTGAAGACGGTAGCAAGCTGGTCGATCAAGCCGGCAAAACCATGGAAGAAATCGTTAATGCTATCCGTAATGTTACCGTCATCATGTCCGAGATCGGCGCTGCCTCAGTTGAACAGACATCCGGCATCGAACAGGTTAATCAGGCCATCGCCCAAATGGACGATGTGACCCAACAAAATGCCGCATTGGTGGAGCAAGCCGCCGCAGCCGCAGAATCGATGGAAGAACAAACCCAACATCTGTCGGACGCAGTGGCAAACTTCAAATTACACGGCAATTTAAGTAGTCATGGCTACCCGGTTGATAGTGCGCCGCGACACACGCAAACGGCAACGGCCAAGGTAAGCGCCGCTAAAAAACTATCCGGAGTGGCAGTCAAGCCATTATTGATAGGTGCCGGAGGCGATGGGTGGGACGAGTTTTAATAGCGCCGTTGCCGCTCAGGTTAATGACCGTGTTGACGTCTCGTTTACCTATGACCAATAAGCAGGGGGCGAGCGGTATTCATACGATCCGGGTTGATCGGACAATTTTTCTGGCAGGCGGCTTTACACCGTTGAATATTTGCCGCAGAACCCGTAAAAACTCTGGCATACTTAGACGACCGTGCGAAATAGCCAGCACTTCCGCTAAACGACCCTAATTAACGGATGCGGGCAAGCGACAGTGCGTCGTCGAGGGGCGCGCGTTTCTTCCGCGGTTGGTTAGGGGGGGGCGACACCCATTTCTGTGCAGTCAGTCAATGCGTAACGCCCAAGTCTTTAAAATTATTATAAAAATACGGTAGTTACACTTTTTTGTTCCATGAGGGTTTCTAATGCAAAATCA
>DAINRH010000270.1:0-1145 GCA_036741905.1 Methylobacter sp. | reverse complement strand
TGATGGAAATCAGGCTGCCGCTACGGTAGCTCATAAACTCAACGAAGTCATCGCAATCTATCCGATAACGCCGTCGTCCAATATGGGCGAATGGGCCGACGAATGGTCGTCGCGCGGACAGGTCAATTTGTGGGGTACGGTGCCGCAAGTGACCGAAATGCAAAGCGAAGCGGGCGCCGCCGGTGCCATCCACGGCGCATTGCAGGCAGGATCGATGGCGACCACCTTTACCGCATCTCAGGGCTTGCTGTTGATGCTGCCCAATATGTACAAAATCGCCGGCGAACTGACGCCGACGGTATTCCATATCGCCGCCCGTTCGCTGGCTTGTCAGGGCTTGTCGATTTTCGGCGACCATAGCGATGTGATGTCGGCGCGCATGACCGGTTTCGGCATGCTGTGTTCCAACTCGCCGCAGGAAGTCATGGACTTTGCGCTGATCGCCCACGCCGTAGCGCTGGAAGGGCGCATTCCGTTGATGCATTTTTTCGACGGTTTTAGAACCTCGCATGAAGTCGCCAAGATTATTATGCTGGATGACGACATCATGCGGGCGATGATTAACCAAGAATGGGTTACAGCGCACCGCGACCGGGCTTTGTCGCCCGATAACCCGGTGCTGCGCGGCACCGCCCAGAATCCCGACGTGTATTTCCAGGCCAGGGAATCGGTCAATGCCTATTACCAGGCGATGCCGGGCATCGTGCAGAAGGCAATGGACAAATTCGCCCAACTGACCGGCCGCTGTTATCGCTTGTTTGAGTATCTGGGGTCGCCGGACGCCGAGCGCGTCATCGTGATGATGGGCTCGGGCGCGGAGGCCGTCGCGGAAACTCTGGATTATCTTAATCGTCAGGGCGAATCGGTCGGACTGCTTAAAGTGCGTTTATACCGACCCTTCGATGCCGCCAGCCTGATTGCGGCGCTGCCTTCGACCTGTCGCAAAATCGCGGTGCTGGATCGCACCAAAGAGCCGGGCGCGGATGGCGAACCGCTGTATAAGGACGTGCTTGGCGCGCTGGCCCAGGATTATATCGGCGGCGCGGCTAAGTTTTCGGTACTGCCGAAAGTGGTCGGCGGTCGTTACGGCCTGTCTTCCAAGGAATTCACGCCCGGCATGATCAAAGCGATTTTCGATGAATTGA
>DAINRH010000269.1:0-4966 GCA_036741905.1 Methylobacter sp. | reverse complement strand
GACCAAGTCAGCTAAGCGTCTATTTTCAGAGTGTAAGGTCTGTAATTCGAGTGCCTGCTGGATATCCATATAAAGCGCATAATCATCCCATGGTTTACCAATAAAACGGTGGATGCGCGCCTCATTGATGGCACCTACCAGACCTTCAAGGTCCGTCTGGCCGCTGACAATAAAGCGTACTGTCTCAGGCTGGATCTCGCGTAACTGTTTGAAAAAATCCACACCGCTCATTTCCGGCATGCGGTAATCAGAAAGGACGATATCGAAAACGACCCCTTCTGCTGCTCTGGCCAGCGCGGCTTTAGCCGATGTAAAGATTTCGATATTATTACGTTGATCGCTTGCACTAAGCGCACGGTGGAGCGCTTTGAGTACATTTTCTTCATCATCCACTAACATGATTTTAGCCATAATTACCCCTTCAACCGGATATAGATGGTGAGCTTATGACCATCTGATTTCTCATATTTTTGCAATTGCACAATGAGCGCATCTGTCATCTCATAATCCTTTGCCAGTAGTACCCACCCCCCTCTCGCTACCAAGTCGCGCGACAATATCATGCCCCTCTTCAGTTGGTCGCTGCGGATAGCCAGCTCTTTGTTTTTGACCTGGTCATCACGCGCGCTCATGAGGGCGATGAAGGCATCAACCACTTCAGGGTCATAGCGTGTACCGCGCCCTTGCTGGATAAAGTGTTGTGCTTCTTGCGTACTCATCCGGCTTGCTAATAAATGCCCAAGCTGGGCAGACTCGTAATCATTGGCAACCATCAATACCCGCGCGCCGAGGGGGATAGCAAGGCCAACGATACCGTCCGGGTAACCCTGTCCGTCAAATCGCTCATGATGGCTACGTATCAGGATAGCTGCGCCATTCAATTGCTCTAGAGACATTAATGCATTTTGCCCTACTATTGGATGCTTGACTACAATATCGCGTTCTTCACTATTCAGGGCATTAAATGGTTTATTCAAGAGATAATCCGGAAAGCCGATTTTGCCAATATCATGTAACAAGCCCGCAATCATGACCTCTTGTGCTTGAGTGTCTGACATACCTACGCGCAATGCCAATCGGTGCGCAAGGTCTGCTACTCGGCGAGAATGACCAGCCATAGAGGTTTCGCGCAGCTCCATCAGATTAGAAAAAATACTGATAGAAGTAAAAAAGCTTTTCTTGAGTTTGTCGTGCGCAGTTTCTAGGAATCCCATAGTCTGCCGCAGCTCTTCAGTCCGGGATTTCACTTTGGCTTCGAGGTTGCTGTTGAGGTCTTTAAGCTCTTCGTTCTGTTTTCTAATCAGGGCCTCTAACCGAACCTTCTCCAAGGCCATCTGTTTCTGCTCCAGCGCATGGCGTACTGAAGTGCTGATATCGTTATCTTCCCAAGGTTTGGAGATATAGCGATAAATTTGACCTTTATTGATTGCATCCACGGTGGATGAAATATCGGCAAACCCGGTGAGTAGGATACGTACCGTGTCGGGGGAGGCCATCCTGACCTTTTCCAGAAACTGGGCTCCGTTCATTTCCGGCATGCGCATATCTGATACCACTAGATCTATCTGGTTTTTGGCGATTACTTCTAGCCCCAATGCGCCGCTTTCTGCAGTAAATATTTGGTAGCCATGCGGGCGAAACAGGCGCTTTAATGCAGACAGAATATTCGGCTCGTCATCGACAAACAACACCTTTTGCTGTGATTGGAATTCAGGCACGCTATCCGTCATTTATGTATCCATTTCCACAGGCTGTTTCAGGGGGAGTGAAATAAGAAAGGTGGTGCCGACCCCCACTTCGCTACTGACATCAATCTTGCCATGATGTTTTTTAATAATACTGTAAGAAACAGACAGCCCGAGACCAGTGCCTGTCCCTACAGGCTTGGTCGTGAAAAAAGGGTCAAAAATACGGTTCAGGTTCTCAGGAGAAATTCCTTTACCGTTGTCTTTGACTTCGACCCATACATGATCTTCGCGCACGCCGGTACGCAGGATGATCGTGCCGCGCTGCTCCTCCATAGCATGTGCTGCATTGACAAACAGGTTCATGAACACCTGATTCAGTTGAGGGGGCAGACATTCCACATTGGGAATATCCGAATATTTCTTGATGACATCAGCTTTATATTTAATCTCGTTATTGACAATATTTAAGGTACTATCCATGCCTTGGTGCAGATCAGCCAGTTGCCACTCTTCCTCTGCGTCTGCATGCGAAAAATCTTTCAGATCCTGGACTATTTTTTTCACCCGTGTAATCCCCTCGCGGCTTTCACTCATCAAAGCGACCACATCTTCTCGAATAAAGGCAATATCCATCTTAGTCTTGATTGACTTAATGCCTGCAAGTATGTCTGGAGTCTCTGCTAAGGCAGGTTCGGCCTTCTCATAAACGTCCATGACTTGAAAAATATCGTTTAGGTATTTCTGCAATGAGCCCAGATTGGAGTACACATAACCTATGGGATTGTTAATTTCATGTGCCACGCCGGCTGCTAACTGACCGATAGAAGCCATTTTCTCTGCTTGTAATAACTGACCTTGCAGGGATTGTAATTTTACATAGGCATCATTCAGATCTTTATGGCTTTTCTTTAGCGCTTGCTCTGCCAGTTTGTGCTTGGTGATATCCACCGAGATTCCATCTAGGCGCAAGGGCTTGTTATCAAGTCCGACAATGACGCGGACATGATCGTGGATCCACCTGATAGAACCATCAGGCAGCACGATTCGGTAATCAAAGTCCAGCACGTTATGATCATATAAATGTGACATGTCAGATAGCACGCGCTCGCGATCTGGCTCGTGAATGATATCCAGCCAAAGATTGGATTGCTGGTAAAAGTCTTCAGCTGGGCGGCCATAAACTTTCATGGCCGCCGGACTCATATAGGTGGTCTGGTATGTTTCCGGCAAGATGGACCACACCACATCGTCTAGCGAGGCCAAGATGCTGTTTAGGCGATCATCGCCAGTTTCGTTCTTCAGTGTGGAATACATAGATTGTGCAGGGTCGTTATCCATCAATTCAATTCCTTTATGTTAACTTCCAATCAACATGCGGGCGCCTGTATATAACTGATTGGCTTCTGTTGCCAGCGATGCCAGAGTTGATTTGTTTATTCCTAATCTTTCCTGAGCGCTGACTTGTAATTGGGCATCATCTACCAATGACTGATTGAGATTGTGGGAAAACAGATTTGCCACATACAGCACATCTATCAACGCCTTAGGATGTCCAGTTTCCTGGGGCGCATGGTGTTGCGCAATGGCTTGGGACATTGTGTCAGGGAAGTGCCAGTATTTGGCGACTTCTCCGCCCAAAGTGGCGTGATCCATGCCGACCCACTCGCGTTCAAATTGCAACGATTCAGGGGTACCTGCATCGAATGGCAAGTTATTCTCTTCCATCGTTTCTGTAAAATGCATGCCAATCACCAACAAGCCAACATCATGTAACAGGCCAGCGGTAAAGGCAGCCTCCTGATCTATGCCGACCGTCTTGGCCAGCATTCTGGCACAGACTGCTGTGCGTATACTGTGCTGCCAGAATAGCTGCAAATCTAGTGTATTTAACTGTTTTGGTAATGCATTAATAATGGCAGCAGAGGTAACTAGGCCGCGCAAATTGTTAAAACCTACCACAACGATCGCTTCAAATATGGAGCTGATCTGCCCTGATAAACCAAAAAAGGGTGAATTAGCTACACGCAATACTTTCGCCACGATGCCCATATCACTCTCGATTTGCTTAGCCAAGGTTGACGTATCAATCTTGTCATTGTCAAAGCTTTGCATGATATCGATGATTACTTTGGGCATTGAAGGCAAGGTATGAATATGACCGATGAGTACATCCAGCTTCTGTCGATCTTCAATACTCATCTGCTCTCACTTTCTCTTGAATCAATGCCCTAAGCCAATGAATACACATAGATGGTTCCTTTCGATTGACAGGCGCCCCCCATGCGGTGACAAACCACATTCAATGGACGGCCATCCGGTAGGTTTATTTGATGCAAAGCACCATTCGCCATCTCTTTGTAGTCTTTAAATTGCAAGGGAGCACAGGTGTTGGCCATAGCACCCAGTAATGACGGCTGCCCCTTGGCAAACAAGCTATTTGCTGTCAGATTAGCGATGACAATTAGGCCTTCATTATCCACGCCAATGACTGCAGTGGGAAGATACTCCAAGATTTCCTGCGACACCTGTAATGCACCTATGCTATGCAGTGTCTCTTTCACTTTTGTTCTAGCATATAGTTCTAGGTCTCGGTTAATCACAGATAATTCTTCGTTGGCCAGTTTGAGTTGCATGGCCAATTGAGAGTTTTCGCGTTTTAGTTCATAACGCTGAAAAGCTTCGCGCACATTGTTTAATAATTGGTCATCTTCCCAAGGTTTGGTCAAGAATCGGTAAATGGCGCCTTCATTAATGGCATCAGTAATCGATTTGAGATCGGTATAGCCAGAAAGCACAATGCGCACGGTGTCGGGATAGAGCCGTTTAACACGTCTGAGAAACTCAACTCCTGTCATTTCAGGCATGCGCTGATCAGAAATAATGACCCCTACATGATGCGTTGCTAAGAGTTCCAGGCCCTGTTGACCGCTTTCTGCAACCAATATCTGGTAACCCTCACCTCGCATCAGTCGCCGGATAGACGTGGTGATATTGGCTTCATCATCGACTAACAGCAGAGTGCGCTCCTCTACACCAGCCACTGTTTCCTGCTGCGGTAGCCCAGCAAAGTTTTTCAGGAATGTTGCACAGTCATTGGCAGAGAGAGGTTTGCTGACGTAATAGCCCTGAATCTGGTCACAGTGGTGCCGGGATAGAAAGTTGAGTTGGCCTTCAGTTTCCACACCTTCTGCAATCACATGTAGGCGCATCTCGTGGGCCATACTGATAATGGATCTGGCAATAGCGGCATCATCAGGATTATTCGTAATGTCATGTAC
>DAINRH010000268.1:0-4966 GCA_036741905.1 Methylobacter sp. | reverse complement strand
TGTCTGCTGATAATTTAACTGTGGGAGCGGCTTTAGCCGCGATTGTCGCGGCTAAAGCCGCTCCCACATAACCATCCATTATAAACTTGACTGAGTAACTAGCTCAGACACCGCAAAAACGTCATGGACGGGGCTGCCCCGTCCAACTTGAAGAAATACACCATCAATCCGCTAGCTGCAATGTAATCGCTCACGCCTTGATCAAACTACCCGGTAAAAATCCTTATACCATTCAACAAACCTCCTAACACCCTCCTCCAGCAACGTAGAAGGCTTATACCCAAAATCCTGCACCAAATCCGAAATATCGGCATAGGTATCCGGTACATCTCCGGGCTGCATCGGTAACAAATTCTTGATCGCCTGTTTGCCCAAACATTTTTCCAGCGTTTCAATGAACGTTAGCAAATGCACGGGATTATTGCTGCCTATGTTATATAAACGATAAGGAGCGAAGCTGGTTCCAGGATCGGGGCGATCCCCCACCCAGTCTGCATTAGCGTGTGCCGGTTTATCAATAACCCGGATGACGCCTTCCACTATGTCATCTATATACGTGAAATCGCGACAGTGATTACCGTAATTAAACACATCGATCGGCTTTCCTTCAATGATATTACCGGCAAACTTGATCGGCGACATGTCCGGACGCCCCCAGGGGCCGTAAACGGTAAAAAACCGCAAACCGGTGGTCGGCAGGTTGTAAAGATGGCTATAGGTGTGCGCCATTAACTCATTGGCTTTTTTACTGGCCGCATAAAGGGAAACAGGATGATCGACATTATCATGGATAGAAAACGGCATTTTGGTATTCGCTCCATAAACCGAACTGGATGAAGCGTAGGCTAAATGCTCGACGGCACACTGCCTGCACCCTTCGAGGATATTGACGAATCCGACGATATTCGAATCGATATAGGCATGCGGATTGGTTATCGAATAGCGTACGCCGGCTTGAGCCGCCAAATGCATCACTCGTTGAAATTGCTCACGGGCAAAAAGCGCTTCTACTGCGGTTCTATCGGCAATTTCAAGTTTGATAAACCTAAAACGATCATAGCCACGCAGTCGTTCCAACCGCGCCAGCTTCAAACCAACATCGTAATAATCGTTAAGGTTGTCTATGCCGACAACCTCGTCGCCCCTTTCCAACAGCTTCAGGCTAAGGCTTGAGCCTATAAAGCCGGCCGCTCCTGTTACTAATATCTTCAATGTCCTTTCTCCATTTTCGGAAATATTGCCTACTCTCGCTATATAGCCGATTAGGTTGATGTCCTTAGTTCATACACCTTTCCTAAAAAAGCCGTTTGGCATTATACAAAAATAGAGAACTCAACTTCTTGCGCCGTAAGTTTGTAACGGGAGCGTAAGCTTTGCAGGCGAAGCTTACGCTCCCGCTATTGGCAACTGGCTCAAGTTACTTCATGCGCGTTCCTTAATAAACGGCACACTACCCCATATGGGTATCGGTTCGAGACTGTCCTTGAATAGTGGCGACAATCCGCCTACTACCCCCCTGATTGCGGTGCTCGCACAGATAAATGCCTTGCCAGATGCCCAGGTTAAGCTTGCCTTTAGTAATAGGAATGGTGCAACTCGAACCCAGCAGCGCATTTTTTATATGAGCGGGCATGTCGTCTTCGCCTTCATAGCCATGCTTATAATAAGGCGCGCCTTCCGGCACGAATCGATTAAAGTGGCTTTCCATATCCTGGCGCACCGTCGGATCGGCGTTCTCATTCACCGTCAACGATGCCGATGTATGCTTGATAAAGAGATGCAGCAACCCGCATTGCACGATGGCCAATTCCGGAATAACGTTCAGGATTTCACCGGTGATCAGGTGAAATCCCCTGTTTTTTGCCGATAATGAAAACTCTTTTTGTACCCACATTCACAAAACCTGCTGTATGGCTTGAGATGCCGCATCAAACGGCACATTGAAAAAGAAAAAATTTTGGCTTGTTCAACTTAATGACTCAATGATTTTACCAGACGATGCAAAGCTTCACTGCCGTGATTGAACAGCGGCCAACCGTCGCCAGTCAAAACGGCCTTAATATCCGGTAACTCGGCAATGCGTTTGACCGATTGAACGGCCTTGTTTTTATCGCTCAGTTTTGCATCCGGTAACAGGCATAATTCACCGCCGATATGGCAACGGATTAAATCGCCGGTTATCAGCGTACTGTGCTCCAAAAGCAACGCTAATTCTCCCGGCGTTTTGGAACCGTTAAGCTGGTAGGCAATCAAGCCGGGAACGATTTCTTGGTGATCGTGAAGCCAGCGAGCGCATGCCAGAGGAAACGTTTCTTCCTCGGCGGCGGGGCCGTAAATCGCCGCGCCGGTAACATCGGCTATATGTTCGGCATCGCGGCAGTGGTCGCTATTGGTAATGACGATAAAACTCACCCCGCCCAGACTTTGCAAGTGACTGTGGTCATGTTCGGACATCGGCAAAGGATCGATCAAGACGTTGCCCCCGTCACGGACCCACAGCACACTATGAAAATCCAGATTGCGCTCCCGATTAAATTCCGACCAGCCGAACAGGTCCTTTCTGTGTAATTGTTTCATTGCTAACTCCCCGAATTTATAATTTCACACCCGGTCTGCTATGTGCCGAGCCGCTTTATTGATCGACACCATCAATCCATAGCTTGTGTCCATTATTCAAAAATATCAAGCTAAATGACAAGGGCTAACTGCGCGGCAGGCAAAATTGTCGACGAAACTGTAATACTCGTAGTCTTGGCCGGGTTTTTTTGTATAATCGAATTCATTTCCCGATTGTTATCCCATTAATGCAGACACCTTTTAAGACCATCGGCATCATAGGCAAACCCAGCGACCCTAGCATCGCCGAGACGTTAACCGCCCTGCATGCTTTCTTAAAGCGACATCAATACACCGTCATTGTCGCGAAAGACAGTGCTCATTTTATTGATAATCCATCCGTTAAATCCTGCACGATAGATACGCTGGCTCAGCATTGCGACCTGGTTATCGCCGTCGGCGGCGACGGCACTTTTCTTGCCGCCGCCCGCGCCATCGTCGAATACGATATTCCGTTGATCGGCATCAATCTGGGCCGACTGGGTTTTCTGGTGGACATATCGCCCAACGAGCTGTCCGGTAAACTACAACGCATCCTTGAAGGTCATTACACAGAGGAAAAGCGCTATTTATTGCGCACCAAAATCATCCGTGGCGGACAAATTATCCACGAAGAAACCGCCGTCAATGAAGTGGTCGTGCATCGCTGGGTAACGCCCAGCATGATAGAGATCATCACCAAAATCGATAATGTGTTTTTAAACTCGCAACGCTCCGACGGCCTGATTATTTCCACCCCGACCGGTTCGACCGCCTATTCCTTGTCCGCCGGCGGACCGATTCTACATCCTGCGTTAAACGCGCTGGTCTTGGTGCCGCTTAATCCTCATACCTTGTCGAACCGGCCTATCGTGATCAACGATTCGGCCGAAATTGAAATAAGTTTTTGCCAGACCAAACAAATCAACGCCTTGGTGACTTGCGATCATATTGAAATCCCTGAAGTATTGATCAGCGACAAGATTTTAATTAACAAAGAACCGAAACCGATTAGAATTTTGCACCCGGAAGGCCATGATTTCTTCTATATACTCAGGAATAAATTAAACTGGAGCAGTGGTTACCACACCGACAATCATGCTATTAAACCTTAATATCATCGACCTCGCCGTCGTTAAATCGTTAGACCTCGACCTGGAAAAAGGCATGTCGGTGCTAACCGGCGAAACCGGAGCCGGCAAGTCTATTTTATTAACCGCCTTGGGGCTGGCGCTGGGCGACCGGGCCGATTCCGGCTACGTGCGCCCGAATAGCAAACGCGCCGAAATCAACCTGGAGTTCGATTTGGCCGATGCCCCGTTAGCTAAGCAATGGCTCAAGGACAATGAACTGGATAGCGAACAGCAATGCCTGATCCGCCGCGTTGTTAATAGCGACGGCCGTTCAAAGGCGTATATCAACAACCGTCCGGTCACCTTGCAAGCCTTGCAGGAACTCAGCGAGAAACTGGTCGAAATTCACGGCCAACATGCGCATTTAACGTTACTGAATCCTGACGAGCAACGCCGCCTGCTGGATGCCTACGCAAAAAACCAACCGCTGCTGGACAGCGTCAACGCCTGTTACCGGCAATGGCATCAAACCAGCAAGGAATTGGCAAGCCTGATTAAAGCCGGCGTCGATCAAACCGAACGCGAGGAATTGCTGCGTTATCAGCTTGAAGAACTGCAACAGCTGGATTTGGCAAACTTCAGCTATGCCGAGCTTTCCGAAGAGCACGGCAAACTGGCCAATCTGGGGCAAATTTTAAGCACCGGTCAAGAACAGGTCGATATGCTGTATGAGAACGACCGGCAGTCGGTCAATCAAATGCTGAACCACTGTCTCAGCGAGTTAAACCACATTGCCCAATTTGCGCCCGAATTAAACGAAATCTGCACCATGCTTTCCGAAGCCCAAATCCAGGTCGAGGAAGCATCTCTTCAGTTACGCCGCTTTCTTGAGTCGCAAGAAGCCGACCCGCAACATCTTGAAGCGCTGGAAAACCAGATCGGCATCATTCAAAGCCTGAGCCGCAAGCATCACGTTACGCCGGATGAACTGCCGGAGCTGGTCGGCAAGCTTGAAAACGAACTCGACGGACTAACCCACAGCAGCGAGCGCATCGAAGCCTTAACGGCAACTGTCGAGCAATTACTGGCCCAATACCACCAGTTGGCCGCGCACCTGTCCGGACAACGCAAATTGAGCGGCAAGAAACTGCAACAAAAAATTTCCGCAATGATCAAGGAACTGGGCATGCCGCAAGGCGAGTTTTTGGTCGACATAGGCGCACTGGATAGCGCTACGCCCAAATTGAACGGCAAAGATAAAATCGAATTCCTGGTCAGCGCCAATCCCGGCCTGCCAG
>DAINRH010000267.1:0-5078 GCA_036741905.1 Methylobacter sp. | reverse complement strand
CTTGATTTTATAGCCCATTCTAAAGTTAAGCGGTTTTAGAGTAAGATGGGAGTAAGAGTAAGGGCACTTAAGCTCACAGTTAAAGGCGCGGTATTCGCTTTTCGTTGTCCGACTATTAGCTACATGTGAATGTTGGGCACAAACAGCGTGCCCGATCTACCCGGCTGGTTCATGATTGCTTCTCCGGTTAGATTATAAACCCGTCACCAAACATGCCAAACATTGGTGGCGGACTGAACGAAATTGGCATCATACTGGAAGAAGCACTGGGCCAGTCCGCCATAATGGACAGTCGAACGCGAAGCACAAAAAAAGAAGGATTGCGGCGGTGGCGCCTCTATTTCAGGATGCCAATCCCGGCCTGGATTTTGCCAGTGCAGAGTTAGGTAAGTCGCTGGGGTGGGGGCGTCAATGCCTAATTAATGATTAGAGGAATGTACGGAGAGGGCAAAGAGTTAATTGGTAGGGTAAACAAGAGCTAACAAAACTTCAGAGCAGGTTAATTTGAGTCACTGTCTTTTTTGTACACTGGATTTATAATTTCAACAATCTGGGGATGCCTATTCTGAATATCGATACTCAGTAAATGATCTCTGTGTGGAGATTCAACATGGGCGTAGGAGTGTCCCTTTAGGGAACCAAATTGCGCACTATGTGTACCAGTAGCTATCTTAACTTCTGGCGCCTTGATGGGTTTGGTTGCCCAACCTTCAACCGATCCACCTTGTACTGCGTCCCCTTGCGCAGTCAGCGAAGTTTCGTACACGGCAGTTTCTTTAGGATTTCCAAGGGGAGTTTCAATTTCAACATATCCATTAATTCCAAGTTTGAATGGATAAACTTTTTTCTTCAATAATTCATTAATAACTGGTGGCTTAGAATAAAACTGACGAGTATTGAAAGAGAGTTTCTCGCCTTCAACCGACGAGCAAATATTAGACTTTTGAACCATAAGAAATATTCAGTTAATTTTATTGTTGTTTATTGTTTTCTATCGGTTCTGGGAGCATTGCTGTGAAATGTTGAGCTTTTAGCAATCGTAATCCAGCCATCACATTTTGCTGACTACACTGAAAATAATCGGCATAGTCTGACGTATCAAACTTTATCCCAATTAACGAGTCAAGCCGCTCAACAACAGAGGCTATCGTATCTGGAGGCAAGTCTTTTTGATGAACAGTGAACTTATCCGCTTCCTGCTCAAACTCTTCTTCAGATAAAGAATTCAGCAAAAATGCAGTGTGCAGCGCTTGGTAATCAATAGTCCTTTTTTGCCAAAAAACTACCGAACAGAGTAGACCAATATCTTGCGACTGCCGATCACGATAGGCAGTCAGACCATCTCGCACGGTTTTTGTAGAGGTGGAAATCAAGGTGAAAGACTTAGCTCCATTATCCAAATAAACACGAAAAAGTCTGTCATTATCAGAATAATCACCGTCTAAAAAGTCTTTTGGTATAACTGTCGATGAAGTAAGCGAACGTGATTGATTCATTTTTGCACCCTCATAAATTTATCAGTTTCATCTATCGCAAAGTCAAAAGCTTTTTTCAAAATTACATTCGTTACATCAGCGGGCTGATGATCTGCCAAAGGCCTACTATTGACGTCAATTTTTAACTCAATGCCTGATTCAGAAACAGGAAGTGACTGAATGTCAAGCCATTGATTTGGTTTTAAATCTTTTAAGTCGCCAGCGAATGCTTGGTATTGCGCAACAGATAATGTAAGGAAATAATTATCCTGAGTTTTATAACCGACAGTAAACTGGGTACTTGAAGGTTCCCCTAACGGAGAGATTTGAAAAAAAGTAGATTGAATATAGCCAGATACAACTTCATTAGCAAACTGAGTTGAGTCCACAGGATATAGTACGGTAAGGACTAATCCGCGCTCTTGCTGTTGATCAGAGGGTATTATTTTATTTACACAGCCTTGAAACGAATTGATTTTTTTAACTATGCTATCTCGAATTACTTCAATAGACTTGCCGTTATTGTTAATGATGTCAATTGTTAGTTGTGCAGTTATCTGGGAAAAAACGACTGATACTTGACCTTCTCTTAGAGTGACTCGTGGTGCTTGTGGATTGAAATCATCGGGAAGATTGGTATTGACTGACGGACTGTTAACGAATGACGTGAATGCTTTTTCGATATCGAACTGCTTTGTCCGAATTGTCGAATCCTTTGTGAAGCCAATAACAAACAATGCTTGAGCAATTGATTTGTTTCCCAAGTTTAACATAGATATACCTGTATTATAGTCGCTTCCAACGTTCATTTTGGAGCTAATTTTTTTAAAATTCAATTAGGTTAATTACTTAATTAAAATAATAAAAAGCTTATCACAATATCGTGTGTATTGCTATTTTAGGGCTGTAAGAGGATTAGCCGTTAGATTTAAAGCTGTAAGGTGAATTCGTCGTTAGGCAATCCATCGCACTGCGCAGGCTGTCATCGGCGTTGTTCGTATGTAGCGGTTTGCTACGCGAAACCGTCCTACGGGACTTTACTTGTGTATTAACTTGGATACAATAGAGCCATGATTACAATACGCACCCTGCCACAATTTGACCAATAATTTTCTGCCATTAAAGACAAGCAAACCGGTATCCGCTTGGCGCGTCGGCTTGAGCGTGTTCAGCGCGGGCAGTTTGGCGATGTGAAGCCGGTCGGAGGAGGCGTGTTTGAGCTGAGCGAGCAGTTCGGCCCTGGGTGGCCATGTATTATGTGCAACGCGGCGAGGTGGTGATCGTGATGCTGGGCGGCGGCGACAAATCTACGCAGCCCGCCGATATTATCAAGGCCATCCATTTGGCCGATGCTTTGGAGGATTGAATTATGAGCGAAAAAATCAGCGTTTCCACGTTGCCGGTCTTCGATATGGCGAATTTGCTCGACAGCGATGAAGCTATCAGCGAGTACTTGTCCCAAGTGCTCGATGACGGCGACAGTGACGAATTGCTAAGCGCTTTAGGTTATATTGCCAAGGCTAAAGGCATGGCGATGATTGCCAAGGAGTCGGGCCTTGGGCGTGAAAGTTTGTACAAAGCGCTTTCCCCTGGGTCGCAACCACGTTTTGATACGATTTTAAAAGTGATTAAGGCGCTGGGGATTAAGCTGCACGCTGAGCCGGCCGCGCACCATACCTCGTAGATTTTGGAAGCAGGGGGTATATATCCTTCTCGCAAGCGGCAAAGAACGAGAGGTGTGCCATGGAATGGCTTGAAAACGAAAGCTGTAAGGTGGATTCGCCGTTAGGCAATCCACCACATGACGACAGGCTGTCATCGGCGTTATGCGAATGTGGCGGTTTGCTACGCGAAACATCCCCACGGAACTGCAACTTTAATCCTTCCCCTCTTATCTTTGACAAGTCTTATAAAATACTTATAATTTGACTTATGAACACGATCAGCTGGAAGCCCAAAGCCCTTAAGCAGCTTGAAAAGATCAAGGAAATCGCCAGGCGCCAGTGGATTTATACCGAAGCGCAGGTATTGGCTGATTTCCCGAATTGCCAGGGCGTTAAAAAGCTGACTAACCATGCCTACAGCTACCGCCTGCGGGGGGATTTCAGGGGGTTTTTCGAGTTTGACGGTGACGTACGTATTATTGACATTGAAGAGGTGAAAAAACGCGATGAGCGCACTTACTAACTACCAAACCATTCTAGACAACGACGGCAAACCGGCGTTTGTAGTGCTGCCCTATGCCGATTTCGTTAAACTGCCCGGCGTTGTTCGCCCCGGCATGATTCCGAACGCTGTCGTTGGTAAGCGCGTCATGGATGGGGTCAGTATGCTGCAAGCCTGGCGTGAATACCTGATGCTGACTCAAACCGACATGGCGGAACGCATGGGTATCAGCCAAGCAGGTTACGCGCAGATTGAGGCCGCCAAACGTCCGCGCAAAGCCACGCTGCAAAAAGCCGCCGATGCTTTGGGTATTACGCTGGAGCAGTTGGCGTATTGAGGCGAATTAAAGAACTTGTGATTGAATCATCTTGCAAAGTTGTGAGACGGATTCGTCACGAGGCAATCTTCCTTGATTGGAACCTTGAATCTGATTCCCGCTCGGACTTTTCCAGGTAGTTGTTTTTGATATTGTGCATCACCTCGGTACGCCGCTCCAGCACAACCCGCTGGGATGTGGGTTATGCTGGAGCAAAAAAGTTGCCCATGCAGTCGTAAAGCATCTACTTTCGCTAACACGTTAGAGTACGAACTGACATCGCTCTACAGCACGAAAAGCAAGGCACTTTACCTCGGAAGTGTAAATACCCTCAATAATATCAGCGATAAGAAGACAAGCCCGTTTAGGGTCGAGAACATGATACGGGCAGAACGATAGTTATCGCCCTCTTGAAGTGATCGCCAGCCTTGGCTTGTGGATGTTTTCCTCTTCGCCAAAAATAAAAAAGCCGAACTAACTCGCGTGACTTTTTTGTCGTCATCTTCGGTAGTTCGGCTTTCCGTTAATAGGATCCGCGATTTTCTGCTCCTGTCTTTCGGCGGGATTGGCTTTATCGTGTGTGATGGATGTGTGCGTCAGGATTTGATCAAATATATATTGATACAACTACTTAAAGTATTTTTACGTAGAGTGTTTTGGGCGTAATTTGGTCGGGTGGAATGCGCATCCTTTACGAATATCAGTCAAAAAGGGAAGGGAGACGCTGCGCCATCGGGTTAAACACCATAATCAGTGGTATATTCGGTTAACAATTCCAATATTGAAGCATCGCAAGCTCCGCAGCCTGAACAAGCGCCGGTCATTCTGGATATTCCATCCAGATCGTTGATGCCATTATCAATGAGTTCTTTAATTTGCCCTTTAGTTGTTCCGCTACAGTGACAAATAACATCCTGTTTTTTAACCGGGTTAATATTATTCATATAGTGTGCGCTGGTGTTTATTTTGTAGGGGGCTGCTTCCTTATTTTGGCTGATTGACGGCATTCGTTAGAGCAGGGGGGATGAAGCCCGCTCTATAGCCGTTTTTCAGCAATGATTCTCAGGCCTGACTTAGGTCAAGCTCATGCAATTGCATGTTGATGATTTTAAGCGCCGCCA
>DAINRH010000266.1:0-5107 GCA_036741905.1 Methylobacter sp. | reverse complement strand
ACCACGAAGGCACGAAGGACACGAAGAAAAAATATAAAACTTCGTGCTCTTCGTGCCGTCGTGGTGAGAGCTTTTTTTAACCATTGGAGGCCTCATGACTATAGAAACTGGCGTTTTAGAGTGTTATTCACAAGGCGCGGAGTCCATACAAGCGGATAGTAGGCCTTGTTGCTGTTAAAATATTTGCACGATAGATTTATCGTGCTACATCGCATGCTACAGGATAAAGTGTGAGTCCCGAGTTACCCGAAAACAGTTTTGACGTTAAAGCGTTTTTAAAAAACCTGACCACGCGCCCCGGCATTTACAAGATGCTGAATGACCAGGGCGAGATTATTTATATCGGCAAGGCCAAGAACCTTAAAAATCGCGTTTCCAGTTATTTTAAAAAACAGACGGCCTCGACCAAGCAACAGGCGATGGTCGCCAAAATTGCCAACATTGAAGTCACGGTCACGCATACCGAGGGTGAGGCCTTATTGCTGGAATGTCAGCAGATCAAACGTCATAAGCCCCGCTACAATATCTGCTTAAGGGATGATCGGTCCTATCCTTATATCTTTCTGTCCAGCGAGCACGAGTTTCCTCAGATTACCCTGCATCGCGGCGCAAAAAAGCGTAAGGGCAAGTATTTCGGTCCTTATCCGGGCATCGGCGCAATCAAGGAAAGCCTTAAGTTGCTGCAACGGATTTTCCCTATCCGGCAATGCGACGATTCTTTTTACAATAACCGTTCCAGGCCCTGCTTGCAGCATCAGATAGGACGCTGTACGGCGCCGTGCGTCGGTTTAATCGATAAAGCAACCTATGCGCTAGATGTCGACAGTACCGTGCTGTTTTTGGAGGGCAAGGGCGGTCTGTTGATCGATCAGCTGATAGTTAAAATGGAACAGGCGGCGGCCAAGCTTGAATATGAACAGGCCGCCGGTTTCAGGGATCAGATATTAAAATTGCGCTCGGTGCTGGAAAAACATTTCGTTCACGGCGAACGGGGCGATGTCGATATTATCGCCTGCGCGACCAAGGCCGGTGTCGCCTGCGTGCAGGTGTTTTTTATCCGCAACGGGCAGCATCTGGGCAACAAGGTGTTTTTTCCCAAGATAACCGATGAATATGATCCGGCGGCTATCGTTCAGGCGTTTATTCCGCAATATTATCTGGATAAACAAGCGCCTCATGAATTGATTGTCAGCCATCAGCCGGAAGAAGCCGAGCTGTTAACGGAAGTATTGGCGACTCAGGCAAAACATGCGGTGGCTATTTCCCACAATGTCAGGGGCGAGCGCTCAAAATGGCTGCAAATGGCCTGCACCAATGCCGAAAATTCGCTGCTGAGTAAGTTGTCCGATAAGCAGGGGCTTTATGCCCGTTTCCTCAGTTTGCAGGAAGAATTGGGTTGCAAGGAGCTGCCGAAACGCCTGGAATGTTTTGATATTAGCCATACCCAGGGCGATCAGACGGTTGCCTCCTGTGTTGTTTTCGACCGGGAAGGACCGGTAAAATCGGCTTATCGCCGTTTTAATATCGAAGGCATCACCGGCGGCGATGATTATGCGGCCATACATCAGGCGGTGTTCAGGCGTTTTAAGCGACTGAAACAGGGCGAACATACCGCGCCCGATATACTGCTGATCGACGGCGGTAAAGGTCAAGTGCATGAAGCGCAAAAGGCATTGGCGGAATTAGACATAAACAATGTTATGATAGTCGGGGTTTCTAAGGGGCCGGATAGAAAGCCGGGTATGGAAAAGCTGATACTGGCGGATCAGGAGCAGCCGATAGATATAAAGCCGGGAGCCAGCGGATTGTTGTTAATTCAGCATATTCGCGATGAAGCGCACCGGTTTGCGATAACAGGACACCGGCAGCGCCGGGGTAAGGCTAAAAAACAGTCGGCTATGGAGGCGATTCCGGGATTGGGGCCTAAACGGCGGCAGGTTTTATTGAAGCAATTTGGGGGGCTGCAAGGTATCTCACAGGCTAGTGTGGATGCGCTTTGCGGCGTGGATGGCATCAGCCGTCATTTGGCACAACGGATTTACGAACTATTTCATCATCAAGATGATAATTGAATTTAACTTACCGACAAATCTCACGCTGTTAAGGATCGCGTTAATTCCGTTATTAACCGTGGTTTTTTATCTGCCTTGGATCTATTCCAATATTGCATGCATGCTGATTTTTTTGGCGGCGGGCATTACCGACTGGCTGGACGGCTATCTTGCCAGGAAAATGAGTTTGGAAACGCCTTTCGGGGCTTTTTTGGATCCCGTGGCGGATAAGCTGATGGTGGCTATGGTTTTGGTGCTGATCGTGCAGCAGCAGGGCAGTCCGTACTTGGCTATTCCCGCGGCTGTCATTATCGGCAGGGAAATCACCATCGCCTCATTGCGGGAATGGATGGCGGAGATCGGTCAGCGGGCGCAGGTTAAAGTGTCCCAATTAGGTAAATGGAAAACCACCGCGCAAATGCTGGCGATCGGCATGCTATTATATCGAGAGGATTTACTGGGTATACCCATAAATTATTGCGGCTACGGTTTGTTGTACATTGCAGCCATATTGACCTTATGGTCGATGATCAATTATTTAAGCGCGGCACTGGCGGTGCTGACTGCAAAATAAATTTTTATATTGTGAGTCTACGACGCGTAGACCCTTTGAATTTTCACTCACATACTAATAATACAGCGCATTGAATCAGCTGTGAAAGAAGAACATGGATCAGGAAATAGAAAATATTCAGATAAAATCTGAAGTGCAGGATGAGATATTGCTGGCAGCCTTAAGGCTGTTTGTCGAAAAAGGTTATTTCAATACATCGTTAATCGACATTAAAGAAGCGGCCGGTCTAAAAGACACCGGTACAATCTACCAACACTTCAAAACCAAGCAAATAATTGCTGCGCAGTTGCGTGCCAATATTCTCGATAGCTTAAACATCTCCATTGATGATATAAGGCGCAAGAATGAAAAACCGTCCGAGCAATTGCGGGCCATAGTCGATTTGTTATTCAAGCTAACCGATGAGGCGCCGGATGTAATGCGGTTTCTGCTGATTTTGAACGTCAATGAATTTTTGCCGGAAGCAAGGCCGCTGCACGAAACTGCGGCGATCATGAAAATCATCAGAATCATTGATGCCGGTATTAAAGCAGGCGAAATCCGCAATACGACCCCGCAGCTAGGCTATGCCCATTTCTTCGGTGTTATTGATAACACGCTGCGATTGGTATTGAACGGGTTTCTTGACCGGAAGGCCGATGCCTATCAATCGCAAGCTTGGCTTACGGCGTGGAATGCAATTGCCAAAAAGTGATGTGGATTGATTGTTGCTTGTCTTTAGAAATACGAAGTTTTGCTTTGGCTTTAAATCGATGCGTATTGGGCGATTTTTTGTTTAGGTCCGGAGAAAATTATGGGTAAGGTAGTTCAATTTAAACGGCCCAAATTGTCGGAAAAGCATAAAGGCAACACCCTGTGCCGTAGCGGTTTTCATAAATGGGAAGTTTTAAACGAAAAGCAGTTTGATGTGAAGCAGGGGAAGCTGATCACCGTTTATCAATGTAAACGGTGTTCGAAAACAAAATCCAAAGCGCTGTAGCGGAAATTGCCGCTACAGCGCTTTTATGCGGCTAGATCTTAACGCGGCAGTTCCGATGTTCCCATCAGGAATTCATCGACCGCTTTGGCGGCTTGTCTGCCTTCACGTATCGCCCACACTACCAGCGATTGTCCGCGCCGTCCGTCACCTGCGGCAAACACTTTATCGACCGAGGTGCGATACTGTTTGTCGGTGGCTTTGATGTTATTGCGCTCCAGTTCAACGCCCAGCTCCTTTAACAAGCCTTCGTGTACCGGGTGGACAAAGCCCATCGCTAAGAACACGATGTCCGCTTCCAGCGTGAAAGCGCTGCCTGGTTTTTCGCTCATTTTCCATTGCCCGCCTTCTTGTTTCCATTCCACTTCGACCGCGTTCAGATGGGTTATTTTGCCGTCTTTACCGGTAACGCTTTGAGTGTTGACGCTAAAGTAACGCTTTTTGATGCCCTCGTCATGCGAAGAAGTGGTGCGCAGCTTATTGGGCCACAGCGGCCAAGTCAGTAATTTATTCTCTTTTTCAGGCGGTTGCGGCAAGATTTCGAGCTGCACCACGGAGGCTGCGCCCTGACGGATCGATGTGCCGATGCAGTCGGAGCCGGTATCGCCGCCGCCGATGACCACAACATTTTTGTCGGTTGCGGTTATCGCGACATCTTCGGCGATGGTATCGCCTGCGTTGCGCTTGTTTTGCTGGCGCAAAAAGTCCATCGCATAATAAACGCCTTGATATTCATTGCGTCCTTCGACTTCCAGGTCACGCGGTTTTTCAGAGCCTACCGCTAATACCACGGCATCGTACTCGGCAAGTATTTTTTGCGCGGAAATGTCTGTACCGATATGGCTGTTGGGCCTGAATCTGACGCCTTCCGCCTGCATTTGCGCAATGCGTCGGTCGATGTGCGATTTTTCCATCTTGAAATCGGGGATGCCGTAACGCAATAAGCCGCCGATACGGTCATTCTTTTCATAGACCGTGACTTCATGCCCGGCGCGTGCCAGTTGCTGAGCACAGGCCAGTCCTGAAGGTCCTGAGCCTATTACTGCTACGCACTTGCCGGTGCGTTGCGTTGGGATTTGCGGTTTTACCCAGCCCATTGCCCAGCCTTTATCGATAATTGCGCATTCTATCGACTTAATGGTTACCGGTTGATCTTGCAGATTGAGCGTGCAAGCAGCCTCGCAGGGCGCAGGGCAGATGCGTCCGGTAAATTCGGGGAAATTGTTGGTGCTGTGTAAAATTTCCAGCGCCTGTTGCCAATCGCCTCGATAAACACCGTCATTCCAATCCGGGATGATGTTATTGACTGGGCAGCCGTTATGGCAAAAAGGAATGCCGCAATCCATGCATCTTGACCCTTGTTCGGCGATTTCTGTCTCGCTGGGGGATAGCGTAAATTCGCGATAATGCTGGATACGATCACTCGGCGATGCATAATGCCGCTCAGTGCGTGGTAGTTCCATAAACCCGGTTGGTTTACCCATCTTTAATACCTTCTACTTAAAT
>DAINRH010000265.1:0-5130 GCA_036741905.1 Methylobacter sp. | reverse complement strand
ATTAAAATGAATTCCGGCAATAGACTGCATGGTTCTGCCGTAACGATGCCATAAACCGTGGCGGTAAACATGCTTCATCCGGCCTATGTTGGATGAGCCGTATTCGGCGATGGGGATGCTTTCATCGCCATCAATGCCGCAGGGCATGCTTGCACCCAGTAAAATTTCATTATCCAGATGCTCATAAACAAACTGATGTATGTTATGCAAATAGTTTAGCGAGTCTTTTACGTCGGCAAACGGCGGGGTAATCAATTCGATCAGGGCTTCAGAATAATCCGTAGTGATGTACGGATGCGTTAATGCGGAGCCTAATGCTTTAGGATGCGGCGTTTGGGCAATGAATCCGTCTTTGGATATGCGCAGGCTCTCTTTCTCAATCCCTTTAAGTCCCCCGCAAAGCAGTTGATGATGGCCGTTTGCAGTAAGTCGTTCCAAACGTGTCGAAAGCGCGTTATTCAAATTAGTCATAGAATGGGTACATGCCCTGTAGTCCTTATATAATCCGACCATTATAAAGGGTTTAACTGATTGAAGAAATATTATCGAGGATATGAACCTGTTTTGATTAGGCCTTTACTGGAGCGATTGATCGCTTGCCACAGAAACAAAAAACCCGCCTAAACATGAAAAAACAATCACAAAACCATAGCTTTTATCGCCGACAAACCTAACATATACTCTTTATAATCTTATATATTATTCTCGGATAAACCATCAGGAAGATCATCATGTTTGAATCGGCAGAGCTTGGACACAAAATAAACAAAGCCACCTACGATACGGAAGTACCCAAACTGCGCGAGGCGCTGCTGGAAGCGCAAGTGGATTTGGCAAAATCGTCCAAATTCCCGGTTATTATTTTGATCGGCGGCCTGGATGGCGCAGGGCGCGGCGAAACCGTCAACTTACTCAACGAATGGATGGACCCGCGCTTTATCCAAACCCACGGCATGGGCGAGCCCTCGGATGAAGAACTTGATCGGCCCATGATGTGGCGATTCTGGCGCGAGCTTCCGCCCAAAGGCAAAATAGGCGTATTTCTCGGCTCCTGGTATACCTGGCCGATTCTCAATCGCGTGACCGGACACACCAAGGACGCTGAATTCGATCAAAGTATGGAGCGCGCCAAGCGCCTGGAAAAGATGCTGACCGACGAAGGCGCGCTGATTCTCAAATTCTGGATGCACTTATCCAAAGACAAACAGGAAAAACGCCTAAAGCTGCTTGAGGAAAATCCGCAAACCCGCTGGCGGGTGACTGACCGCGATTGGAAGCACTTCAAGCAATACGACAAGTTCAGTGTCGTGCATGAAAGCGTGATACGGCATACCAGCACGGCCGAGGCTCCGTGGACTATCGTCGAAGGCTACGATCCGCATTACCGCAGCTTGACCGTGGGCAAGGTGATTCTTGACGCTATCCGCAAACGTCTGGACGATGCCAACATAAAAACAGTGGAGATTATTGCGCCGCCCCCGCTGCCCTCGATTGACCAGCTTAATATTTTGAAGACGCTGGATCTGACCCAGAAAATCGACAAGAAAAAATTCAAGGCCGACCTGGAAAAATATCAGGGCAAGCTCGCTTTGTTAACACGCGAAGCCAAGTTTAAGGACATCACCGTAATCGCGATGTTCGAAGGCAATGACGCCGCCGGCAAAGGCGGCGCAATTCGCCGTATTACCGGCGCCCTGGATGCGCGCTGGTACAACATCATTCCGGTTGCCGCCCCTACCGAGGAAGAACGCGCCCAGCCTTATTTATGGCGCTTTTGGCGGCACATTCCCCGCCGCGGCCGGGTGACGATTTTCGACCGTTCCTGGTACGGTCGCGTATTGGTCGAACGGGTTGAGGGTTTCTGTTCAAAAGCGGACTGGATGCGTGCTTACAGCGAGATCAACGATTTTGAAGCGCAGTTGGTGCGCCATAATATTGTGGTGGTCAAATTCTGGCTTGCCATCAGCAAAGAGGAACAACTTGAGCGCTTCAATGAGCGCGAAAAAATCGGCTTCAAACGCTTCAAGATTACCGAAGACGACTGGCGCAACCGCAATAAATGGGATGAGTACGAACATGCGGTATGCGATATGGTCGATCGCACCAGCACCGAAATCGCACCTTGGACATTGGTGGAAGCCAACGACAAGAACTTTGCCCGCATCAAGATTTTAAAAACCTTATGCAAGCAAATTGAAGCGGCGATGCGGAAAAACTAATCAGCAGGGCACTCTTACAGCCTTTTCAAAACACATGATCTTGATAGTGGGCGGGGCGTGCCAATACATGACCACGAGTTGAACGGGGTTTAAACGAATTTTTTTATCGGTATCGCCCCAACCTCCAGCACCGCTATACCGCTGTAAATAAGACAAATACCGTTTAATTTATATGCTTTCAGGTGAGATAATGCGGCCTTTCGCTAAATTGGTCATCATAAAGCGCAGCGCGGATTGCTTGCGACCCAATTAAGTTTTTTATCTCCGCACTCTCTTTCTCATTTTAAACATAATGATAGACTCAACCTCGTCCACTTCATCGACAACCAAAACTGCCGTCACTTGCACGAACTGTAACTTGGATAATTTATGCATTCCTAAAGGATTGCCCCGGTCGGAAGTGGGCGAGCTTGCGTTATTGGTCAATCGAAACAACATACGCCAAAAGGGCGAGGCTATCTATCATGCCGGCTGCCCATTCAGAGGCATAATTGCCTTGCGTTCCGGCAGCGCCAAATTACTGAGTTTCGACCAAAACGGCAATGAGCTGGTCGTGGATTTTATTCTTCCCGGAGAATTACTCGGCTTTGACGGCTTGTCATCGCAAGTTCATAACTGCACCGCCATCGCCTTGGAGGTCGTGAATTATTGCCATTTGCCGGCCTATAAAATAGAGCTATTGGCCGTCAACGCCCCCGGTTTAAGCCAAGTGTTGCTGCAAAGATCCTGTAACCAATTCGATGCCCAAGTGCAAAAGATGATGCTAAATCGGAGGTCTGCTGAAGAGCGCGTGGCTTGCTTCATTCTGCATATCTCGGATCGCCTGAGTCTACGAGGCTACTCCGCGCTGGAGTTTCGCCTGAGCATGTCACGGGAAGAAATAGGCAATTACCTGGGCATCGCGCATGAGACGGTCAGTCGAATCATTCATCTCTTTCAAGCGCGAAAGCTGATAGAAGTTAAATCCAAGCAATTAAAAATAAAAGATAAAAAAGGGCTGTTTAGTTTCTACGCAACTTAATCACCAAACAACCCAGACTTGCGAGGATTTGATTAAACGTCCGCACTCGACACAACTCCGCCAGGCTTTAAGTCGCGTACTGTGCGTTAAAACGAAAACTACGGCTAAGAGGGGAAGCCTTTTAGTTTCTATAGGCGGAATTAGAGGCGTCTTCAGCGATTGCTTTTGCTGTCGACTCGAACTTATCATGCTCGCCGCTTTTGATCATGACCACGGCTAAAACAAGGCCGGCGACATAAAGCCGGAAATTATCCTGCTCTTGCGCATCATTCATTTTTATTCTCCGCCTATTGCTTAAGAACAACAGTTGATTTGCATCAACGTGCGGCTATTTAAGCAAAAGGCGCAATAAAAAAATTGAGCCAGATCAACAAATGTTTCGTTATTGAATTCCAGCCCAAATATAGTTTGAAAATCAGTTGAGACAAGGCACGGTCGGCCGCATGGGGCGATTGCCAAAAAACCGCCATTTTGATGATCCTGCATACTAACTGCCGTTAATGCTGCAAATCCCAGGGCAGCGGCTCAATAGCGGCTTCCACAGGCGACTCAATGCGATCATCGAGTCCGGCAAAAAAATCAATACCGGTTTGCGCTTCTATGTTGTCAATATTGGTCACAAACTGAGCCAAGGACTCCTTGCCGTTAACTGTTTGCGGGATTAAAAAGGCCAGAGCGATAGGCGGTTTGTTTGGCGCGGCTTCTGTCATATATATTTTGTAAAACGCATCCGGTATTTCCACCGTTATATCTGAACTTAAGCGCTCGACTGTGCCGCTAAAAACCGGCCCGGTAATCACCCACACCTTGCCGAATAGCTTGGCAAAGCGCTTTATTTCCGCCTCCTCCAAATGCTGCCACACTTGTTGATTAAGCTTGGGTTTTTGCGGGGTGATATTGGACATTAAAAAACTGTCCGCCTGCCCTTCCCTGCCGTAAACGTGACTCATCGCATAATTCGGCGCCATGTGTCCGCGATCGTAGCCGCTTTTTTGATAACTCTCGTGGCTGACGCGATTGATGCCGCGCCAATCGGTTTCAAAGCGATGCAGGCGTTTTATGGACTGGGTATTTTCCGCAACGGGAGTCAGCGCGTATTCGACCCACAACGGGTTACCGCGCAGATCCGAATAGCCCAGAATAAAGCCGTGATTACGTAATATGCGAAACCAGGTATTGATGTTCTTGGCATCGATAGCGTGCGGCGCGCCTTGGTAAAGTAGCGGCGGGCGGGCAATTTTAACTTCGTAGCCATAGCCGCCCAAACCCAGACCAAACATAATCAGCAACAAGATAGGCTGTTTGCGGCTTAGGCGAAATAATCCGGACAATAATTTAAACACGCTTAGCGTGGAGTTTTTTCTAGGCATTATCGGTCGTCATTACCAAAGTTAAGACTGATTAATAGCTGAGTAAAGAATACCGGGGGAACAAAACCGAAAAATCACGAACCGCTAATCCCAGTAACTGCGATTATACCTGACGGCATCGGCCGGTATCAGTCTGAGCCATTTGCTGCCGGTCGCGACCGACAGCAAATGGCGATGAATATCGCAGAATGGAATTCGGCAATGCGCCAAGAACGGGCTGCCATGATGTTATTTGAATATCCGCTTTCGCCCGGCCTCACAAAATTTATAAATACCGCCATGAATAAAGATCATTTAACTGTCTTGACTCGACGGAGTAATGTTTTCAATGAATCTTTTTCCATTGGAGTTATTTATGAATACCCTCGTTAAAGTCGCCGCCCTTTTATCGCTGTTCGTATTTGAAGCGGCGGCAAAACCCGATTCAAAATTCGACGTCATGGCCAAGCTCGATACCGGTCCGGGCAATGTAACCGTTACCGATAACGGCCGCATCATCATGAGCATGCATCAGTTTTAT
>DAINRH010000264.1:0-5140 GCA_036741905.1 Methylobacter sp. | reverse complement strand
CGCAGTCTGTGTTAATATGCTAAACAATCAGCGCAATTTTCGGAGATAAAGATGACTGATGATGAGCTAAAAGAATTGGTTGCAAGTCTTACTGTTGCTCAAAAAGCCACCGATGAGCAAATAAAGGCAACTGAGGAGCAAATAAAGGCCACTGGCGAGCAAATGAAGCGGACCGACGAGCAATTAAAGCGCACCGATGAAAAGCTGGAGCGTATTGGCATTACGTTGGGCAATATCAGTCAAAATCAGGGCGATGTGGCCGAGGAATTTTTTTTCCAAAGTCTGATCAAAGACAATCATTTGGGAAAGATTTATTTTGACGATGTGGTAAAAAACATGGAGAAACATCGCAGTCAAATTCAGGAGGAGTATGACCTGGTTATGACCAATGGCGATGCGATTGCGGTTGTCGAAGTAAAATACAAGGCGCATAAGAATGACTTGGATAAGTTAGACCGGAAAATGAAGCACTTTAAGCTGCTGTTTCCGATTTACCGGGCCTTTAAGCAATACGGCGCCATAGCTACGTTCCATATCAACGATGACGCCAAGGAAGACGCGTTAAGGCGCGGCTATTTCGTTTTGCAACGTAGCGGCGATCTGGTTCATACCGAAAGCAGCGATTGTTTGACAGTGTTGTAATCATTTCCGGCTTTTATGCGAAACGGGGGGCTGTTGCTCCGTTCTGCGCCATTCAAAGTCAAAATCAATGGGTCTATTAATTTAAACAGCCCTCATTCCTAGTAAATCACCAAAACCTACTATGCGTATTTTTTTACTCCTATTAACCTACTTCGTCTTTGCTACGGCCTATGCCGCTGAGTCGGCTGAAATTCGCGCTCAACTTAATGCCCAGCATGCTTCGATCCTGTCCAGTGAAATGGCGGCAAAAATCGTTCAGCTCAATGTTCAGGAAGGTGAGCGATTCAAGCAAGGGGACTTGCTGGTTGCGTTCAATTGCGCGGAACAGCAGGCGCAATTGAAAAAGGCCCAGGCCGTGGTGCAAGCCGCTGAAAAAACCTATGAGGTTAATTCCCGATTGACCAAGCTCAATTCGATGAGTCCGCTGGAGCTTGAAATGGCGGCTGCCGAGGTTGCCAAGGCCAAAGCCGATATTGCATTGATGGGAGCGGTGCTGCAAAAGTGTACGATTACCGCGCCTTTTTCGGGGCGTGTGGCCGAGCGTCTGGTGCAGCGTTATCAATACGTTAAAGCCGGCGATCCGATTCTGGATATTTTGGATGACAGCCAGCTTGAGGTCACTGTGCTGGTGCCCTCCAGCTGGCTAAAGTGGTTGAAGCCGGGCTATGAGTTTAAGGTTTTTCTTGAAGAAACGCAGCGCGAGTATCCGGCCAAGGTCAAAATGTTGGGCGCGCGTATCGACGCGGTCAGCCAATCCATTAAAATTACCGGCATCATTACCGGGAAGGTCGATGATCTTCTCGCCGGCATGAGCGGTCGGGCTGTTTTCGCAGCTGCGGCGACTGCCAAGGATGGCGGAAGTGTCGCAAGCGGTTCGGAACCGATGAGACCGTCTGTTGCTGCACATGACTGATACGCAACGCCAACTGGCGGCGCTGGCGACGCTGCTGCAACTGGAAAAATCCTTCCGTAACGCCGATACCGCCGAAGCGCTGGCCTATACGCTGGTTAACGACAGCCGCAGTCTGATTGAGTTCCGCCAAGCGGCGCTGTGGCAGATAGACGGCTCGCAAGTGGTTGCGGTCTCCGGTTTGGCGGTGGTCGACGCTAATGCGCCGTATATAAACTGGTTGAAACAGCTGTTCAAACAGCTGTCTGCGGATACCTCCGGAGCCATTCGCCCCTTAACGGCGGAAGACCTGAAAGGCGATTGCGCCGAACAGTGGCCGCAATGGTTGCCCGCCCATGCGGTATGGCTGCCGGTGTCGGCCTATGGCGCCACGCCCCAGGCCGGTCTGTTGCTGGCGAGAGAAGCCGCCTGGATGGAAGGGGAGCTGTATTTGCTGGAGCATGTGGCGGACACTTTCGGCCATGCTTGGGCGGCATTGTCGCCCAAGCCGCCTTTCTGGAAGCAGGGCCTGCTGACTAAAAAACGCCTGATGACCGGCCTGGTCGTGCTGTTTTGTCTGTTATGGATTCCGGTGCGGCAGACGGCGTTGGCTCCGGCCAGCGTTATTCCCGGTCATCCGACTATCATCAGGGCCGCTATTGACGGCGTTGTCGATCGGTTTTATGTACAGCCCAACGATCAGGTGGTCAAAGACCAGCCGTTGTTAAGCCTTGAAGAAGAGACCATCAAAAACAAGCTGACCGTGACCCGCAAGGCCCTGGCGGTTGCCGAAGCCGAATACCGCAAAACCGCGCAGCAGGCGATGTTCGATATGGACAGCAAGGCGCAGGTCAATATTCTTAAAAGCCGAACCGAGCAGCAGGAAGCCGAGGTGCGCAGCATGGAAGATTGGCTGGCGCGTATCGACATTAAAGCGCCTCATGCCGGGATAGCGGTGTTCTCCGATGTCAACGACTGGATAGGCAAGCCGGTTACCGTCGGCGAACGCATCTTGATGGTTGCCGATCCCGCCGATGTCGAGCTGGAAGTGCAGTTGCCGATAGCCGATGCGATTAATCTGGAGCCGGACTCCAAGGTGCAGTTTTTTTTAAATGTCGACCCGACCACGCCGGTTTCGGCAGCACTCTATTTTTCCGCCTATCAAGCCGAGGTTACGCCTGACGAGGCCTTGGCTTATCGTTTGAAAGCGCGGTTCCAGCAAGCGGACGTATTGCCCAGAATCGGGCTTAAAGGAACGGCCAAGGTCTTCGGCTCGCGGGTTCCTTTTGTTTATTATGTGTTAAGAAGACCTTTGGCGGCATTGAGACAATGGATGGGAATGTAATTAACCTGCCGCCGTTGCGCGAAGAGCTGGATTTGTTTCCGGGGCCTTGCGCATTCGACGGCTCTCCCACCTGGACGCTTTATGACCCGGTCAATCAACACTTCTATCGTATCGGGCAACTTGAAAACGAGATCCTGGCGCATTGGGAGTTAAGTTCACCCGAGGCCATCAGCGAACAAGTATCGCAGTACGGTTTATTCGCCGTCAGCGTTGACGATATTATGCATTTTTTGCAGTTTTTAGTCGGCCATAACCTGCTTCAGGTCAGGGGCAAAGAGGCCGTGCAGCGTCTGGTTGGTCAAGCCAAGGCGGCGCATCATCACTGGTTTGCCTGGCTGATTCATCATTACCTGTTTTTTAAGATTCCGCTGATCCGCCCGGATCGCTTGCTGGCGCGAACTTATCCGGCGCTACGCTGGATCTATCGACCGAGGGTGCTGTACGTGCTGATGGCGCTGGTGCTGGTTAATCTGTACTTGCTGATCGATCGCTGGGACATGTTCAGCCGGACTTTCCTGCATTTTTTTTCGACCGAAGGTTTGGTGTATTACGCGGTTGCGCTGACCTTGACCAAAACCCTGCATGAATTGGGACACGCCTATACCGCCCACCGTTACGGCTGTCGGGTTTCCGCGATGGGCGTGGCTTTTCTGGTAATGATGCCGGTGTTATATACCGATGCCAGCGAGGCGTGGAAATTGAGCTCGCGGCGGCAACGGCTGGCGATTGGTTTCGGCGGTATTGCCGCCGAATTGGGGTTGGCCGTGTTATGCACTACGCTGTGGCATTTTTTGCCCGACGGCCCATTGCGCAGCAGCGTGTTTCTGATGGCGACGACGACGTGGATGATGACGCTGTTTATCAATCTAAACCCGTTAATGCGCTTTGACGGCTATTTTTTACTGTCGGATTATTGGGGTATTGAGAATCTGCAAAATAGGGCATTTGCGCTGGGACGCTGGCAATTGCGGCGGATCTTGTTCGGTTTTCTCGACGAAGTGCCGGAGCGATTTCCACGGCACACGCAGCGATTGCTGTTGATTTATGCCTGGAGTATCTGGATTTATCGCTTTTTTCTGTTTATGGGGATCGCCTTGCTGGTGTATCACTTTTTCTTTAAATTACTCGGCCTGTTTTTAATGATGGTTGAAATAGGCTGGTTTATCATGCTCCCTATCGTCAAAGAAATTAAGCACTGGATTGAACATCGTCAGCATATGGAATGGAATCGCAATACCCTGACGACCTTGTTGGCAGTGCTGATCGCAATCGGCATTTTGTTTGTGCCCTGGAAAAGTCGCATTGAAGCGCCCGGCCTGTTGAAAATAGCCGCCCATACCGAGCTTTTTATGCCGCTGCCCGCTAAGCTGGAGAGGATTCTGGTCGTTAAAGGCGAAACCGTTAAAGCGGGGCAGGCATTGGTTCAATTTAGTTCGTCCGATCTTGATTCGCGCCTGGAGCAGAGCAAAATAAAGATTGAATCGTTACGCTGGGAGCTGTCTTTTCATGGTCAGGAAAAAAATCTGATTAATCGGCGATTGGTGGCATTGACCGAACTGGAAAGTGCGGCCAGTGAATATGACGCGCTTATGGATGAACGTAAGCGTCTGACTGTTCAGGCGCCTTTTGACGGTGAAATTATTGAGGTCAACGATCTGTTGAATGCCGGGGAATGGATAGCCAAGGACGAGCCGTTGTTAACTGTAGGTAAGTTTGATGCTTACCAGATAGAAGCTTTTTTGGCTGAAGATCATCTGGGCCGGATTCAGCCCGGCGCTAAAGCGGATTTTTATCCCGAGCAACTGGATTGGCCGGGCATGCCGTGCCGAATTGTGCGTATCGACAATGCCGCGGCGATGCAGTTGCCGCCGGTTTTTACGTCCCGTTACAACGGAAGCATTGCCATTCGAGGCAACGATAAGGATGTATTGGTTCCCGAAACATCGGTTTACCGGATCTGGCTTCAGCCCATGGAAGCCGGTGAAGCGATTCATAGAGCCATCAAGGGCAATGTGCTGATTGATGGAAAACCCGAAAGCGTTGCCTTGTTTTTATGGCGGCAAGTTGCAGCCGTATTGATCAGGGAATCCGGGTTTTAAATGTGTATGGCAATGCCTGTTGTCGAGGGGATAAAGCGAGTTTTTAACTGTCACTAAAATAGTAGACGGTATATAATCCTACGGTTTTATTCAATCATTTACTAAATTCATACCGGAAAAAAACATGCTGGGTAAGTTGGTTAGATTTGTTATAGGAAGCCGTAA
>DAINRH010000263.1:0-5146 GCA_036741905.1 Methylobacter sp. | reverse complement strand
TAACCAAAGAAAAGGCGACCCGGTTGCCGCTTGCTTCCTGCGCTCCTCGCTTTTGTCGAGGGTCGGCAGAAGGGGCTCCTGCCCCTCTGCCGACGCGCGGCATCCCTGCCGCACCCCTACGGGCTGTTCTCGACAAAAGCTCCGGTGCTCGGCGCGGCATACGGGAGAAAATCATCCCGGAATTTGAAGGTAAACCAAACAGGTCTAATTTCAAGGGTACGCATTGCGTACCATTTTCAAATCGCCCTCCCAAAAAAAGATACGTGGTGATTACCAGGCTACTGTCTGAATCCCAACAAGCGTATAGCTTTATCAGCTTTGTTATTTCTAATAGGCATTTCGGTAGGCTTGAACCATCCAAGTAACTCCTGTACACAAGAAGGGCCAAATTGACTTAGCTTGTATTCACTATTTGGTGAGGTCATTTTATGAATTCTTATATGAATTGGATCGTTTGAATATAAAAGATATTCAAGGGATTCACGAATATTGCTAATTTTATTTTCGTTGACAAATTTCTTGTCCGCATCAAATCGTTGAATTCGACTTTTCGTGGCATGGAAAGCACGATAAATTTCCAGTGCATTATTTTTATCAAGTGTTTTAAGTTTATTTAGTGAAAGTAACTTTTGTAGCTTCTTGGAGTTTTCAGGCATTGACTCCGTGTATGTTGGCGCAGCTTTTCCACTTTCTGACTTATCCCATTTGCAATAATCTTTGAACAATATAGGGATGTATTTCTCTTTTGTGAGGTCATCGCTATTTTGAAAGACTAAAAGTCTATTGGGGGAGCATATTTTTACAAGCCAGTGCCAAAAATGATCGATTACTAAATATTCTGGTATTTCAGGATATTCATCCTTTGAAATGTCTTTAACCAAATCTTTTACTTTATCTGCCACTTTCCAGAACTCATAATACTCGGATGACTTCTTGGGTATTTTGTGATTTTGTGCGGTTGTCTTATATTTAGTTGTTATTTTTTGTAGTTTTTCAGGAGGATTTTTCTCTACAAAACGGTCATATTTTTCTTTATATTCATTTAGTGTGTCTGGCTGTAGAATTGTCGATAAGTCTTGAATGTCATCTAATAATTTGCCAATTTGTTCCAACGAACTAATATCCTGCAATATCACATTTGTTTCTATATTGTTAGTAAGTCCTCCCGATGTAAGATTTGAAGAGCCAATTATTGAGCTTATAATCCCATTCTTACTGTCAATAAAAGCATATATTTTTGAATGAAATTCTGGACCAAGATAAAGAGTGTCCAAGTTGTTTTTATGTAATATTTCTTTCAGTGCATAATAGTTCGTAGGTGGTCGTAAACTTACTATTAATGTGACCGTAGTACCGGATTCCAATATTTGTTTTATAAGTTCTGCATCATTGAAGAATGCCACAGCAATTATGACTTTTTTAGATTTTGGCAGGAACTCTTGGATTTTTTCGCGTATCGATAATTCAGAAATTTTGTTGGTGATTATTTCAGGGTTCATAAATTACCTTGCTGGGGTTTACTGTTCGCTAACTATTAATTATCAGGAAAATCTGACTGATAAGCCATGTCGGGTTACTACGTTAACCCGACTATCTATTGCACCCTACATTTGAAAGTAAACTTATCCGATTTGCCTTTTCTTCGACTACTTCCGTTGGATTTTATATGAAATGTAGATACACACAAATCCAAGCTCTTTAATCAGAGTCCCTTCGACTTTGCTCTGGAGAGTTTAAAAGTAAATCCGTTCGTCCTGAGCCTGTCGAAGGATGAGCGGATTTACTTTGGGCCAAGCGGGATACTTCCGCCCAGTCGCCGCGTATCATGGCTTCTTTCTTTTTGCGGCTCCAGCCTTTGATCTGCCTTTCAGCTGACAAGGCTTCTTCCCTAGTGGGGCAATCTTGCGACCAGACAAGCTCCAATGGACGGCGCGTTACTGTATAGCCTGGGCATTCCCCCGCCTGATGTTGGCCGATGCGCATTTCAAGGTTGTCGGTATGTCCTGTGTAATAGCTTCCATCTGCGCAACGAAGAATGTAAACCCAAAACATTTTTTATCCTTTTTTGTGAACACTTATTAAGTTCGCTGGGGAGCTTGCTATCTTTACTCCATTCATCCTTCGACAGGCTCAGGACGAACGGAGTAAAGATAGCAAGCGCGTAGCTCGTGTGTTGTACACCTTATCCAGGCTACTTTTTTGCTGCCCCTACATTTGGAAACTTTTAATAATTGCTTTTTTTATGATATTTGCAAGTATAAGCTATTGAAAGAAATGAATATCAATTCTTCAAAGTTGAATCGCTATAGATTTTCCATTTGAAATCAAGTTTATCCAGTCCACCTGCAAATCTCGGGTTGGTTCCCTCCCGTATGCCGCGCCGAGCACCGGAGCTTTCGGCGGGATCAGCCCGTAGGGGCGCTGCATGGATGCAGCGCGTTGTCAGAGGGCCAGGGATGGCCCTTCTGGCAACCCCCGAAAAAAGCGAGGAGCGCAGGAAACAAGCGGCAACCGGGTGGCCTTTCTTTTGGTTACTTTTCTTTGGCCAAACAAAGAAAAGTAACTCGCCCTCGGGTGCGAGAACCCGATTAAAACAAAACCGTCGCTTTAGCGACTCAACCTCTAACCCGCCCATACGACCAATACGCCGCGCAAGCCCCCTCCGACGACACCATGCAGGACCCCATCGGATTTTCCGGCGTACAAACCGTACCCAACAACTTGCAATCCTGCGGTTTTTTCGCGCCGCGCAAAATGGCCGGACATTCGCAGCCTTTGACATCGGAAGCCTGTATCGCAGGCATGTTAAAGCGTTGCTCAGCATCGAAATCGGCATAACCGGCTTTAAGTTTTAACGCGCTATCGGGAATCAAACCCAAACCGCGCCATTCGAATTGCGGCCGCAACTCGAGCACTTCATTCACCAGCGCTTGCGCTTTCTGGTTGCCTTGCCGGGTGACGGCGCGGCTGTATTCGTTTTCGACTTCGTGACGACCTTCGTTGAGCTGGCGGATCAGCATCAAGGCCGACTGCATCACGTCCAGCGGTTCGAAACCGGCGATCACTATCGGCTTGGCATAACGCTCGGCAAATACTTCATAAGGCCGGCTGCCGATCACCGTGCTGACATGGGAAGGCCCGAGAAAAGCGTCAATCGCGACCGGTTGCGGCGCATCCAGTATCGCCTGCATCGCGGCAGGCGTCAGCACATGGTTGCAGAACACCGAAAAATTAGCCAATCCTTCGGCTTGCGCCTGTTTAATGACGACGGCGGTCGGCGGCGTGGTGGTTTCAAAACCGATCGCGAAAAACACCACCTGTTTTTCGGGATTTTCCCTGGCGATTTTTAACGCGTCTTGGGTCGAATAAACCATTCGAATATCGCTGCCGCCTGCCTTGGCTTTCAGCAAGCTGTTGCGGCCGGTGGCCGGAACCCGCATCAAGTCGGCATAGGTGCAAAGGATTACATCCGGGCGTTCGGCCAGTTGTATCGCATTGTCGATACGGCCGGTCGGCAATACGCAGACCGGACAGCCGGGGCCGTGGATGAATTCGACATTGTCCGGCATTAAATCCTGAACGCCGTAGCGGAAAATGGCATGGGTATGGCCGCCGCAAAACTCCATCAGCCGGTAATGGCGATTGGGATCGACGGTTTGCGCAATGCCTTTAGCCAGTTGCCGGGCAAGGTCTTGCTGCCTGAATTCGCTGATGTATTTCATACGCTTGACGTTAATCCGGCTTCGGCAAACAAGGCCAGTGTTTTCAAGGCTTCGTCCTCATCGATTTTATTCAGCGCATAACCGACATGCACCAGAACGTAATCGCCGATCGCGACATTATCGACCAGGGCCAGCGACACTTCGACTTTGACATTATCGACCGATGCGGTTGCCATGTTGTTGGCGGGATCGAGGGCGACGATTTGGGCGGGGAGAGCTAGGCACATAAAAGGATCTCTGTGGTTTGTGGATTGCGCTTGTGAATTTAATATTGATTAATTCACCACGAAGACACGAAGAGCACGAAGAAAAGCAAAGGATAAAAACTTCGTGTTCTTCGTGTCTTCGTGGTGTTCTTTTAAATTTAGCTTTATCGTCAAGTCAGACTACGCATAACTATGCGGGGCGGGGTTTGCAACCCAGCTCCTAACGTTTCCGCGATATACCAAAACAAAGTGGTTACGCTAAACGTTTCGGACGGGGCAACATGCCCCGTCCGGCTCTGGTGGACTGCGCTTGTGAATTTAATATTAATTAATTCACCACGAAGAGCACGAAGAAAAGCAAAGGATAAAAACTTCGTGCTCTTCGTGTCTTCGTGGTGTTCTTTTAAATTTAGCTTTATCGTCAAGTCAGACTAGGCATAATCAATACGCTGCAACTCCAATTCGGCCTTCAGCCAGCGCAGCCAGCTGTCCATTCCTTCACCGGTTTTGGCCGACAGCGACAATATCTTGATGCGAGGATTAACCTGTTTCGCATACTGAATGCATTGCTCGCTGTCGAAATCCAGGTACGGCAACAAGTCGGTCTTGTTCAAAATCATCAAGTCGGCGGCATGGAACATGTCGGGGTACTTGATCGGCTTGTCCTCGCCTTCGGTGACCGACAAAATCACCACCTTATGCGCTTCGCCCAGATCGAACGACGAAGGGCAAACCAGATTGCCGACATTTTCGATGAACAACAGGCTGTGGTCTTTCGGCTGGAGCGTTTCCAGCGCATGGCCGACGCGGTGCGCATCGAGGTGGCAGCCTTTGCCGGTATTGATTTGCAAGGCCGGTACGCCGGTGGCGCGGATACGCTCGGCGTCGCGGGCGGTTTGCTGGTCGCCTTCGATGACGGTGATGTCGAGCTCGTCTTTCAGGCGGACGATGGTTTCGGTTAAAAGCGTAGTTTTGCCTGAACCGGGGCTGGAAACCAAGTTTAATACCAGCATGCCGCGCTCGCCGAAATAGCGACGGTTTTCGGCGGCATAGCGGTTGTTCTTGGCCAGAATATCCTGTTCGATTTGCACCATCCGCTTTGGGCTCAAGCCCGGCGCATGAGCATGTGCAGCATCGTGGTCATGATCATGATGTTCATGCGTGTGTTCGTGGTCATGATCGTGCGAGTGGGAATGGCCCTCGCCGCAGCCGCATACG
>DAINRH010000262.1:0-5196 GCA_036741905.1 Methylobacter sp. | reverse complement strand
CCTTGACCAGAACGTCGGTGTCGGTCAGCAAGTCTTTCAGGGTGTCGCACATGTTTTTCATTGCCGCCAATAATTGGCCGGTTTCATCGGTACTGGTAGCTTGAATGTTGTCCGTGAGGTCGCCAGTTGCAATGCGTTTGATGATGCCGACAGCATCGTTCAACGGCAAAGTAATGCTGCGCGTAATCCAATAGGCCAAAGCGGCGGCGAAAAGCCCGCCGATAATGCCGCCGAACATCAAGGTTCCCTGGGTAATGGCGTACATCGAACTCATTTCTCCGCTACGTGTTTCCAATAGTCCGCGTTCGGCTTGGTCGATTTCGGAAAGCGCGGCACGCATCGCATCCATCCCGATTTTTCCGCTACCGACGACGGCTATCACTTTCCCGTACTGCGTAAAGTCATTGCCCACCGCGCGGCGTGCGCTGATGCTGGTTTCAACCGCATCTCTAAGCCAAGCATCGTAGGCGCTTTGGAGTTTATCCAGGCGTTGCTGTTGCGTAGCGTTGTCTGAAGTCAGTTGTTTCGCTTTGGTAAAATGCGTAGAAAAGGCTTGCTTTCCGGCGTTGAGCGGTTCCAAAAACTCGTCTTTTCCGGCGACCAGAAAGCCCCGTTGTCCGGTCTCGATATTGACCAGCGATCCCAAGATGCCGGTCACTTCTTCCAGAACTTGGTAGGTATGCGTATTCCATCCGCTTTTTTCGGAATATCGACTCAAGTTGAGATAGCCGGTGCCTATCACCGAAACCAATATAATGACGACAATTGCAAACGCCCCTGCGAGCCTCATGCCGATTTTCATGTTCTTAAACATTGTTTCTCTCCAATAATGATGTGATATGGATAAAGCAGCCTGTTACTAAAAATTGTATATTGCCGAGAACTGCATCCGGTGAAGGCTGCCATCCCGTTGGTCGACCAATTCCCGCGTACCGTAGATGTATTCCAGGCCGAAGGTCGCCTGCTTCAATGGGTTCCAAAGCAAGTTGGTGTGAAAGGTCTGGGCCTGATGGGTCATGGCGGGATTGATGAAGGACGGCTGGTCGGCTTTCAGGAAACCGTATGAGGCAGTGGATCGCCAAGCCGGACTCCACCAATGCTGGTAGGCAACCACGGCGCCGTATTCATCAACCAAGTGCATTTGCCCGTTGGCATCCAGCGCCGCATCGTTCAGCGGATGCGGGTCTGCATAACGGCCGAAAGCGTTTCCTGTCGTTAATATGAAGCGGATGTTGTCGGGACCGAAGACATTGACCTTGCCGGTAAGATTGACTGCGCCGCCCCAGGCAGCCTGGTGCTGGGTAGCATTGGTATAGCGAATCTGCCGAGCCATGCCTGCCAACGAAATCGCGCCCCACGAGGGCTTGTAGTTGAAACGGGCGACCATGTCGGGGTAACGCTCCGAGTTCGGGTTAGTCAAGGCTTCGGGCGTGTTTGGATCCCACGCGCTTGTCCATAGCTGAGTGTTCGGCGCTTCCGCGGCAACCTGGAATTCCATAGGAGCATCGGCAACGGTAAAAGGTTGGGTCCAGCGCACTAAAGGCTGCCTGACTTTGATGCTTCCGGCGGAACCGCCGTTATCCAATAACTCCGGCAAGGCCTCCTCGTTCGAGAACGTCGATGCGGTTTGACCGGCCAGGAAGTTGCCTATGGAGCCGTAAGCATGACGCAAACGCGGCGTATAGGATGACGCAGAACCGTACAAATCTAGTTCCAATACGGTATTGATGTTTCCCAACTTAGTCGGTGTAAAGGATTTAATCCAAAAGCGGCTTTCCCTGGCGTTAAACATGGTCTGGCTGTTTTCGCCGGGATGCGGCCCTACCGGTATCTGGGGTATAAACAGAGAATAGTCGCCCGCTTTATTCGCGCCGGCGCTGACGTCACTCCAATTGGCGTCGAATTTAGTGAAGCCCCCGATACCGACGGAGGTGTCGGTGCCGGGTATCTTGATGGTATCCGGGACATCTCCCAGCGTGACCGCAGGCTTAGCCGTCTTAACCTGATCATAGTCTGGGCCAGCCGCTCCCTCGTTCCGACTCACGCTAGGTGGGACGGTACCGGCCGCCGCTATTTTCCGGTCGCCTTCGCGTTTCTGTTCGAGCATTTTTTCCAATTCCTGCATGCGGGCATCGGACTGCTTGGCTTGGGCTTTGAGCTCCGTAACTTGGCGACTCATCTCCTTAATCAATGAACGTAAATCTTCATCGGCAGCCGTTGCGTCAACAGCAAAGAGTGCGGACGCAAGAGCAAGGAGGATACGGGTAGGTTTGTTCATTTTTTGGTTCTCATGTGGTTTCGTAAAATGGCGGCTTTTGTTCCATTTGAAATCTCTCGACTACTCAGGTATTCGCCGGAATCGCTTATTCTCGCTATCGCTCGAAAAGCCTTATTCCGGCCTTACACATACACCTTTATAGTTCCCACGCTCCTGCGTGGGAATTCAGTTCGCAACGCTCCAGCGTTGCGAAACACCGCCTTACCGGTAAAATACACCTCGACCCGCACGGTTCCTGGACGCTGGAGCGTCCTCCTGCATTCCCACGCCGGAGCGTGGGAACGATAAACGCGCCGCGTGGGAACGAGAGCGAACCGGTGTTTCCGGCAAAACGATGCGTCGGCTACGCCACGCCGGAGCGCGACATCGATACGATCTCTCCAGCAGCCCTTTCGTGTTCTATCTGCCCCATCAGTCCGGGTACATCAACAATCAACGCGACCTCGCCGCTGCCCAGAATAGTAAATCCGCCGATGCTCTTTTCGCTTCTGAACAATTTGCCCAGCGGTTTGATCACGGTCTGGAATTCCCCCATCAGTTTGTCAACGACCAAGCCCGCCTTGTGTTCGCCGTAGCGCACGACGACGACATTCTCACGCTGCACTCTCTCAGCTTCGATGTCGAAATGATCGCGGAGACATCGGTACGGCAGTACTTCGCCGCGCAGGTTCAGGTATTGGCCGCCGCCCTCGCCGCTTTCCCAGGCGCTTAATTCGACGCATTCGACTACCATGTCCAATGGGATCACGTAGGCGGCGTTGCCGACCCCGACCATGAAGCCGTCGATAATGGCCAGGGTCAGCGGCAGGCGGATGCGGATGGTGCTGCCCCGGCCTTCGACGCTGTCCAGGTCGACGCTACCGCGCAAGGCCTGGATGTTGCGTTTGACGACGTCCATGCCGACGCCCCGGCCGGACAGGTTGCTGACGGTGTCGGCGGTGGAGAAGCCGGCTTCGAAGATCAGGTTGTAGATTTCTTTGTCGCTCAGGACCGCGCCCTCGGCGACCAGTCCGCGTTCGATGGCTTTATTCAGGATTTTTTCTTTGTTCAGGCCGCCGCCGTCGTCGCTGACTTCGATGACGATGCTGCCGGCGTCGTGGTAGGCGTTGAGTTTGAGCGTGCCTTTGGCGGGCTTGCCTCGGGCAAGGCGCAGTTCGGCGGCTTCTATGCCGTGGTCCATGGAGTTGCGCACCAGGTGGGTCAAGGGGTCGCCGATTTTTTCGACGACGGTTTTGTCGAGTTCGGTGTCCCCGCCGCTGATCACCAGGTCGATGTCTTTGCCCAGTTCTTTGCTGACGTCGCGCACCACGCGGGTGAAGCGGTTGAAGGTGGCGCCGATCTGCACCATGCGCAAGGCCAGCGCGGAATCGCGGACTTCTTCGACCAGCCTGGACAACGTGGCGGTGGATTCGATCAGGTCGGCCATGCCGGCGCGCCGGGCGATCAGGTTGGTGCCTGCGCCGGCGATGATCAGTTCGCCGACCAGGTTGATCAGTTCGTCGAGTTTTTCGGCATCGACGCGAATCAGGCTGGCTTCGCTTTTTTTGTTGTCTTTGACTTGTTTTTGTTTTTCCAGCGCGGCCTCGATCACCGGCGGACTGACCAGCTGTTGCTCGACCAGCACTTCGCCGATCGGTCGTTGCGGATCGTCGCCATGCTGCGCTTGAATACGCAGGATGTTGTCCAATTCTTCGGGGGTTAGGGTGCCGCATTTAACCAGGATTTCGCCGAGGCGCATTTCCTGTTCCGGCAGTTCCTGAATCAGCCGTTGGTATTCGGAAGCTTTGCTGCGCGGCGGCAGGATGCGAATGAAGCAGTCGCTGCGCACGAAGTTGAAGAGGCTGTCGATGGCGAGTTTGTCGGCTACGCTGCTGAAGCTGATTTCAAAACCCAGGTAGCAGCTTTCCGGGTCCATCTGCGCGGCGGGCGGAATGGCGTCGATGATGGTCACCAGTTCTTCGATGCTGCCCAGCGAGGCCAGGCAGCGCACGAACGAAAACGGGTCCATGCCGTTCCTGAATACCTCGGGGCCGAAACGCAACGAGATATGCCAAAGATCGGTGCCGACAATGCTGTCGCTGTGTTCGCGCTCGACGTTGGCGGCATGGAGAGCGGGCATTTCGCCTGGTTTGGCCGAAACCCCCGACGGCTCGGCTTGGGTCTCGCCCAGATAGGCTTCCAACCGGGCTATCAGGGTTTTGCCCTGGCTGTGGGTGGCCTCGGCCGGGTGGCTGCCTTCGGCGACATGGCCGATCAATTCTTTTAAATGGTCGTGCGCTTCGATGAATAAGGCCGCCAATAGCGAATTCATCGATAGCTCGCCGCTGCGCACCCGGTCCAGGACGCTTTCCGCGGCATGGGTAAATTCGACCACCGGGTCGATGCCGAACATGCCCGCCGAGCCTTTGATGGTGTGCGCGGCCCGAAAGATGGCGTTGATGATTTCCGGGTCTTGTTCGGCCTGTTCTACGATGAGCAGGGCTTCTTCCATGTGTTCGAGCAGCTCTTTGCATTCGACCACAAAGGTTTGCAGATATTCGTCTGGGATCATGTCGGTTTACCGGGTTATGTGGGTTTGCGGACGATCAGCAGCGGGTCGCCGAAAAATCCGGCCAGACCGGACAAGTCCAGCAGTTCCACCACCACCGGACTGTGTCCGGTAAAGCTGAGGTCTTTGCCTGAAGCCGTCGCCTGTTGTTTGATCATCACCAGCAATTGCAAGCCGGCGGCATCGATTTCGCCCACTGCGGATAAATCCAGTTCCAATGCGTCGGCCTCCGCCAATCCGCTAAGCAATTTTTCTTTCAATTCCAGGGCGGTATAGATGGTTAGTTCGCCGTCTATGGCGATGCGACCGGGTTGCCGGGTTTTATTTTTCACGTTCGCCATCGGTGGCTCCTGTTGTTTATGCTGGAAAA
>DAINRH010000261.1:0-5207 GCA_036741905.1 Methylobacter sp. | reverse complement strand
TGGGCGCGTTGTCTCGCGGCGATTTGACCGAAACCATCGACAACGACTATTCCGGCATCTTTGGCAGGCTTAAAAATGACTCCAATACCACGGTCGAAAAGCTTAAAGATATTATCAGTCAAATCAAGGATGCCACCGACAGCATTAACACCGGAACTAAAGAAATCGCTTCAGGCAATAATGATTTGTCGCATCGCACCGAACAGCAAGCCGCCAGTTTGGAGCAAACCGCAGCCAGCATGGAACAGTTGATTTCCGCCGTGCAGCATAATGCAGCAAACGCCCGGCAGGCTGACCGGCTCGCCGTCGATGCATCCGACATCGCGGGCAAAGGCGTTGCCGTGGTCGGTCAAGTCGTTATGACCATGGATGAGATCAATGAGTCGTCGCGCAAAATCGGGGATATTATCTCGGTGATCGACGATATTGCCTTCCAGACTAACATTCTCGCGCTCAATGCCGCGGTAGAGGCGGCCCGCGCCGGCGAACAAGGCCGGGGCTTTGCCGTGGTGGCCGTGGAGGTGCGTAATCTTGCGCAACGCGCGGCAACGGCTGCCGGAGAAATTAAAGACTTGATTAGCGATTCGGTCAACAGGGTCTCAGAAGGCAGTAAGTTGGTTAGCCAGGCAGGGCTGACTATGGAAGAAATTGTCGCCTCCATCCGTGGCGTGACCGATATGATGGCCGAAATCACCGCCGCCTCGGCTGAACAAAGTTCCGGCATTGAGCAAGTTAATCAAGCCATCACCGAAATGGACGATGTAACCCAACAAAATGCCGCCTTGGTCGAGCAAGCCGCGGCCGCGGCGGAGTCGTTAGAAGAGCAAGCGCAAAACCTGGTAGTTGCGGTGAGCAGTTTTAAGGTGGATGACAGTGCTCGGTTTATTCCGCATTTGACGCTACCCGCAGCCCAGCATAAAAAGCTGCGGGCGCCGGCCGCTTCCGACGACTGGGAAGAGTTTTAGGGCAATTTTATCGGCGTTGCCGGGGATAGCATGAGCGCGATAATCCAGTATACTTTGTAGTGACAATACGATGAATGAGTAGGAGGATTTATGAAGCGCGCAATTTTATTGACGGTACTGCTGGTCTTGAACGGTTTTGCAATCACCGGTTGCGAGCAAGAGAAAAAAACCGCAAAAGCGAGTCTGTCCGTAGTCAAAAAATATGCTCAAGCGACTGTTTTGGAAGGCGTGGTCAGCAATGATAAGGGCTTGATTAAAACCGGCATGGTCGAAGCGACCGATGAAAACGGTCATTCAATTGTTCATGCGGTTGTGGATAATGGGCATTACCGCGTGGATGTTCCAGCCAATACGGTTTTACCGATTTTGTTGACGTTTGTTTCCGAGCCGGGTGCAGAGAAATTAGTCGCCGCCGTTATTCATGACACGATTACTCAATATGAGATTAATCCATCAACCACGGCGATAGCTAAAGCGGCAAAAGCGATGGGCGGATATACCCATGCCAATATGACCCGCGCGGCGGCAGATACTATACATACTCCCGATGCCAATAAAACCACAACCGGCTGGCGCGGCGATCCAACCACGCAATACGGCGGTTGGCATTAAGGATTCTTTCTCTTAGGGTTCCCGCGAGCTTACACATAGGTATCTCGAGGATGGCGTCATGCAGGCCTTCCAGGTTTTAAAACCTGGAAGGCCTAACTTACAACGGTTTGAACGGAGCAACATGGCCCCGTCCGGTTTGGTTTGAAAGTTACCGTATGTTCAGGACAGGTAACTATTTCCGGTGCGACGCGCTATTTAAGTAAAGCGATAGGCGGCAAGAATTACTCTTATGGGGGGCATATTATTTAACTGCCGGCGCTTTAAATTCAATGGATTGCATCATGCCGGCATCTTCATGAGCCAGAATGTGGCAGTGAAGCACGGATACGCCATCAGCAAGCGGGGCACCCAGTACGTCTTCATTGCGAATATAAAGCTCAACCGGTTTGTCTGGCGAAACCAGCGCGGTATCCAGCCAAACAGTTTCCGGGTTTCCATCAGGCCCGCTCCGCGTTGTCTGAAACGGATTAACGTGGATATGAAAAGGATGGCTGAATTTATTGGTTGAAACCTTCCATTTTTGTACTTCACCTATTGGCATAGGTCTTGGTGGTTCTGCTTTATTCCAGGTGACGCCATCGACACAATCCGTTCCCTCGTTGCAAACGTCAGCGCCCACCATCAATGTTGCAGTTTGCGTTGCCGGCGCATCGGTCGTGGGAATATCGACTTGGCTTTTCAATGTTGCCATGTCTGCCGTAGTTGGCAGTGTCATGGGTTTGGCATCGCCTTTCACTACCAGCGTCGCCAAGATTTGGTCGGTTTCGTCATCTGCGGTGGCCAAGTCTATTAATTTATAGGAGCATTCCGCTTTGCCACAAGCCTGTGCCTGGATCAAAACGTCGCTACGGTTGCCCGAATTCAATACCACGGCCTGACTGGGTTGACCGATTTGAGTGGCGGCTTTCCAGGTGTCGATGGTGCCTGTATACATGCCGTCCAAGGCGATTTCATTCAAATCGTGTCCTTCTAAGACAAGGTTCAATTGGTGAAAAGAGCCGTCGCCATCGATAAACCGCCAGCGCTGAACTTCACCGGGTTGCATGGTTAACACGGGCTGACTTTGACCGTTGATGAGTACGGGGATGCTGTCAGTGCTAACGGCCTTTCCGCTGGCTGTGATTCTTGCTCTGAGCGGTTGTCCAATCGCATCATTAACCTGGATCTGTTGAAACACGAAAATCTTTTCTTGTGCGTCTTTAAGCGATTGCGGCAGTTTAGCCGGGTCATCTTCGACGATTAAGGCGCCGGTCATGCCGTTTGCGACTTGGATGGCGGTATTGCCATGCCAGTGCGGATGATACCACTGGGTTCCCGTCCATTGGTTAGTAGGAACGAGGATATGGTAATAATCGCCGCTGGTGCCTCCATTCGGTTGGATAACGGCAAGAGGATTATCCTGAGGCGCTTTGGGGGAGGCGTGTAAACCGTGGGTATGCAGATTGGTCTTCTCGTCCTTCGAGAACTTGGATGATAGGTTATTGGTTAAATTGACATTTAACGTTTGACCTGGGGCTATGCGCATGGTCGGTCCAACCAATTTGCCATTGTAGGTGCGAAAGGCATAGTCCTTATCGTTGTAGGTGAATACCTTAGGGGCTACAACCAGATTTATTGCTCCTGCGCCGGCTTCATCGGGTTCTTGAAAAGGTTGTCTTATGGGGATAGGTATTCCCGTAGGATTAGGGGTGCTTAATACCGAATGCGCATGCTTTGGGGGCGCTGATAAAGCGACGCTAGAGCTGAAGCACAATAGGGCGTTAATGCTTAAAGCTAACATTTTATTCATAACGACTATCCTTTATTTTTTATTTTAAATTGCATCAAAAGTATTAAGAGAACATATTTATACGGAAATTTGAGTTGATATCTGCGCTCAAATAAACGGTAAAGATCATGCGACTGCTAATGCTTACGTCGATTCCTGTTGTTCTATCTCCCTTAGTTGTATATCTAACAAGGCTTATAAAACAACTTGGTAATGGCTTCTATATATCGAAAATCTGGACAGGAATCGATCATAGTGTACACGTAATTTTGAAAAATAAATTGATTTAGTGCGTTAGAGTGAAGGCGGTTAACAATGCTTGGAAATAGATTTCGGATAAGACAGCAAGTCTATTATTTTGATTTTCAATGACAGTAAAACGTTTTTCAAGCATTGCAGACCCCCAGAACAAACTGAAAAGGTTTAATTAGGCGGATGCCTCTAAAGGCCGCAGTCTTCTTTGCAAAAGAGCTTTAATAAAATACGGATTGATTCGCGGCTGACAGAAGATTTTTTCCAGTAGACGTACTCGGAAAAACCGCTCTTTCAGTAGCATCCCGGCAGGTTTTTGGTGGCTTTATGTGTAATAAGGCGAAAGATGTTTTTTAGCCTGGAAGAGAGTATTATCCGATTTCACCTAAAAATAATAATACACATATAACAACGATGAGGAGGGGTCATGGGTGGAGTTACTGAACTGTTTGTAGTTATGATACTTATTGCGGCGTTTGCGTTTGCGCCGTTAGGCTATTTTATTTACAGGTTTACCAAAGCTGGCGACAAACCCTTCGGTGAAATTGAGCCGCATGGTGATAGTCCGTCGGTGGTAAACGATTTTGCCGAAAAAGCGATTAAGTTCGTTCAGGATAAGCTGGCTAAAAAGTAATAATATGTTTGTTGATGAGCCTCCAGGTGAATCGCATTACCTGGAGGCTTCTCTATCACGCGCCGCAGGTCGGGCAGTTAGGGTTTTTCCTCAGTTTCATCGTATTCCATTCCATCGTTAAGCCATCCAGCAGTAATAACCGTCCGGTTAAAGCTTCCCCGATATTCATGATCAGCTTCATCGCTTCCAATGCCTGAACGCTGCCGACTATGCCGGTGATAGGGGCTACGACCCCGTTTGTGGCGCAATTTTGCAGTTCTTCGCCGTCGCTGTTATACAGGCAGTTGTAGCACGGGCTGTTGTTTTTACCCGGCGTAAATACCGTCACCTGGCCTTCAAAGCGGATTGCCGCGCCTGAAACCAGCGGCGTTTGCTGCTTGACGCAGGCGTTATTGATCGCAAAGCGCGTTGAGAAATTATCGCTACAGTCCAAAACCACGTCTGCTCGCATTACTTCAGATTCAAGTTGCTCACCTTCCAGTCTTTGTTTGACGGCTCTGATCCGGACTTCGGGATTTAGTCGATTAAGCGTTTGGCGGGTTGAAATTACTTTATCAGTCCCAATATCGGGGGTGTGGTGAGTAATTTGCCTTTGCAAATTGGATAAGTCCACGACGTCATTATCGTAAATGGCGATATTGCCGACCCCGGCCGCCGCAAGGTAAATGGCCGCGGGGGAGCCGAGTCCCCCTGCGCCGACAATCAGTACGCTGGCAGCGAGAAGTTTTTGTTGCCCCTCAATATCGATTTGAGGAAGCATGATTTGGCGGCTATAGCGTAATAGTTGGTTGTCATTCATAAGTCATGTTGATGCGGTATTGTGAAAAGGGATGATGCCAAAGAACGGGGTAGACTGCAAAAACTGATTATTGTTGGCACTCTGCTACGGTGAGTGCTAAAATTTAAAACTGAATTTAACCTGTAATTTTAATGTTTAGGAGATATTGATGAAAATACGTCCGTTACACGACAGAGT
>DAINRH010000260.1:0-5211 GCA_036741905.1 Methylobacter sp. | reverse complement strand
GCATCGCCTTTGCCTAACTCGATTTGATCAGTGCTTTTGTGAGTCATGGGCAGTAAGTCTCGCGCTGTGGATTGGGGCTTGAAAGGCTCGTCGCCCCTTTGTGACTAATAACTTCCCGATATGGATTGGGTGAAATTTTTCCGTTTGCCCTGAGCGTGTCGAAGGGTGAGCGGGAAAATTTCGGGCTACCGCGTCAAGCCGATCATGCTTCGACAAGGCCTTTAATCCTGAGCGCAGCCGAAGGGTCAGCACAAACGGCTTGACGATCGAAAATAGTGGTTTCGGGAAGTTATTTTCAATCAAACCCTAAATTAGGCTTATGGCCGCGCGCCTATTTAACTTAATGTCGGGCATTTATTTTGGCTATGAGCTACCGACAGCTGGAGTGCAGGCTTCGCCTGCAAGTGCAAGCAAAGCTTGCACTTCCGTTACCGCGACAGATAACCGTTTATTTCACTCCGATCCCGGCTTATTCCGGCACAGGTCGGCAAACGCCTTAATCATGCGCCGCGAGCGGATGATGCTGCACGTTTTCCTGGGCAATCGCTTCGGCAGGCGTCGGATCTCCTGCGACAGCGCGTTTGATCGCCAATTTAGTGGCTTCGTAATTCCAGTCCTGGATTTTATGGTTGTCCTTGGCATCCCAGTGGATAAAAACACCGACGCAGATAAATATATCGCCCGCTTCTTCCAGCGGAATTACCCCCTCTTTGACGCTATCGATCACCGCCTTGGCCACGCCCCGTTCCGCCGGGCCGAACATTTGGGTGGCCTGTTTCTCGTTCTTGATTTCGACCTTGTTGAACATGACGGTATTAGGCTTAGCCATCAGATTGGGCGCGACCAGCGCCAGCAGGGAATTATCGCCCCGTTTTTGGTTGGTCAGTGTGATACAAAATGCGAGTTCTGCGGCGCTGCCTCGCGGCCCCATGATCAGGTCGATATGGGCTAATTCATTACCCTCGCCTACCAGAGCTTCACCTACCAGTACTTTATCGATTTTTGGCTTTTTCATGTTGGTTTCTCCTCTTGAGATTTCGAATCAATTCTTGAATTCATATGAATGCTAGTTGATAGCTATCGGCGGGAATAAATGAAGCAGGGGTGATTTGAATAACTTGAAACCGATATATCCATACCTTGAAATTTATAACATGCGGGTAAAATCAATAACATTCGTATCACTACCTATCAACATTGATGCGCTTCTATTAAGGACTCCATCAATAATCACTTCCGCTTAGGGTTCCCCCGCTCTGCGCTCGCCGTTATACAAGTGTCTGCGAGATACCCTCGTTCCCACGCGCCGCGTGGGAATGCAGTGCCGGACGCGCTGCGTCCCGTATACGGCGTAGCGCGCCTTTAATCAGGATGTAGACCGGAATAAGGCCATCCAAGCGCATAGCGCGAGGTGGCGTTTCCGGCGAGTTCGGGAGGTGTTTGCCGGAAACGCCAGTTCTCGCTGTCACTCGAACCCGCTTATTCCGGCCTACTTCGAGATGTGTATAAAAATGAGCGCGGCGCGTGGGAACGATGAGTTTATATTTCGAGACGTTATTACCGACCCTGTCCTAAGCACCTGCTTATTCCGCGCCTTTAATCAGTATCAAACTCATAGTTAAGTTTTATTCTTTGCGATGTCCCGGTCTGCGTTTCAACATTAAAGGTCTTGGTCAGCTTGCGTTTTAATACCAATACGGCTTGTTTATTAAACAGGCCGACTTTGGCGCCCACATAGAAATCCGGCGTCAGGTATTGCCCTACCGTAGCCAGTGTATCTTGCAGCGCTTTTCCCTCCTGAACTTCAAACTCGTCCACGCCCAGTTTGTCGGAAAGCCAGGATAACTTGCCCGAACCGTAAGATAACGCGGCCGCGGCAACCCTGTTGCCTTCCGATTTGCTGACCTGATTTAACGGGCCGCCGGTCATCAAATAGGCCAGCACTTCTTCTTCCGGCAAGGCCGGTTCCGAAGACAGACGCGTTTGCGGCGTATCCAGCGGACCGGTCAGGTTCAAAATAGCGGTAACCTCTTTGCTTTTTGAAACGCGTACGGCTTCCACGTCCAGCCAGGGCTTATCGACAGGGCCGTTAAACAGGAAACGCCCCTTTCGCACGGTAAGATCCTGTCCGTAGCTTTTATAACGCGCCTTATTCATGTCGATGCTGCCGTACATCGCCATTGTTTCTCCAGTCTTGGTCATCTTCAATTTGCCGGACAAGTCGGTCTTCAGCCCTTGCCCTGAAAAGCTGACCTGTTTGCCGAGTTCGATGTCTAACTCCGCATCGATTTGGGGTGCTGACGTAGCGTTTGGCTCGGCTTTTTGTTCGCCGAGAATCACTTCATCGCTGCTGACTTTTACTGTATTTTCGGGGAGTTGCGGAAGCTGCAAAACGGCTTTGGGGATTTTTAAGGTGCCGGTCACTTTTCCTTGATGCCCGGCAAACGCGCCTTTTAACTCCGGCGAAACGGCTATTTGAGCATCCGGCAATTTGGCGACTTCAAAATCCGTTCCGCTCAGCGTCAAGTCTGCTGTGCCTTGCAGGCTTGCAAAACCATCGAGCTTAACAAAGCCCTGCCCGGATTTTGCAAAGCCGCTTAGCTGAATACGTTCGGCATTATCGGCGGACGAAACTGCCTCTAGCCTGATGTCGCGAAGTTCCAGCCCTAACTCGGCAAGGTCAACGGCACCCTCGACGAGCCGTGCTGTTCCGTTAACCAGCGGTTTGTCGGTGCTGCCTTGCAACGCCAAATCCGCTTTTAGATTGCCTTTGATGTTCGACAACTGCGGAACAAAAGGATTCAACAAGGCAAAGTTAAGCATTGATGCCGTTACCTGTCCGGACAGGCTTTGAGTCTTGCCGGTATCCAGTTGCAACCGGCCGCGCAGATAATCCTGCCCCGTCAGCGCCACATCGACATCGGCTGAAACCATCGTCTCTTTTAGCTTGCCCGATAATGACAATGAACCCAAGGTAAGTTCAGTCGAGCCTTGCTGAGTCCGAAACAGAATCTTTGCGTTAGCCGGCATAGCCACCCGAAAATTACCGTTAAGCGAACCCTTTTCCCGCTGCATGTCCGCATCGGCATTGATGATGCCTTTTAACTTTGTCTGCTCGGGTAAGTAGGCTTGCATCAGGCTTAGCGGTAAGGCCGTGGCGTTAACTTGAAAGCGGAAGTCGCCGTTGGCAGGATAACGTCCCTGCGCACAAAGAGCGGCCTGTTGCTGGACCAGGCAGGCTTTCGCCAAAGCCGCATCCACTCCGGCGGGGCTTTGCGCTATGCGAATAGTCAGATCATTCGTAAGCCGCCAGCGGCCGGAATCGCGGGTATCCAAATCCAGTTTGGAAAAATCGCCCAGCCACGCTCCGGCCTTGTAACTGCCGGTCAGCACGGTTGATGCATCCCCGTAAGACGAGTCGATATCGGCTTTAAAATGATGTTGCTCAAGCGTACCCAAGCCGTCAACCCGCAGTGTTGCAATTTGCAGGGTGCCGGTTTGGATGCCGCTTGCGGACAATCGTATTTTAGAGGTCAGTTTTGTATCGGCTTGATAGTCGATATTGACGGCCGCCTGCTCGGCGCGGTATCCGGCAAAATGCAGACGCTTGCCGTCAGCCTGAAACTTGACCGAAGGATTCTTCCACGCGCCCTGCAAACGCCCTTCCCCTTTCAAACTGCCGCCCAGGTTCGGCCATAACGATTCCAAGGCCGGGGCGTCGATTGCGACAACAAGCGCGGCTTGCTGCTGGCCCAGCGTACCGTTAACGGCAATTTTATTGGCTCCCGAAACGATCCGCAGGGCATCGACCTTGAGCTGTTCGTCGGCCAAAGCCAGCTTGCCGTCTGCGCTAAGCGGATAACCGCGCAACTTGCCGGACAGCTTGTTAATCCCGGCATCCAGCTGTAACGCGTCTCCGGCCACTTTGCCTTTAAGATGGGTGCTGAAGGTCAGGCTGCCGGGAAGCTCGGGCAACAGGATGGCGGGATTAAAATTTTGCCCGGTCGCGCTAAGGTCGAAAACCGTCGCGTCTTTCCAGGACACAGCGCCGTCGACCTGGAATGTCCCTGCCGTTGAGTTGAGTTCCAGTTTTTCAATAGACAAGGCATCCATGCTGCCGTTGCCTTTAAACGCCAAATGGGCTTTCGGCAAAGTCGGCAGGGTTAACTGTGCGTCCAATATAAGCTGATAATCGCTGAGCAAACCGGTCAACTCAATAGATCCTTGTTCGCTGGTCAGCTGCGGTTTGCCGCCGCTCAGCGGCCAATTAAGCTGTTGCCAATCGCCGTGCGCGGTGATACGCGGCGCATCCTGCAAATTATCCAGACTGCCTTTCAAGGCTGATTTGAACGGTGACGACAACCGATTTTCGAAAGCCAGCTGATGCATGTCGCCGTTGACCGTGGCTGTCGCTTGCCATAAACCGTAATCTGCCGTTGCAAGCTGCCAATCGGCGGTTAAGCTGAATGGAAAACCCTTGCCCAAGCCCATTTGTCCTTTGGCCGTTGCAACTCCCGGTTTGGCATTAACAGTCAGCGAGACGATATTAAGTCGGCCGTGTTCGGTAAATGCCGACAAGTGCAGTTTTTCCAGTTGTTGGACTTGCTCGCCTTGCTGAAAGGTTAGATTGGTCAACAGCAGGTTTTCAATCACGATTTGCACCGGCAACCGTAGTTCGGCATTAAGGTCGAAACCGCTTTCTTCCGATGGGGGTGTTTCGGTCAGGCTAACGTTTACTTGTTCGAGGGTCACATCAACAATTTTTAAAGTACCCGAGAACAGTTTGGAAGGTTGCCATGCGAACGCCAGCTTTTTAACGGCGACCGTTCCCGTATCGCTTTTATAGTACAGATCAGTGAGCACAATACGTTCAAGTATCCGGCCGTCAATGGTTTTAACTGAAGCCTGTATCGGTAAGCTTGAGAAAATCGTCTGCAACAGCCAGCGGCTGCCGGTTATGCTGTTCATCAACCCGAGCAGGCCGACAGGCGTCATCAGCGCCAGAATCAAGCTAATCAGCAGAATACGTTTCTTCATCTTAAAAACCGCGCCGGGTTCGCGAAAACACGATTCCCGCTCGCCGCTGTTCCCGGCTTGGAGGCCTCTGCTGTAGGGCGTGCCGCGCGCGCCTTAAGGCTTTGGATACGGTCGGTAATAACTAACTCATCGTTCCCACGCTCTGCGTGGGAATGCAGCCTGAACCGCTCTGCG
>DAINRH010000259.1:0-5229 GCA_036741905.1 Methylobacter sp. | reverse complement strand
GAAGCGTTCTTTACCGGCTCTGCGGCTGAAGTAACGCCGATCAGGGAACTGGATAATCGTGCAATCGGTTCCGGCAGCCGCGGGCCGGTTACCGAGCAATTGCAATCGCTGTATTTCGACTATGTGCATGGACGCAGAGACGATCATCCCGATTGGCTGACTTACGTTGCTTAAGCGGCTTTAAAAGTATTTTTCACCACGAAGACACGAAGAGCGCGAAGCGATAAAACGTCATGTCTTTGTGGATTAAAAACACAGAATGTAGGGTACGCTGCGCGTACCTTTTCACGCGTAACCCAGGCTTAATCTCGTCGTTATACACAAGTGTGTTTCAGAGTCGTCATACCGGCATGGATGGTAACTTGGTGACTCTACAGGTACTTGAGTAATACGAAGCGTCACCTCCCTGTGCCTGGGTTCCGGCATCCCTGCCAGAACGACGGCGTCTCGCAGAGACTTGTGTATAAAGACGAGAGCTTAATAATGGTACGCGCAGCGTACCCTACTTGATCGTGATACAACCGTCATATGGCCAGCCCAAATACCGATATCGCCAACACCGTAAAAAGAATCCTAGTCGTCGGCCCCTCCTGGGTCGGCGACATGGTGATGGCGCAAAGCCTGTTTATCGCGCTGAAAAACACCCACCCGGCCTGCCGGATCGACGTGCTGGCGCCGTCATGGACATTATCCCTGCTGGAAAGAATGCCCGAAGTGGCCAAAGCCATCGCCATGCCATTGCCGCGCGGCAAGTTCGGCTTGATGGAGCGCATCAAACTGGGCTTGAGCCTGCGTTCGGAAGGCTACGATCAGGCCATCCTGCTGCCCAATTCATGGAAATCCGCAATCCCCCCGTTCTTCGCCAATATTCCCATCCGCACCGGTTACATCGGCGAATGCCGCTGGGGACTGCTTAACGATGCCAGAAAATTGGATAAAAAGCTGCTGACCATGACCGTGCAGCGCTTTGTCGCTCTGGGTTTGCCAGCCGATGCGGCTATGCCGCCGGTATGTCCGCAGCCTGCGCTAACGATCAGCAAAGCCCGGCAACAGGCGGTCATCGATAAATTCAAGCTGACGCTGTCGCCCGCCGCGCCTGCTCCCGACAGACTTGGGGCGTCGATAAAAATCCTGGCCTTATGTCCCGGCGCCGAATACGGCCCGGCAAAACGCTGGCCTTCCGAGTATTACGCCGAAGTCGCCCGGCATAAAATCGACCAAGGCTGGCAGGTTTGGCTGTTCGGTTCCGAGAAGGATAAAGCCGACGCTGCCCAAATCAACAAAGCGTGTTCCGGATTCTGCACCGATTTCACCGGCAGGACCTCTTTGGCCGAAGCGGTCGATTTAATGTCGCTGGCCAATACCGTGGTGAGCAACGATTCCGGCTTGATGCATGTTGCCGCCGCGTTGGACAAAAAAGTCATCGCTATTTACGGCTCATCGGATCCGGGCTTTACGCCGCCGCTGAACGACAAGGCGCAGATTATCTCGCTCAATCTCGATTGCGCGCCCTGCTTCAAGCGCGACTGCCCGTTGGGCCATAGTCATTGCCTGACCGGCATCACGCCGGACCGGGTGCTTGAATATATAACGCTTACCCAATCAGGGCCTAAGTGAAGGTCGCCATCGTAAAACTCTCGGCGCTGGGGGACATCGTTCATGCGATGGTAGCGCTACAGTTTATCAAGGCGCATTCCCCGGAAATTCAGATCGACTGGATTGTTGAAGAACGCTTCGCCGAGGTTTTAAAAAACAACCCCGACATCGATAATATTCTGACGGTTAACCTGAAAGCCTTAAAAACCGACAAGGCCGGAATTTTTGCGCAGTTCAAGAAAATTCGCGGCTATGCAAGTAACAACTATGACCTGGTTATCGACGCCCAAGGGCTGATCAAGTCGGCGGTTACCGCCAAGTTGGTCGGAAAACGCATCGCCGGATTCGATGCCGATTCAATCCGGGAAAAGGCCGCGTCATGGTTTTACGATGTCAAAGTGGCCTGCGCTTACGATGCCAATACCATCGACAGAAACGCCCTGATTTTGTCCAGCCCTTTAGGCATCGACATCGGCACCGAGCAAATCCTGGGCAAAAAGCCGTTTTTGTTTTTCAGCAACGAAGACCCGCAAATATACGATTTCCTGTCAAAAGACCGGGCCAACATTGTGCTGGTGATCGGTTCAACCTGGGACAGCCGCAACTATCCGGCCGCCAAGTTCGTAAAAATAGCCGAAGCCTTGCAGCAAAACTGCCTGGTCGTCTGGGGCAGCGGGCAGGAAAAAGCCACCGCGGAATGGATGGCGACGCAATCCGAGCTGATCAAAGTCATGCCCAAGCTGGATTTGAACAGCCTGAAGGCATTGATAGCCAAGGCCGACTTACTGATCGGCAACGATACCGGCCCGACCCACATGGCCTGGGGATTAAACAGGCCGTCCATCACCCTCTTCGGCCCGACGCCGGTCAGCCGGGTTTACCAGACCGACATCAACAAAGTGGTCAAGTCCGCGTCAATCGTCAACCCGTACAAACTCGACAAGCAGGATTATTCGATTAAGGATATTGATGAGCAGGAGATTATCAAGCAGGCCAAGTTTTTATTGTCGCTGTGAATAAAACTGGATTTATGGCTTTTCCCGGTTGCCGCTAACCTTGAGCATGTCGAAGCACGAACGGATACGTTGTTAGACCATTCGGTTTGACAAGTCCACCATAAACCACTTAACGTAACTGCCCGTAGAACGCAAAGATACTAAGATGAAAATCCTTGCAAGCCGGTTGATAAGTGGAGGCTAAGATGAATATTGCTGAACATAAGTTAAATTTAATCCGTCAAATTGATGAGCTACCGGAAGAGTCATTAATAGAGTTGGAAAAATTAATTTCAAAACTGCGCGTCAATAAAAAACCATCATCAAAGCGGCAGATTGGCTGCATGAAAGGGTTAGTGATTTTTATGGCCGATGATTTTGACGCGCCGTTGGATGACTTTAAAGAGTATATGTAATGCGTTATTTACTGGATACGCATTCTTTAATCTGGTTTTTGGAAGACGATAATCGCCTTTCTGCCACTGCAAAGGACATTATCAGCGATGAAAGCGCCGATATTTATTTGAGCATTGTTAGTCTTTGGGAAATGGCAATCAAGATAGGTCTTGGTAAGTTGAAGTTGTCGCAATCACTTGAGCAGGTGATTGATACATTGGAACAACAAAGTATTTCGTTGTTGTCTGTTAAGCCCGCCCATGTTTTAGCCGTGTTAAGTTTACCTTTTGAGCATCGCGACCCATTCGACCGTTTGTTGATTGGTCAAGCGTTGGTAGAAAATATGAAATTTCTCAGCAATGAGGCGTTATTTTTGCGTTACGGTGTGGATAGGGTTTGGTGAGTATTTTAATCAACGCAGTGGCGTATAAGTGGCGTATAAGCAGCGCCTTTGAGCTTGCTTCTATGGTTCCCACACTCATCTTTTATACGCAAGTGCCTGTGGGACTCCGTGAATCTATATCATAAAGAAACAGGAGTGCAAGCTTTGCTTGCGCTTGCATGCAGGCGAAGCCTGCACTCCAGCTATCGGCCTGGACAGCCTTTGCGAGGGGAGATTTGGGTATCCGCCGAGGATGTGTATAACAACGAGCGCAGAGCGTGAGACTATCGAGCAGGCGAAGTTTTTATTGTTGTTGTGAAAAAAGAAAATGTGCTGGGGTCTAAAGCTTCAGTCCTGTAGGCCGGAATAAGCCGGTTCGAGCGATGTCGAGAACAGGCGTTTCCGGCAAACATCCAGCGCACACGCCACACCTACATCCATGCAGGCAACGCCACCTCGCGTTACGCATCCTTCGACTTTGCTCAGGAGAGCCTTGGATGGCCTTATTCCGGCCTACGCCATTTTGATCGGGTGGGGGGGCGGACTCAATCTTGTCACCCTGTCATCCTATTTCTTTGCCGCTTGCATCTTCAGCAAGGCCAGTTTTTTCTTTTTCGCTCGCTCCGCTTTTTCAGCGTCTTCCTGTTTCTTGCGCAAGCAACGCGCATCGTAGCGCCGTTTCGCTTGTGCGGATTTTTGTGCCCGACTTACTTCGGTATTGTCTGGCGGCGCGGCTTGCATGACGATGCAATCGACCGGACAAGGCGCTATGCACAATTCGCAACCGGTACATTCCGAGGCTATAACTGTGTGCATGAATTTTGCCGCGCCCACTATCGCATCGACAGGACAGGCGGCGATGCATTTAACGCAACCGATGCAGTCTTCCTCGATAATAAACGCGACGCTTGCGGGCTTGTGCAGGCCGAATGCGGTATTCAGCGGCTTGGGAGAAACGCCTAATAAATCGGCCAGATCGCCTATGCCCTCGTCACCGCCCGGCGGGCACTGGTTGATGTCCGCTATGCCCGAGGCGATGGCCTCGGCGTAGGGGCGGCAGCCTTGAAAGCTGCATTGTCCGCATTGGGTCTGTGGCAGCAAGGCATTGATTTGGTCGATCAAGGTGAGGGATTCAGGTGCAACAGGCATGTTCCGGGTATTCTCATCGCGGCGATTGGCAATTGATAGTTCCCACGCTCCGGCGTGGGAATTCAGTTCGCAACGCTCCAGCGTTGCGGGACGCTGGAGCGTCTATACGGCGTTCCCACGCCGGAGCGTGGGAACGATAAACATCAACACTACTTAACCCGCATCCCCGGCTGCGCCCCTTCATCGGGACTCAAAACCCAAATATCCTTGCCGCCGGGACCTGCGGCAAGCACCATGCCTTCGGACAGGCCGAAACGCATTTTCCTCGGCGCAAGATTGGCGATGACCAGAGTCAATTTTCCTTCCAAATCTTCCGGGCTGTAGGCGGATTTAATCCCGGCAAAGATGTTGCGGGTTTCATCGCCTATATCGACGGTCAACTGCAATAACTTGTCCGCGCCTTCGACATGATCGGCCTTGATGATTCTGGCGATGCGCAAGTCCAGCTTGGCGAAGTCTTCAAACTCGATGGTGTCGGCGATCGGCTCGCATTTTTTGGCTTTCACAGGCGCGGCGGTTTTTTCCAGGTTTTCTTTGGAAGCTTCGACTATTGCCGCGATTTTGTCGGCCTCAACCCGCGTCATCAGCGGTTTGAATTCGTTGATCGCATGATTTAACAAAGGCTTGGCATCGACCGGCCAGGCTTGCGCTTCTATATTTAAAAAGCTTTCCGCATTGGCTGCCAACACAGGAAGCACCGGCTTCAAATAA
>DAINRH010000258.1:0-5255 GCA_036741905.1 Methylobacter sp. | reverse complement strand
CATCCGATGTGCAAAGCCAGCCATTTTCAACGGCATCGGTAATTTCACCCTCTATCCATGAGCGACTTTCGGTAATACGTCGACCGGTAGATTCATTTTCCCTGTACGCTCGGCGAAGCTCTACCGTTTTTATTCCTCGCGGATTACAGATGTCGCAAAAGATAATTTTTCGTATGCTCATAGTGTTTTTAAAGATGACTAAGAAAGCGAATTAATCGGCGCTAACGGCCCACCCATTTTGGTGAGTTAAGCAGCTCATTCTTTTGCGCCAAATAATACTAATTAGCGAAAGTAATTATCAGGGGGGCTTTTTAAAGTATCAATGTTCGAGCTCAATATACAACCCGTATGAACACTTATAACAAACCGCATTAAAAATTGGCGCACTTTTCCTGACTTCATTTGTCAGGAAAAAACATGACAACCAATGGAACTTTTTAGCAGCCTTAATTATTTCATGCCGCATGCATAGTATGCAGGTAAGAGCAAACTGCTGCGTAGTAATGGAGCTGCAATTTTAGAGTCTTCTGCTTTTGGTGTTCGTGTTCCATTAATTTAGAGCGCGCAATTTATTTAGAAAAAATTACTGAATTTCTATAAAATCACCCGTTACTGTAACAACTCTTCAGATCAAGTCTACATGGACCTAAAATTTCTCGATTTCGAACAACCTATCGCTGAACTAGAAGCGAAAATTGAAGAACTCCGCAATGTGCAGTTTGACAATAACATTAATATTTCCGATGCGCTTAAGCAGCTGGAAGACCGAAGCCAGGCTTTGACGGAGTCGATTTTTACCGATCTTTCCGACTGGCAGATTTCCCAGTTATCCCGCCATCCGGGCCGTCCTTATACGCTGGATTATGTGGAACATATTTTTACCGATTTCCATGAGCTGCACGGCGACCGGGCTTATGCCGATGATCCGGCGATTATTTGCGGCTTGGCGCGCCTTGAGGGACAGCCGGTGATGGTGATCGGTCATCAAAAAGGACGCGACACCAAGGAAAAAATTTATCGCAACTTCGGTATGCCGCGCCCGGAAGGGTATCGTAAGGCCTTGCGCATGATGAAAATGGCCGAGCGTTTTAAAATGCCGGTTATTTGCCTGATTGACACACCGGGAGCTTATCCGGGTATCGGTGCCGAAGAGCGCGGCCAAAGCGAAGCTATCGCCAAAAATTTGTTTGAAATGGCTAGACTGAAAACGCCGATTATCTGCACCATTATCGGTGAAGGCGGTTCCGGCGGCGCGTTGGCCATCGGTGTCGGCGACCGTTTAATCATGCTGGAATACAGCACTTATTCGGTTATTTCTCCGGAAGGCTGCGCATCGATTTTGTGGAAAAGCGCCGATAAATCGCAATTGGCGGCCGAGGCGATGGGCATTACTTCGGATCGCATTCGCGAGCAGGGTTTTCTGGATGAAGTGGTCAGGGAGCCTTTAGGCGGCGGGCATCGGAATTTTAAAGTGATTGCCATGAACTTAAAGGAAGCGCTGGTGCGTCACATGAATGAGTTGAGGCGGCAACCTGTCGATACGTTAATGGAAAGACGCTACCAACGGATTATGGATTTCGGGGTCTTTACCGATGAAGGCGGGAAGTAGAACGTAGGCGAAAGGTGCAAGGCGAAAGGCGAAAGGCGAAAGGTTCGAGTCTCTACGAGGATTTTTGCGGTAGCATTTCCAAACAACTTGATCTTGAGAACGAGCAACAAAGATTTTATATCGCCTATAGCGGCGGCGTGGATTCTCATGTTTTGCTGCATTGTTGCGCGTCTATGCCTCAACTCAAAGACAGGCTCACCGCTGTTTACGTACATCACGGCTTGCAGGCGGAAGCCGAATCTTGGGCCAAGCATTGCGGCAAAACGGCTGAAGATCTGGGGGTTGAGTTTTTAACGCTGCGGGTTAATGCTAAGGCGGCGCCGGGCGAAAGTCCTGAAGAAGCCGCCAGAAACGCCCGGTACGCGGTTTTAAAATCGTTAATTAAAGCCGATGATGCGTTGCTGCTTGCCCAGCACCGGGAAGACCAGCTGGAAACGGTGCTGCTGCAATTGTTTCGCGGCAGCGGCTTGCGCGGACTTTCCGGAATGCCGGAGCGTATGGCTTTTGGAGCGGGGGTGATGCTCAGGCCTTTGTTGAATACGCCTAAACAGACGATTGGCGATTACGCTCGCGCCCGTCAATTAAGCTGGATTGAAGACCCCAGCAATCAAAGCAACGATTATGACCGTAATTTCCTGCGCAATGCAGTGGTGCCGTTATTAAAACAACGTTGGCCGGCAATCGATAAAACCGTGGCGCGATCGGCAAAGCATTGCGCGGATGCGCAGGTATTGGTCGATGAAGTGGCGGATGAGTTGTTTGACGAGGTTTTCGATCAAGTCGATAAGACCTTGCGCATCGGTCGATTAACTGAGCATCATCGCCAGCAACAGCAACTTATTATCAGACATTGGTTCCGGAATAGGGGATTGAAAATGCCCGCGCAGGCGCTTGTCGGGCGGATTTTAGCTCAGGTGGTTGCGGCAGCCGAACATCGCGATCCGGTCTTGTCGGGGCAGGGTTACAGCATTCGCCGTTACCGGGATAAGCTGTATTGCCTGACGAAGCTGTCCGAAACGGGCTTGGATTCGCCTGAAGGATGCGAGCATCACTTTGTTTGGCCGACCGGGCAAGCGTCGATAAAGATAGCTCAAGATCGGGAATTGTCTTTTGAGCCTTCTTCAAAGGGAATACTCCGTGAGCAGTGGCAAAACGCCAAGGTTGAGATAAGATTTCGCCAAGGCGGTGAGAAAATCCGCTTACCGGGCCGTCAAGGTCATCATTCACTGAAAAATCTATTCCAAGAGGCAGGTATTCCGCCGTGGGAAAGGGATGCTGTGCCCTTGATTTACTTGAATGATGCGCTCGCCGCTGTAAGCGACCGATGGATCGAGGCAGCATTTTATAGTGAAAAAAAACAAGACTGTATCAGCTTCACCTACAAAGTTAAGAATTAAAGCCAAAAGACAATGACGAAAAGCGTATTGTCGATTAAAATGCATCGGTTTCACCTAACTTCATCAGTTATCACTGAAGTCTAAAAATCCTACATGACAAAATACATTTTCATTACCGGGGGCGTTGTTTCGTCTCTCGGCAAAGGCATTGCTGCATCTTCACTTGCCGCCATTCTTGAGTCTCGCGGCCTCAAAGTCACCATGACCAAGCTCGATCCTTATATCAATGTCGATCCGGGCACCATGAGTCCTTTTCAGCATGGTGAGGTATTTGTCACGGAAGACGGTACGGAAACTGATCTTGACTTAGGCCATTATGAGCGGTTTATTAAAACCACGATGACTAAAAGGAACAGCTTTTCAACCGGGCAGGTCTACGAAAGCGTTCTACGCAAGGAACGCAAAGGCGAATATTTGGGCGCGACGGTTCAGGTCATTCCTCATATCACCGATGAAATTAAACGCCGTGTTTATGAGAGCGCCGAAGGCGTTGATGTTGCCCTGATTGAAGTCGGCGGCACGGTAGGCGATATTGAGTCTTTGCCTTTTCTGGAAGCTATCCGCCAGATGCGTTTTGAACTGGGTTCCGACCGCTCGTTATTTATTCATTTAACGCTGGTGCCGTATATTCGTTCAGCCGGCGAAATAAAAACTAAGCCGACCCAGCATTCGGTAAAAGAATTGCGCAGCATCGGCATTCAGCCGGATATTTTAATTTGCCGTTCGGAGCAACCGATACCGGCCAGTGAGCGTCGTAAAATCGCCTTGTTTACCAACGTAGAGGAAAAAGCGGTTATTTCCGCGATCGACGCGACTTCGATTTACAAGATTCCTTTGCTACTGCGCGATCAAGGCCTGGATGATATTGTCGTTCACAAACTGAGACTGGATGTGCCGCCGGCGGATTTGTCCGAATGGAAAGCCGTTGTCGAAGCGCTGGAGCATTCTTCCAATGAAGCGACTATTGCTATTGTCGGAAAATATGTCGACCATTCCGACGCTTATAAATCGCTGAATGAAGCCTTGATTCATGCCGGTATCCGCACCCGCACCAAGGTCAATATTATCTATATCGATTCGGAAATTATCGAGGATGAAGGCGTTGCCAAACTGAAAGGCGTCGATGCGATCCTGGTTCCGGGCGGTTTCGGCGAACGCGGCGTGGAAGGCAAAATTGCCACAGTCAAATATGCGCGGGAACATAAAATTCCTTATTTGGGCATTTGCCTGGGTATGCAGGTTGCCGTTATTGAATTCGCCCGTGATGCAGCCGGTTTGGAAGGCGCGCACAGCACCGAATTTTTGCCCAAGTCGCCGCATCCGGTGATCGGTTTGATTACCGAATGGATGTCTGAAGACGGCCAACTGGAAACGCGCAATGAAGAATCCGACTTAGGCGGTTCGATGCGTCTGGGCGGGCAGCAATGCCGGTTACAATCCGATTCTCTGGCTTTCCAGTTGTATCAGAAAGACGTGATTACCGAAAGACATCGTCATCGTTATGAATTTAACAGCCAGTACCTGGAAAAACTGGAACAGGCCGGTATGCGCTTTTCCGGCAAGTCTATTGATGGGCGTTTGGTCGAAGTGATAGAAATACCCGATCATCCGTGGTTCCTGGCTTGCCAGTTCCACCCGGAATTTACCTCAACACCCAGAAAAGGCCACCCGCTGTTTTCCGGTTTTGTCGTTGCGGCTTTTGAACATAAAAAAGGGGTAGTGCAATGAAGTTATGTGGTTTTGAAGCCGGTTTAGATCAGCCGTTTTTTTTGATAGCCGGCCCCTGCGTTATTGAAAGCGAGCAACTGGCGTTGGATACCGCGGGGTACCTTAAAGAATTAACGACCCAGCTGAACATTCCCTTTATTTACAAGTCGTCTTTCGATAAAGCCAACCGCTCGTCGCACGAAAGTTATCGCGGCCCCGGCGTCGAAGAAGGGCTAAAAATACTGGAAAAAGTCAAACAGCAAATCGGCGTGCCGGTGTTGACCGATGTCCATGAAGATACGCCGCTGGCCGAAGTCGCCTCGGTCGTCGATGTAATGCAAACACCTGCGTTTTTATGTCGGCAAACCAATTTTATTCAGCAAGTCGCCTCTCAAGGCATTCCCGTTAATATCAAAAAAGGCCAGTTCCTGGCGCCCTGGGATATGGTGCATGTCGCTAACAAAGCCAAGGCAACCGGAAACCAGCAGATTATGGTCTGCGAGCGCGGCGTATCGTTCGGTTACAACAACCTGGTTTCCGAC
>DAINRH010000257.1:0-5261 GCA_036741905.1 Methylobacter sp. | reverse complement strand
AGAAAATCGTAAAACTGCTGATAACCAACCTCAACCCCACGAATCACCGATGCACCGGTATTGTAGGGGCGAGTGACATCATAAGTAATACCACCATAGGTTTCTGGAGTGACCACGTCCGAGATAAAACCATCGACATTCTTTTTGAAGCCAGTAAGATAAACCGAAGTGGTTTTATTGAAGTATTTTTCTAGCGCAATATCAAAGTTATCGGCACGCATCGGACGAAGGTCTGGATTACCCGCCCCCCCCTTTAATTGGGCTAGATTAAGTGTCAGCGATGGCGACATCTTGTTGAAGTCTGGGCGAGTTACGGTTTTAGAGGCCGCTCCACGCAAATACAAGCCTTTCATCAGCTCGTAGCGTAGATTGACACTGGGTAGTGTATCGATATCAGACCGATTGAAACTAATTGGTAAGGCATTCGCATTACTATTGCCTTGAAAACCAGATAAAGACTCACCTGTGCGCACCACACGCACACCAACATTTCCCTCTAGTGGTAAATCAGCTAATTTAATTTTAGCCATCAGATAAGCTGCCTTGGTATCTTCCTCAATTTTCCATGTACCCAGCGGATTGCTAGATGACAAGGCGGTGGAAATACCCAGTAATTGTCGCAATGCAGTAACATTACGCGCCAACGATGGATTCCCTACCAAATAACCGCCAATATCTGGGGAGTTGTTACCCATCACGCCAGCGCCAGCACCAACTGCAGATACTGAAGGGAAATCAGATATCTGCCCTAACTTGTTATCCGCCCCACGCTCCGCATATCGAACGCCTGCAGACAGTGCATCAATCACTTTGCCAGATAGCTGATATTCTCCATCAAATTGCAGTGCTGTCATTTCCCCCTCAAATGGAACCTCTGCATACCAAGCACTTGCCGTTGTGAAACTTGCAAGACTCAACAGATTGCTACTAGCCAAACGGGCCGAGGCAGGAGAGTTTGATACATGATGTGCAAAGCCAGTAGCCGTTGCACCACTCAAGTTTAGCGCAGAAAACACTAAGTTATTGTAGCTACGTGTATGGCTAAAATCCGTCTTCAACGCTAACGCGTCACCAACCCAATTACCACCTACTGCCACTTGTGTATTACGATCGATTGTGTCCCGCGCTTGGCCTGTGGTTGAAACAGTCGCATTATCCCAAGTCACGCTTGCCGCATCGTTGGCACCTGGAAACAGTGTGATATTGCTGGCAATAGCAGCCGATGTCTTTGAAATAGCAAGCTGGGTAGCATCTTCTATCGTTTTGAATTGCGAATGATGCACCTCGGTATAAAGCTCTAACCGCTCTGTTGGGCGCCATTGCAAAATAATACTGGCGCCCATACGCTCGCGCTCGCCAATATTTGTCACCTGCGTCCATGAACTAGGCAGCGATTGCCCACTCACGGTAGTGGTAGTAGAAGTTACATACTCCTCACGATAACTACGTTTCTGGTAGCCTACACTCAATAGCGCGCCAAACTCGCCAAGGCCTGTATCCCATCGGTCACTAGCTAACAGTGAAATTTTAGGTTGAGTTTTATCAGCCAGATTACCATGCATTAACCCACCACTCACCACCACATTGCGCCCGGAAAAATCAAATGGGTGACGTGTGCGTAAATCAACCAATCCGCCCACACCGCCCTCAATTTGCGCTGCGGAAGAGGTTTTATAAACGCTAATGGCAGACACCATATCTGCTGGAACATCAGCAAAGTTAAAGGTACGTCCACCACCAGCGGTAAACACTTCGCGTCCATTAAACAAGGTTTCTACCATCGGCAACCCGCGAATAGTAATCCCAATATTGAGCGCATTATTGGCAGAAAAATTACCCTGAAGTGCAGAACCTTCACCACGGTCACGTGCCACCTGCACCCCAGTGATACGCTGCATAGCCTCAGCAATACTGTAATCAGGTAGTTTGTTAATGTCGTCTGCAACCACCGAATCAACAATCTCAAGTTTATTGCGTTTAATTTCCTGAGCAGTAGAAAGGCGCATGCGCTGACCCATCACTATGATGTCATCAACATGTATACCTGCATGCGTGAGCACATCCTCCTCTGGCTCGGTTTGTGCTTGTGCGCACGGCAAAAAAAAAATGAGGCTATTAATATGGATGTTACAAGACCTAAGACCAACATTAAAACTCCAAGTGCAAACAACTGTAGCTAAAAATGTACCTTTGTTGTACATCACGCACCCAACAAAATGAACACTATAGATTGTAGTTTTAAAGTGTTCGTTTTGGCTAGATGGTAATAAGAACAAATAACAACAATTTAGGATATAAAAATGAAATTAGCATTTGCTAAGGCGTTAAAACACTCGCGGAAATCAAAGCGTCTAACACAGGAAGACTTTTCTGATGTTTCTAGCCGTACTTATCTGAGCGCTCTGGAAAGAGGGATGAAAAACCCAACACTTGATAAAATCAATGAAATCTCCCAAAGATTAGGCATCCACATCGTTAGCTTAATTACCCTAACCTGCCTGTATTTAGAATCAGATCCAGAAAAAGATTTGGAGTTGTTACTCAAAAAAATTAAAAATGAGGTAGAAGAGCTACATTAAATTAGACTAGATCGCCAATTTTGATCAGACACACATGTAAAAAATTGTTTTTGGAGCTACACTCTCGGCATGATTAATTTCGTGCTGAGACACCCCTCTCAATACCTAAAGCGCATTGGTTCAACCGGACGACTGGACTTCCTAGAATATCGTAGACGTTTTTAGTTTCCACCTTTTCACTTCTCAAAGACTACCTCTAGGTCTATAGTTCATCAGCTTTGCTAACACACTTTCCACATCGCTACTTGGCATCGGTTTCCCAAGCAAATAGCCTTGCAGCTCATCGCAGCCCATTAGAATAAGTTGCGCGCGTTGTTCGTTAGTTTCCACCCCTTCAGCGATGACTTTAAGTTTGAGGGCATGTGCAAGCAAGATAATGGTCGAAACAATCGTCCTCTGGTCAGCACTCGTCGTTATTTCGGTGATAAAGGAACGGTCAATTTTGATAGTGCCGAGCGGAATCTTGGATAGATAGCTAAATGAAGAGTAGCCAGTACCAAAATCATCAATCGAGATATGGAATCCTGCATCTTTGAGTTCCTGTAGTCTTGGAATCAAGCTATCAATATTTTCCATCAACACAGATTCGGTGATTTCAAGATCAATGGCTGCAGATTCCTGACTATTGTTTGTGATGTCATTATCATCTATATGCCCCCATACAGAGCTGCGGATGACATCCACAAAATCGGGATTTTTTAATTGTAGGGCTGATACATTAACAGCAATCGGTGGCGGATTTAACCCAAGTTTCTGCCACTTGAGATAATCCGTTGCCGCTTGTCGCGTTAACCATTTCCCCACTTCCATAATCATGCCGGAGTCTTCTAGAATCGGAATGAATTCAAGCGGTGGAACAAGCCCACGCTCCGGGCTTACCCAGCGAATGAGCGCTTCCAAACCTACTAGGTCACCACTACTAGCAGTATGCTTTGGTTGATAGTACATTACAAATTGTTTTTCAGTTATTGCTTTGCGCAGTTGACTTTCCATCAGCAGCTGCTCGGTGACTCGCGCATTCATGTCTGAGGTATAGAACATATATTCCGTGCTCGAGAGTTTGGCTTTTTTTAGTGCAACCTCTGCATTAGTAATCAGAGCTTCAACCGCTCTGCCATCTGTTGGAAATACAGAAATTCCAGAGCGTATGGTGACATTCAGCTCCTGATCACCTATCAAGAATGATGGTGTAAAGGGCTCGACCAGATATGTCTGCAATGTATGTGCAAACTCAGCGTCATTATGTAGTCCTGATATAGCAATAGCAAAGCAATTGCCGCCAATACGCGCAATATTGGCCGGCTGCTCTGTAGATAGCCGCTGAGCAATCATTTGTAGCAACTGGTCGCCCTTAGATTTACCAAACGAGTCATTGATCATGCCAAAATGTCGGATGTCGATTAACAACAGCGCTAGAAAACTATTGGTATTTGCATTAGATTGGATATCGAACTCAGCACGCTCTAAAAAGAGCTGCCGATTAGGTAAGCCAGTTAATAGGTCGAATAAGGTTGCATAGTTCAACGCAGCTTGTTTTTCTTGGTAATTAAGCGCAAAAGAAATGTCATCTGCCAAGGTTGTCAGTAACGCCATCTCATCAGAATCAAATATATCTGCATCTTCCGAATACATCACCATCAAGCCAGCAAACTGCTCATCGATTATTATCGGAAATGAAGCTAACGATTGAAACCCATTCTGCAACAATAAATCCTCGCGCCTTGGTCCCCTACCCAAGTCATGAACAATACTGGACTCTTTGAGATTGACTGACATAGGCGTTTTTAAGTCTATACCATCATTTAGTGCATATCCTAGTTCAGAATGATCTTCATCCAAAGATATCCGGAGTCCATTCAGAATACCACGCTGATCCCCTGAGTAAACAAGAGGTATCAATACCTGATTTTGATTGTCGACAAAACCACACCAAGCTAGCGTGAATTTCCCCTCATCGATGGCAATGCGACATGCTTCTTGCAATAGTTCATTTCGGTCTTTGATACGCGTAATAGCCGAGTTTATGCTACTTAACATGCTATGCATGCGATTAAGCCGGGCTAGGCGCAACTCTTGTTTTTTTCGTTCGGTGATATCTACGGATATCCCCAGCATCATATTGGCATTAGCGTTCTCGGATATGATGGGACGCCTGACCGTTTGTAACCAGCGTACCTTGCCAGCAGCATCAGTAATTTTTTCCTCTGGAATGAATACTTCCTGTAGCGTATCTATTACAAAGCGGTCATGATTGTTAAAAAACTTCACCTCCTCCACGTTGTGGTTGAAGTCGGCATCAGTCTTACCTAACAGACTGTTCACATTAGTGCCATAGGCTTCTGCCAGTGATTGATTCACTAGAGTAAACTGCCCTGCATAGTTCTTGGCAAAAATGAAGTTGCGATCAAGATCAATCACCTGCCGCAGAAATTTATGCTGACGCACAATTTCTTCTTCTGCCTCACGCCGCGTTATCTGTTCGGCTTTTTCCAACAATGCCCGACGTACAGCAGCACCTAATCTTTGCATTCGCTGTTTGAGTATATAGTCGGTGGCACCAGCTTTCAGGCATTCCACTGCCTCTTCCTCACCCAGCCTACCAGAAATCACAATGACTGGTAAATCAGGCCTATGCTCACGAACGTATTGCAGTGCAAACATACCGTCATAGTCCGGCAGGTT
>DAINRH010000256.1:4075-5278 GCA_036741905.1 Methylobacter sp. | reverse complement strand
TTCCTTGTTGTATTATTTTTATTATTGGGCGTATCCGGCAGCTTGGTCATTATCCCTCATCAAAGCGCCGGTATAAGGAAAAGTATAAGGTTTTTTGGGGGTTAATGGCTTGTTATTTTTGGGGAGTTGCAGGCGCTGGAAAACGTTGGTGAGGCGGTGTGCCGAAAGAGTTTAAAAAGCCTGGACTCTATGTGATTTATAGTAGGTAACTTTGCGCTGCGCTCGGAATGTTTTTATAGATCCCTATAGGAGCGGGCGACCACGAAGATAAAGCGTGTCTGGAGAAAGATCAATATAATCGTTCTATACGACGGTTCCATATGCGGCATGCGCTTTGATGAAAAGATTCTGCTCAGTTACGCCGGATAGATTACAGGAAAGTCAATTCGTCAGCCTATTGGTGCGTTTTTCTTTTAATGCGGGTTCCCATCAAGTAATCGAACCAAGGCCAAGTCACGCACCAGTTTGCGGCGCGGTTGCCGCCAAGATGGTGGTCGTAATGCCAGCGTAAATGCTGTTTAGCCCAGCTGGGATCAAGGTGGGCTTTGCGGTGCTTGTAGTAATAAAGCATCAACGATACATACAGCGCGCCGGTAAATAGGGGAAATAGTAAAAACAGCGGCATATGCAGCAGCACAATGGCTGATAATACCGCCAGTTCCTTGGTTTGGGCGTTCCATGTTGTTAGGTTTAAGGATTGGTAGCCTGGATCGAACATGGCATTTTTAGCGCAAACGGCGTGATGCTCATACCAATGATAAGCCCAGAAACTATGCCGGTTTTTTCCTAGTCCATGCAGAATGTATTTATGCATCAGCCATTCGCCGGCGTTGGCATAGAGTAAACCTGCAATGAATTGAGCGGCTAAGCTAAGCATGGGACATAAAATAACACACCTTATTTCTCTAACGATGTTGGCATCAACCGGGATGATTCTTACCTCTATAATACGATTTCTTTTTGCTATCAAGCCAGGTTAAAAATATTACTGAACAGATATAACGTCTTTTGCGCGTCCCATTCCGCCCCCGAAGCCAAACACACCGAACGCCGACAGTGACGGCAAAGATTGCGTCAAGTGATTATCCGAGTGTCGGATTGCAAGATTTCCTTTTTTAATCGCTGCAAAGTAGATAAAATCACTGGGTTTTTATTTATTAGGTGATTATCAGCATGAGCGTTATAGAAAGAATTAAAGACCAG
>DAINRH010000256.1:0-4065 GCA_036741905.1 Methylobacter sp. | reverse complement strand
TTTATACATGAAAGGGTCACCGGATTTTCCTCAATGCGGCTTTTCCGGCCAGACCGTGCAAATATTGGGCGCTTGCCATGCCAAATTTATGTACGTTAATATTCTTGAAGACCCTGAGCTTCGCGAGGCGCTTAAGGGATATTCGAACTGGCCGACTTATCCTCAGCTTTATATCGGCGGCGAGTTGGTCGGCGGTTGCGACATTATTACCGGTTTGTACCAGCAGGGTGAATTGGCAAAGATGCTGGCTGCGGTTGATGCTATAGAGGAATAATCGATGCCACACGGATGACGATTGCGTCATCCGTGTGCCGGTTTTATTATCAACTACCGATTGATTCCAGCTGCTTCCAGCGGTTGACTATCATGCAAAACAGCTCCGCTGTCTTTTCGGCGTCATAAAGCGCCGAATGCGCTTTTTCGTTATCCCAATCCAATCCCGCTGTTTGAGCAATTTTAGCCAGCACGGTCTGTTGATAGACCAATCCCCCCAATGTCGCGGTATCGAACGTGCTGAACGGATGAAAAGGGCTGCGTTTTATTTGAGTTCTTTGAATCGCGGCATTTAAGAAGCCGATGTCGAAAGCAGGGTTGTGTCCGACCAGAATCGCCCTGGTGCAATTGTTGCGCTTGACGGCCTCTTTAATCGGTTTAAACAGCATGTGCAGCGCGTCTTTCTCTTCAATAGCCATGCGGAACGGGTGGTGCGGGTCTATGCCGTTAAATTTGAGCGCGGCTTCGTCCAGTTCGGCGTTTTTAAAGGGGATGACGTGTGTTGTATAACGTTCGGTAATTTCCAGATCGCTGTTACTGTTAAGCTCGACAATCACGGCGGCAATTTCCAGTAATGCGTTTTTTTTGGGATTAAATCCGGCTGTTTCAATGTCGACGACTACCGGGAGGAAGCCTCGGAAACGTTTATCTAAGGGAATTACAGATGTATCCATTTTTTGAGTTATGCCAAGAGCTGTCGAAATGATGGGGAATGAAGGCGACGATTTATGGTATGTTACGCGAAAATTGACCCGTTATAAAAATAATAGCGTTGTGGAGTGGATGACATGCAACAGAAAAAATTGATGACTCAACTTGGATGTCTAGTTTTAGCCGGTACGCTGGCCGGATGTGCGACTACTGCAAAAGACCCCCAAGATCCATTGGAAGGTTGGAATAGGGGAGTGCAGACCTTTAACGATAAACTGGACGATTATGCGATGAAGCCTATCGCCAAAGGTTATCAGTGGATAACGCCATCGTTTGTCGACCAAGGCGTTAGCAATTTTTTCAGTAACATTAATGATATTGGCGTCACCATTAATGACTTGTTGCAGTTTAAAATCTCGCAAACCGGCCTGGATGGGTCTCGCTTCATCGTCAATACCATCGCCGGTGTTGCCGGTTTTGTCGATGTTGCGGCGATGATCGATTTACCCAAGCATAATGAAGATTTCGACCAAACTATGGGGGTTTGGGGCGTGCCGACCGGTCCTTACCTGGTGCTGCCGTTTTTCGGGCCGAGTTCTCCGCGCGGCGTGGGCGGTCTGGTCGGCGACGCGGCGATGAATCCGATCAGCTATATTGACAGCGGCGTGATCAGCAGCGGACTGTTCGGGGTGAATGCCATCGATTTACGCGCAGACAATTTGACGACTGAAAAGATAGCGACGGAAGCCGCGGTAGACCGGTATGCGTTTTTTAAAAGCGCGTATTTTCAACATCGCGACTACCTGATTCACGATGGCAATATGCCGGAGGGGTCGGATTATCTGGAGATTGATGATGACTTTAATGAGGATAATCTGGCTCCGGTTAAGCCGTATTAAAGTCAGGCTAAGGGCATTATTTGCCACGAAGGGACGAAGGACGCGAAGAAAAAATTATATACTTCGGTTGTCAGAATTTCGATGTTTTGGGTAGGGTACGCGCAGCGTACCCTACGTAAATTATTTTATCGCTCAGGGGTGTACATTGGAAATTTCGTGCTCATCGTGCCTTCGTGGTGAATTCTTTAGCCTTTAGCCAATTTCCAACCCAACTCTTCATTCGCCTTGAGCGGCGTGATCGACAGTCCATCTTCCCCGTAAGCGGACGGCACTTTCCATGCGGATTTTTCCAAGGTGACCGTGCCTGAGTTTCTGGCCAATCGGTAAAAATCGGCCCCGTAAAAACTGGCGAAACCTTCCAGTTTGTCCAAAGCATCCGCCCGTTCAAAGGCTTCCGCATAAAGCTCCAAAGCTGCATGGGCGCTGTAACATCCGGCGCAACCGCAGGCGGTTTCCTTTAATGAAGTCAGGTGCGGCGCACTGTCGGTGCCCAGAAAAAACTTCGGGTTGCCGCTGGTCGCAGCTTTGACCAATGCTAAACGATGCGACTCGCGCTTGATAATCGGCAGGCAATAATAGTGCGGTTTGATGCCGCCCGCCAGAAGCGCATTGCGGTTAAACAATAAATGCTGGGGAGTGATGGTTGCGGCAATATTGGCGCCGGCATCTTGCACAAATTGCACGGCTTCAGTCGTGGTTACGTGTTCGACCACGATGCGCAAAGCGGGGAAGTTATGCGTAATGTCGGTCAGGTAGGTGTCGATAAATACCCGTTCCCTGTCGAAAATATCGCACGCGTTATCGGTGACTTCGCCATGAATCAGTAACGGTATGTCTACTTGTTCCATCGCCGCCAATAACGGATAAACAGCCTTGATGTCGGCAACGCCGGAATCGGAATTGGTGGTGGCGCCTGCCGGATACAGTTTAAAGGCATGGATATGTTCGGATTCGGCGGCTTTTTTGATTTCATCCGCGGTCGTCGAACCGGTCAGATAAAGCGTCATCAACGGCGTAAAATCAAGACCAAGCGGAACCGCTTGTAGAATTTCTTCCCGATAGATCAAGGCCTGAGCCACCGTAGTAACAGGCGGTTTGAGATTGGGCATGACGACTGCGCGGGCAAATTGCCTTGCGGTATGCGGTATAACGGTTTTTAAAACTGCGCCGTTTCTGACATGTAAATGCAGGTCATCCGGCCTTGTGATGGTTAATGTTTTCATTATCGGAGGTAAATTCTGTAAAATAGGCGGTTATTTTATAGTAAGTGCCTTGAAAAACTAAGCGCAGCACTTATTGTGGTTATTATTTTTGTTATCGGAGCGGTTAATGCCAATATACGAGTACCAATGTCAGTCATGCGGTCATGAGCACGAAGCGTTACAAAAACTCAGTGCCGAGCCCCTAACTATCTGCCCGGCCTGTAGCAAGCCGGAGTTAATGAAAAAGATTTCTGCGGCGGGATTCCGATTGAAAGGCACCGGCTGGTACGAAACGGATTTTAAAAGCGGCACCAAGAAAAATGTGGCGGGCGAGGCGAGTTGTTCAAGTTCTGCACCATCCACCGGCGGCTGTTCAGGCGGCGGCTGTAAATAATAAAGCAGGCGAAAGGCTCAAGGCGAAAGGCAAAAAAACAGGCCTTCGCCTTGAGCCTTTCGCCTTTCATCTTAACCAAATCAACAGGGAAAATTTATGCGTACTCACAAGTGCGGAGAATTAAACACACAGTGAATATGTATTACAAATTACCGGACTGGTTCGCGACCGTCCCGCAGGCACGATTAACGCCAATATGCATTCCGGCGCGATTGAGATACTGGCTAAAAACATCGTCGTGCTGAACGAGTCGGAAACCCCGCCGTTCCCGGTTGAAAGCGACATCGAAGTGAATGAAGAGCTGCGTTTGCGCTATCGCTATATCGACTTGCGTCGTACCGAAATGCAGGAAAAGATGAAAGTGCGACGCGATGTGACGCGGGTGTTACGGAACTTCCTCGACGACAACGAGTTTTTCGAGATTGAAACGCCTTACCTGACTAAAGCCACACCCGAAGGCGCGCGCGATTACATCGTGCCGAGCCGTACCCACGAAAATTCGTTTTTCGCGCTGCCGCAATCGCCGCAATTGTACAAACAAATCTTGATGGTAGCGGGCATGGATCGCTATTATCAAGTGGTGCGTTGTTTTCGCGATGAAGACTTGCGTGCCGACCGTCAGCCCGAATTCACCCAGCTCGATATC
>DAINRH010000255.1:2379-5337 GCA_036741905.1 Methylobacter sp. | reverse complement strand
AATTATTAAATTCAGAAGACGTAAGCACCATATGAAGCAAATGGGGCATCGTCAGTACTATACAGAAGTCCAGATTACTGGCATTTCTGCTTAAGATATTAGGAGTTACAGATGGCTCATAAGAAAGCTGGTGGTAGTACCCGGAACGGTCGCGACTCTAATGCGAAAAGACTAGGCGTTAAGCGTTACGGCGGCGAGAGCGTAACGGCAGGCAATATCATCGTTCGTCAACGTGGAACCCAGTTTCACGCGGGTGATAACGTAGGTTGCGGAAAAGATCATACTTTGTTTGCAACGGCTGACGGTAAGGTGGTTTTTCAGGTTAAAGGACCTAATAGCCGCAAGTTTATCAGTATTGTTGCTGCATAAGACGTACGGCTGTATCGCGCTATAGTATGGCGCGACAGTTAGGCTGGGGTTTTGTAACCCGGCAACTTTAAAAAAGCTCCGCCGTTCATGGTGGGGCTTTTTTTGTTTTTATCGGTTGAGTTTGAAGTTTGGCGGCATGTGATTTATGAGATTTGTTGACGAGGCGGAAGTTCGCGTAGAAGCGGGCGATGGCGGCAATGGTACTATCGGCTTTCGGCGCGAGAAATACATTCCGATGGGCGGTCCGGACGGTGGCGATGGCGGCGATGGCGGCAGTGTTTACCTGATTGCCGCGGAGAATGTAAATACTCTGGTGGATTTTCGCTATCATGCGGTACACCGGGCGCAACGCGGGCAGAACGGCATGAGCCGTAATTGCACCGGCCGAAAAGGCGATGATTGCTATGTGCCGGTGCCGCTTGGCACATTGGTTTCCGATGCGGAAACCGGCGAGGTTATCGGCGATTTAACCGAAATCGGTCAGACTTTGCTGGTCGCTCAGGGCGGTTTTCATGGTCTGGGCAATACCCGCTTTAAAAGCAGTGTTAACAGGGCGCCGCAGAAAGCCAGCAAGGGCAGTGAAGGCGAGCATCGCAGGCTGAACCTGGAGCTGACGCTGATTGCCGATGTCGGTCTGCTGGGGATGCCTAATGCCGGAAAATCCAGCTTGATTCGCTCGGTATCTGCGGCAACGCCCAAGGTTGCCGATTATCCGTTTACGACTTTGCATCCCAATCTGGGCGTGGTTAGCGTCGATGATTTGCGCAGTTTTGTTATTGCCGATATTCCCGGCGTGATTGAGGGCGCGGCTGAAGGTGCGGGGCTTGGATTGCAATTTTTGAAGCATTTGTTGCGTACCGGTTTGCTGTTGCATGTAATTGATGTCGAACCTTACGAAAGTGCCGAGTCACCGGTGCAGGCGGCTAGAAAAATTATTCATGAGGTCGAAAAATGGAGCGATGAGCTGGCTGCCAAGCCGCGCTGGCTGGTATTGAATAAAATAGACCGCTTGCTTGAAGAAGAGGTTGATGCGCATTGCCGGGCGATTGTCGATGAGCTGGAATGGACAGGGCCGGTTTTTAAGATTTCGGCAATTAATGGCGGAGGCACAAGAGAATTGATGTTCGCTATCATGAACTTTTTGGAACAGCAGCGGCAGGAAAAAAGTGAACAGGACTGATTTTGCCAAAGTTAAGCGGGTTGTCGTCAAGATAGGCAGTTCTTTATTAACCAAAGGCGGGCAGGGGCTTGATAAGATCGCCATAGCTGCCTGGGTTGAGCAGATGGCCGACTTAAGGCGGCAATCTATCGACGTGATACTGGTTTCTTCGGGGTCTGTGGCGGAGGGAATGTGTCGTTTGGGCATGAAAGCTCGGCCGAAGACATTGCATGAGCTACAGGCGGCGGCATCCGTCGGTCAAATGGGCTTGGTGCGCGTATTTGACGATAATTTTCAGCAGCATCGCTTGCATGCGGCGCAGGTGTTATTGACGCATGATGATTTATCGGACCGGCAGCGCTATTTAAATGCCAGAAGCACCTTGTTGACCTTGCTCAAGTTTGGCGTGGTGCCGGTCATTAATGAAAACGATGCGGTGGCGACCGAAGAAATTCGCTTTGGCGATAACGATACCCTGGCGGCATTGGTTGCCAATCTGGTCGAGGCTGACTTGCTGATCATTTTGACCGATCAGCAGGGTTTGTTTACCGGAGATCCCGGATTGCATCCCGATGCGGAATTAATTTCCGAGATCAGTGTTAACGACGAACGGCTGGATGTAATGGCTGGCGATAGTCGTAGCGGCTTGGGTCGAGGCGGCATGTGTACCAAGGTGCGGGCGGCGCGATTGGCTTCCAGGTCCGGCGCTGCAACAGTGATTGCGGCGGGTGCCGCCGACAATGCTATCGTGGCGGTAATCGCCGGGGCTAATTTGGGTACCCATTTATTGCCGGACATAGAGCCGTTGGTGGCCAGAAAGCGCTGGCTCGCCGGGCAGTTGCAGGTTAAAGGGCAATTGGTTTTGGATGCGGGCGCGGTCAGGATGTTGCAGAATGAGGGCAAAAGTCTTTTGGCTGTCGGCGTTAAGTCGGCATCGGGCAGATTTGAGCGCGGCGAGTTGGTTTCCTGTGTCGATGAAAGCGGCTTGGAAATCGCGCGAGGGCTGATTAATTACGGCAATGCAGATGCTCAGTTAATAGTAGGCAAGAGTAGTTCGGAATTTGAGAGCATCCTGGGTTACTTCGACGATTCGGAGCTGATTCATCGGGATAATCTGGTTGTAATTTAGTTGGTTTTACAATGGAACGCGGATTGAGCGGTATTCTTTTAAGTCGTCATTTCGGTGCTTCTTGTCAGTAAAATCCGTGTTCTATTCTTGTAAAAACGACAAGCAATAAAAAAGGCCGTAACTCAAAGAGCACGGCCTTTTTTATTGAGTAAGGCTAAAGCGTTAAGCGATAGCTTTTACTTTTGCATTCAGTCTGCTTTTACCGCGTGCGGCTTTATTCTTGTGAATAATGCCTTTGGTAACTGCTGAATCGATAATCGGAACGGCAGTGTTGTAGGCTGCTTGCGCTTTTTCTTTGTCG
>DAINRH010000255.1:0-2341 GCA_036741905.1 Methylobacter sp. | reverse complement strand
TTTTTTCCGCTTGTCGCGCACGCTTTTTAGCTTGTGCTGTATTAGCCATAGTTTCTCGATTCTTGGTGTAAGTTAATTAAGCCGTGTATTATCTTTTTAAATGATATTATTGTCAAACTTTTTGACGCATCATAACAGGAGCGGCGTTGAGCAGGCAGCTTTTTAAGTCGACCTTGGTGGTCGGCAGCATGACCTTGATTTCACGGATTCTCGGCTTTGTCCGGGATATGTTGATTGCGCATATTTTCGGTGTGAATGCGGCAACCGATGCATTTTTTGTCGCATTTAAAATTCCTAACTTTTTGCGTCGTCTATTTGCAGAGGGCGCTTTTGCACACGCCTTTGTTCCGGTACTGTCCGATTACAAAGAGCGCGGCAGCAAGGCCGCGTTAAAACAGTTTATCGATAAAACAGCCGGAACCCTGTCCGTATTCTTACTGCTGATTACTGCGGTCGGCGTCGTGGCCGCTCCGGTGCTTATCATGCTGCTGGCTCCCGGCTTTATGTGGCAGGGAAGCCAATATGAGTTGTCCGTGCAACTGTTGCAGATTACCTTCCCCTACTTGTTTTTTATTGCACTGGTGGCATTTGCCGGTGGCATTTTAAATGCGCACGGACAATTTGCCATTCCCGCTTTAACGCCGGTTTTCCTGAACATCTGCATGATAGCCGCCGCGATCCGGCTTGCGCCGTTGATGGACGAGCCGGTCACAGCTTTAGCGTGGGGCGTTTTTGCGGCGGGCATTGTGCAGTTGCTGTTCCAGTTTCCTTCGTTGATACGATTGGGGCTGATGCCAAGACCGAGATTAGGCTCTGATGACTCAGGCGTTAAGCGGATTATCAGCTTGATGCTGCCGGCTATTTTCAGCGTTTCAGTGACGCAGATTAATTTGTTGCTGGATACCTTGATTGCCTCGTTTTTAACCGTCGGCAGCGTGTCCTGGCTGTATTATTCCGACCGGCTGGTGGAGTTTCCGTTAGGCATTTTGGGGCTTGCGCTGGGGACGGTCATTTTGCCGAGTTTATCCAAAAGCCATGCAGCGGAAGACACTGCCGCTTTTTCAAATGCGCTGGATTGGGGTTTGCGACTGGTTGTTTTGGTAGGATTGCCCGCCACCATCGGTTTGGTATTGCTGGCCGAACCGATGCTGTCGACACTGTTTCAATATAATGAATTCGGCGTCAGCGACGTGCATTTTGCAGGATTGAGCTTGAAGGCGTATTCGCTGGGTTTGCTGGGATTTATCCTGATTAAAGTGCTGGTGCCGGGCTTCACCTCGCGCGGCGACATGAAAACGCCGGTACGCTACGGGGTGTACGCGATGATCGTCAGCTTGGGCCTGAATCTGGCGCTGGTTTTTCCGCTGGCACATGCGGGGCTGGCTTTGGCGACATCCTTGGGCGCTTTTTTTAACGCCGCCTTGTTATTGAGAAAATTGCACAAGGACAAGGTATATCAACCGGCCAGCGGCTGGTGGCTGTTTTTTGCCAGGGTATCGCTGGCTGCCGGGGCAATGTCGGCAGGATTGTATTATTTTGTCGATCCGGCTTGGTGGAATGACTGGAATTCCTCGGAGCGCGTGATCAATCTGGTGAAATGGATAGGGGTAAGCTTGGTTTGTTACACAGCAACATTGCTGCTAACGGGTTTAAGGTTAAAGCATTTGGCTGGTCGGAAACATGGGTAAAATGCCGGTTATTTGAGGGCTGAACAGAAATTGCGTCTCAACAAAATATGCACTTAGAAATCTGCAAAAAAATCCTTAGCTTATTGCCTAGGAAGCGGTAATCAGGGATGATATACAGAAACCATATAATTACTTGTTAGAGTGGCAGAGGTAACACGATGCTTCGATTAATTCTTTTGTCCATTATTGCTCTTGTTCCAACAGCATCATGGGCTAATGATGACATCAAGTGCAATGATGGTGGAAACCAATTAGAGCTTAATGCCTGCGCTCGCGATGACTTCGACAAAGCAGACGACGAGTTAAATCAAACTTATCAATCACTCCTTAAGAAAGAGGCTGATGACAAGTTATTCATTAGCAAACTGCGGCTTGCTCAAAAATCTTGGTTATCATTTCGTGATGCTGACCTCGAAGCAAGGTTTGCATGTGAGGAAAATAACGTAAGGGTTTGCTGGGGTAGCATGTATCCAATGTCGCTTTTGTATCGCAAGGCTGAGTTGACACGTGAAAGAACCAAACACCTTCAGCAAATCCTGAAAGATGGTCGTGGGGAATAGTTACTACTCTAACATTACGCTCAACCGGAGCGCGGTTATAATGCGGTTTTGTTTTTTCAGCTTTCCGGGCCGCGCCCGGTTAGCTCTACGTTA
>DAINRH010000254.1:0-5410 GCA_036741905.1 Methylobacter sp. | reverse complement strand
AATTACTTTTTACGTGTAGTTCTTGTGTCGATTATTTATTACAAGCATAAACAATCCATCACAAGCACCCACACAAATTATTTTGATCAGGTTTTTAAAGAGCGTCAGGGTCAACCCCTGGTTGAGCTGGATAATTATACAGATCCAATTCAACTTGTCAACGTCCTGTTAACTTTATTTTCAATCCCTGCTCATCGAAGAGCCTTACTAAATCCCTACGAAGCCAGCCATTATAACCTACCAACCCCATTTGTCAACATAATTGTTGAATTTATCTTCTTGCCAGCTATCCTACCGACTCTTTCAGAGAAACCTGCCCCGAAAGAACTGCGCATTGTACAGCCTTCTCAGAATACGTCAAGAGGTTATTTTCTTATAACCGCTCCTTATGTATTCAACCAATCCAAATATCTTGCGACGCCTTGCTTAACCGTCAAAAAGTCCTTCGTGTACCCAGCCTCTCTTAACCCGGAAATATCCGCTTGGGTATAGCTCTGATACGCGCCCTTTAAATGCTCGGGAAACGGGATATACTCAATCTCGCCTTCATTATGCCAATCAGTCACCGCCTGAGCGATCGCATTAAACGTTTCCGCTCGCCCCGTTCCTACGTTATAAATACCGCGTTGCTCCGGATGGTCCAAAAACCACAAATTTACATCGACAACATCATCAACATGAACAAAGTCCCGCTTTTGTTCGCCATTAGCCATGCCATCGCAGCCCTCAAACAACTTTGCTCTTTTTTGCTCAATAACCTGCCGATTAAAATGAAATGCCGTGCTACTCATAGAGCCCTTATGCTGCTCTCTTGGTCCATAAACATTAAAATAGCGAAAACCGACAATCGGGCTTAAGGTTTTAGTTAATAAAGGACGAACATATTGATCGAATTGAAATTTTGAGTAGGCATACATATTGATAGGATGCTCGCAACTACGATCAACCCGAAATCCATGCTCGCCAGTCCCATAAACCGAAGCGGAAGATGCGTACATAAATGCGACGTTCTTCGCGATGCACCAATGCAATAAACGCTTGGAATAATCATAATTATTCATCATCACATACTTTCCATCCCACTCCGTCGTCGCAGAACAGGCACCCTGATGAAAAACCGCCCGTACCCCATCAAAAAAATGAGCCACGCCGATTTTCTCGAGAAACTCCCCCTTGTCCATGTAATCGGCGACATCAAGATCGGCTATATTGTGCATTTTTCGCCCATTAACCAAATGATCGACCAGCAATATATTTCGCTCACCTCGCTGGTTTAATGCTCGAATAAGATTACTTCCAATAAAACCAGCCCCGCCCGTAACAACAATCATTCCAGTCCCCTCGCTTTTTTAATCATTGCAGTTGTAGATTGCCCGTCAACAAACTGCAAAATCTTTACTTCTCCACCGGCCCGAATAACGCAATCGCCACCGGCGACTTGCTCCGAGCTGTAATCGCCACCCTTGACGATGACGTCCGGCAACAGCCTGCAATATAATCTTTCGGGCGTTTCCTCTTCGAATGAAACCACCCAGTCCACGCAGGCTAACGCCGCCAGAACCGTCATCCGTTCCTGCAAGCCATTAATAGGCCGGGACTCCCCCTTAAGCTGCCTGACCGACGCGTCGGAGTTTACCGCCACAACCAACCGATCGCCCAACCCCTTTGCCTGCTGCAAATAAGTCACATGTCCCGCGTGTAATAGATCGAAACAACCATTGGTCATGATAATGCGTTCATCATGGGCTTTGGCGCCAGCCATTATTTGCGCCAATTCGTCTTCCGAAACGATGCCGTATTGGGAATCCCTATCGCCGTGCATGGCCCGCGTTAACTCCTGCAGTGATACGGTTGATGTACCCAGCTTTCCAACCACAATGCCTCCCGCCAAGTTAGCCAGATACATCGCATCATACAACGCCATATCCAGCGCCACACCCAGAGCCATCACCGCGATAACCGTATCTCCGGCACCGGTCACGTCAAAAACATCCTTGGCCTGAGCCGGTAATGAATGTACTTGATCGTCTTGCATTAAGGTCATGCCCGCCTCGCCGCGAGTCAACAAAAGCGTCGGGATTTGATACCGCTTTAACAGCCCTCGCCCTTTTTCAATCAAATTATCTTCATTTTCAGCAATACCGACCACCGCCTGCAATTCAGACAGATTCGGTGTTATCAGGTCCGCTTGCGCATATCGCTGATAATCCACCCCTTTCGGATCCACCAAAACCTTAACGCCGGCTTGCTTGGCCTTAATGATATACGTTGAAACATCCGCCAATGTGCCTTTGCCATAATCCGAGAAAACAACCGTATTATTCTCAGGCAGATGTTCAACCAGCCTTGCCAACAACGCATCCGAATCAAACTTAAGAGATGTCTCTTCAAAATCGATCCGAATGAGCTGCTGATGCTGCGCCATAACCCTCAACTTGCAGATACTGCGAATTTCCTGCTCGACGACAAAATCGCAGGCCACGCCTTCCGCTTCGAGCAGTCGCCTCAATATCTCGCCTTCGGCATCATCGCCGACAACGCCCAACAGAGTGACCTTGCCGCCTAATTTGGCAATATTGAGCGCGACATTGCCCGCGCCGCCGACGCGATCTTCAATAGTTTTAACCCTGACCACCGGCACCGGCGCTTCCGGCGAAATGCGCGCGGCCTGCCCGGACCAGTACCGATCCAACATCACATCGCCAATGACTATGATTCGAGCTTGCCCAAACTCAGGTGCGGCTGCCAACATCAATAAGCCCCCTCAATCGCGCCACACCACCAGTGGCCTATCAATATATGCGCCTCCTGAATTCTTGCAGTCACCTCCGAGGGAACGATCACCGAATGCGTAACCTGCCCGCATAGCTCACCGCCTTCACACCCGGTTAACCCGATAACAGCCATACCTTTCAACCTTGCAGCGTCCACCGCGTTTAATATATTTTTGCTGGTTCCTGATGTGGAAATAGCAATCAAGCAATCTTTTTCATTGGCGATGGCTTCAATCTGCCTGGAATAGACCGTATCGAATCCTATATCATTGCTGTGCGCCGTTAAAATCGAGCTGTCTGTGGTCAACGCAATGGCCGCCAGAGCCTTCCGGTTTTTTTCATATCTGACCACCAACTCCGCAGCGATATGCTGGCAATCGGCCGCACTGCCGCCATTGCCGCACAACAATATTTTCCCGCCCTGCCTTAATGTTTCAATCAGCAACGCTCCGGCCGCCTCAATAGCCCCGGAACAATCAGCCAACCGCTCCATCATCGCTTTATGCTCTTCAAGCTCGGAAATAAATGTCTTCAAAATAATGCCCCCTAGGCAATGTCTGAATGTAATGCTTCAGTAGCGGCGATCGGTTGATCGCCCTTGCGATGTTCCTTAAATTGCATGGAATGCAAACGCGCATAGGCTCCATTTTTTGCAATCAGCTCCTGATGAGAGCCTCTTTCCACGATGCGCCCGTGATCCATAACCAAAATCATGTCCGCATTTTCAATGGTCGACAGTCGATGGGCAATAACCAGCGTCGTCCTATTGCTCATGACTTTTTGCAGCGCCGCCTGTATAAACCGCTCCGATTCGGTATCGAGCGCCGATGTTGCCTCATCCAGTATCAATATCGGGGCGTCTTTCAGCAATGCCCTGGCCAAAGCCAACCTTTGCCGTTGTCCGCCGGATAGTTTGACGCCATTCTCGCCTATTTCCGTATCCAGCCCCTGTTCATACTTGGCGATAAATTCCATCGCATAAGCGTCGGTTGCGGCCTGAGTTATTTCGCTTCGGGTTGCGGTCGCAAGCGACCCGTAGGCGATATTGTTGGCTATCGTGTCATTGAATAAAGTGACTTGCTGGTTGACCAGCGCCAACTGTTTCCTCAAATTTGCCAGCTCATACGTATTAATTTCCACGCCGTCCAGCAATATTTCACCGGTATCATGCGGATAAAAACGCGAAACCAAATTGGCAAGCGTACTTTTACCGCCGCCGGAAGCCCCTACCAGCGCAATAGTCTGTCCCGGCTCGGCCTTAAAATTGATGTCGATCAGCGCAGGCTCATTTGCGCCCGCATATTGAAAGGTCAGATTTTTGAATTCCAGGGCGCCTTTGCATCTTTCGGCTTGATACCTGCCCTCGTCCAGCTCGCCCGGCTCGTCCAGAATTTCAAATAACGATTCGGCCGCCGCGATGCCTTTTTGAATATCGCCATTCGCATCGCTCAACTGCCTGATAGGCCTCGGCAATAAAAATGCCGCGGTCAGGTAACCGACAAACTCGCCGACACTGGCTTGCTTCATGAAAAACAAGGCCATATACATCAGGAATGACAAGGCGATGGCGATAATAAACTGCATGATCGGATTGTGTATCGCCATCGTCGTCGACAGCTTTAGCGATTGCCTCCGGTTGTATAAACTGCTTTCCAGAAAGCGCCGACGCTCGTATTCTTCGCCGCCGTAACTGCGCACCACCCGGTGTCCGCCCACCAATTCCGACGTGATATGCGTCATGTCGCCAATCGATTCTTGTATTTTTTTGCTGATTCCCCGGAGACGCTTACTCACATAGCCAACCAGCACCACAATAATCGGCGCTATAGCGATAAAAACCAGCGACAACATCCAGTTTGAATAAAACAAATAGATTAACAAGCCTATCGCAGTAAAGCCTTCACGCACAAAGGTGCGCACTGCATCCGTGGTGGCCTGGGTAACCTGCCCGACATTATTGGTTATCCTTGAAATCATATAACCGCTGTTATTCGCATCAAAATAGGCTGTCGGCAGTCGCGTATACTGATTGAAAATTTCACAGCGCAACGCATGGACGACATTGGTGGATACTTTGGCCAGGAAATAGTTGCCCAAATAAGCGCCAATGCCATGCACCACAATCAATCCGCTAAACAACAGCGGCAAATAATACATCCCCTCCCGTGCCTCGGTTTGCAAGGTATCGATGATATGCTTGATCAATGCCGCAAATAAGGTCTGGGTCCCTGAATACATCAAAAAGCCAACAATACTGATTGCAAAAAGACCGCGATGCGGCTTTACATAGGTCAATAGCCGTTTATATATTTGAGTGCTTGCTGTGGATGCTTTGTTCATATTTTTGAAAAGTTCATTAACGGGTAAAGCTATTTAATCTTGCTCTGAGTCGAGGAGCTACTCAAAAGATACTGGGAGACGCCTTTTGTTGCGACAATAAAATCCCGTTGCTTCAGGCGGTCCAACAATCGTTGGTAATTTAGGTCTTGTTTGCTTTTGTCATTATGAGGGTGCCATAAATGCAGCACAAGCACCGCAAATCGCCCTTCCTTGCGTTTAATGCCGGCGTGTATCAAGCGAATAACCAGATCGGAATCCTCAAAGCCCCAGCCTTCAAAAAGCTCATCAAAACCATT
>DAINRH010000253.1:0-5422 GCA_036741905.1 Methylobacter sp. | reverse complement strand
CCGTAAATACTTGTGTAACACGAAGTTTCACCTCCCTGTGCCTGGGTTCCGGCATAACCCACAGGGATGTGGGGAATGCAGATATTGCAGGAGCAAATATCTGTCCCTGCCAGAACGACGGCATCCCACAGACCTGGGTGTATGACGCAAGGAGCTTGTCTTGGGAGTCTGTGAATGCATGCCGGGGATGACGCCGTCAGCGAGAAGCCTACAGCGGATGCTTTTTCGTGCCTTTCGTGCTTTTCGTGGACAATGCGTAACATCAGTTTCTAAGGTGAATATATTCAAAAAGCAGTATTCGCGATACAAGCATTTACAGATCCCAATGGAGACTATCGATGACTGAACTGACTGGTAAAACCTGTGAGGTATGCAGAATTGGCGCGCCATTGGCTACTCAGGCGGAAATCGACGAATTTATGCCGCAATTACTAGGCTGGGCGCTTATTGAAATAGGCGGCATCAAGCGTTTACAAAAAACCTTCAAGTTTAATAACTTCGCAAACGCCCTGACATTTACCAATAAGATAGGCGCTCTGTGCGAGCAAGAGGGCCATCATCCGGCCATTTTAACGGAATGGGGCAGGGTGACCGTCACTTGGTGGTCGCATAAGATAAAAGGACTGCATGTTAACGATTTTATTATGGCGGCCAAGACCGACGCTTTACTATAACGTCTCGCCGTAGAAGGCCTCGATAATAGCCTTCATCAAAAGTAAGGTTTTATTTTGGCGGTCTTTTTCAGGATTAAATTCGCTGATTTCAAGGCCCAGTATTTTCGGATGCCGGTTAATCAATGACAATGCTCTGAGCAGTTCTTCGGCTTTGATGCCGCCTTGAGCCGGTGTTTCAACACCGGGCGCGTCGGCAGGATCGATCACATCCAAATCGATGCTGATGCCGATAATCTCGCAACGCAGACTGAGTTTATCGATAGCTTTAATTAATACCGGCGCAAGCGTGTTAATGCGGTCGGCAAAAACAATTTCCACGGCGGCTTGTTTTAATAGCTCGTATTCCTCGTGTTCGTAACTTCGGACGCCGATCAGAATGAGGTTTTCCGGATTGATAAAGGCGCAACCGGGATACATCGCCGCCAGTTTTTGATCCGCTTTGCCGAGTAAAGCAGCCAGCGGCATGCCATGCACATTATCGGATGGCGATGTAGCAAAAGTATGCGCGTCCATATGCGCGTCCAGCCAGATCAGGCCGAATTGACCCGGTTGCCGCAATCCGTTCAGCACGCCGCTCCAGGTTCCCAATGCGCAGGAATGGTCGCCGCCGATGACCAGAAAAGCCTGGTTTTGCTCCGTCCAATAGCGGCTAAAGTGGCTTATCGATTGATTAAGCCGTGATAGTTTTTTCTCTTTTGAACCGCGATTCTCAGGATAAAGCATATGCCACTGGAGTTGCAGGTCTGGTTGTCCGGGTTGTTGCCTGGCAAACTCATCGCGCAGCATTTCCGCCGCGTAGCCGCAGGAACGCAATGGCCCGCCCAAACACGATGTAACGCCTAAAGTTTGTAAAATAGCCACATCACCCTCGCTCATCGGAGGCAAAAAATATGAATCAGGATAAAGCCAAAATTAAGGTTTATTACGATGGCGCCTGCCCGCAATGCGTCAAAGACAGGTCGACCTACGAAAAGCTTGCCGGAAAAACCGGTGAAAACGTCTGCTGGATCGACATCACCGGACGCGAACAGCAACTGCGTAACCTCGGTATCGATCCTCATAAAGCGTTAACCGAATTGCATGTTCAGGATGAGAATCAGCGGATTCATTCCGAGATGGATGCCTATATTGTGCTGATGAGCAAAGTGTCTGTGTTGAAACCTCTGGCATGGCTGATCGGCTTGCCGGTGATTCGTCCGCTGCTTGCCAAAATCTATCACTGGCAGGTTAACCGAAGACTACGGCGTAGCGGACGGCTATGACTATGCCGGACGGCGAGTGAGATTCTACATTGGGTAATGAAGAGCGGCCATTTTTAAATACGCTTGTCCAGCTGACAATATTAACGATGTCAAAACAGATTGATGTATTATTTAAGCTCCAGAGTGTAAACGTCCGAAAACAAAAGGATTGAGCATGTTAATCAAAACCAAATCAAATATCTTAAGCAGCGAAATCACTGATCGGGCGGTTTTTGAATCCCGACGGGAGTTTATTAAATCGGCAACGGTGCTTTCGGCGGGCGTTCTGTTGCCGAACCTGGGACATGCCGAAACGGGAAAATACGCCGATGTGCCGATCGGGCCTTATTCGGCAAAGTTACCGGTCACCGGTCGCGAGGATGTTACCAGCTATACCAATTATTATGAGTTCTCCTCGAATAAAAAGGATTCGACTGTTTTAGCCAGGACATTAAAAACCAAGCCGTGGAGCGTGGAAGTTACAGGCGAGGTCGAAAAGCCGGGCGTTTACACGCTGGAAGATATTCTAAAAGACAATCCTGTTCAGGAACGTATTTATCGGTTCCGGTGCGTGGAAGCCTGGTCTATGGTGGTGCCGTGGATAGGCTTTCCATTGGGCGACATGCTGAAGCGGTTTAAGCCTACCTCGAAAGCAAAGTTTGTCGAATTTACCACGCTTTATAATCCGGAAGTCATGATCGGGCAGCGCTCCGGCGGCTTAGACTGGCCTTATGTGGAAGGGTTGCGCATCGATGAAGCCATGCATCCGTTAACGATGATGGTGACCGGCATGTACGGCGATGAGCTGCCCAATCAGAATGGCGCGCCGTTGCGCTTGATTGTGCCGTGGAAGTACGGGTTCAAGAGTATCAAGGCGATTGTCAAAATACGTTTTATCGCTTATATGCCGGAAACCGCGTGGCATAAAAGCGCGCCTAGCGAGTATGGCTTTTACGCCAATGTTAATCCTGACGTCCCTCACCCCCGATGGAGTCAAAGCCGCGAGCGGGTGTTGGGCAGTAGTCTTTTTACCCCGAAGCGCGATACCGAAAAATTTAACGGCTACGGCGCGGAAGTCGCGGCGCTTTATTCCGATATAGATCTAAAGCAGTATTTTTGATGTTACCCGGCAAAAAAGGCTGGGCAGCCATAAAAATCATTGTTTTTTTACTGAGTTTGGCACCTTTCGGCTTGCTGTTGAAGGATGCCGTCAACGATCAACTTGGCGCGAATCCAATAGAAGCCCTGCATTTCGGCTTTGGCGATTGGGCTTTACGTTTTTTGTGTATCGGTTTGGCGCTGTCGCCCGGTAAAACAATAACGGGACAGAGTTGGCCGATGCGCTTTAGGCGCATGATGGGCTTGTTCGCTTTTTTTTACGCCAGTCTGCATTTGCTGGTTTTTATCGTGCTTGATTTGTCGCTTTCCTGGGAGGCATTTAAGGACGAGGTGCCGAAAAGTCCTTATATCCTGATGGGTTTGCTGACTTACTTGCTGCTGTTTCCTTTAGCCGTCACTTCAACAAAAAAAATGCAGAAAAGATTGGGACGAAGCTGGATAAAACTGCATCAGCTAGTCTATGTGGCGGGCTTAACGGCTGTCGTGCATTATTTTTGGCTGGTAAAGTCGGATTACACCGAACCGTTGATTTATGCAGCGGTGATGGGTACTGTACTGGGCATACGTGTTGCCGTTTATTGCAGGAAGACGGCTAAAGTTTTCGTCTCTTAAAATGTGTTATTGAATTTCAAAAGACGTTAATAACTCACCCGGTTGAAGTTCAGTGATTTCAACACGATCGACTCGGGCGGTTATAGGGCCTTTGTGGCACCATTTGATGAACTTTTCAATGGCCATGCTTCCTGCTTCTGCGATGATTTCAACCCGGCCATCCGGGAGATTTTTGACGCTGCCCTTTATAGCAAAATGTTTGGCCTTGTTCTGGGTAAAGAGGCGAAAATAAACGCCTTGAACTCGACCGGAAACCAGGATCTTAACTTTACGCATCACTCTTGAATTCTCCAGCAATAATGGATTTTTGGATTGCGGGCAAAATCTTCCGGAATAGTTGCCGCGCTAATGTCTTCTACAATTAATTCGGACAGTGCCTGCTTGTCGATTTTAAAGCGTCTGAAGTTCGTTGAGAAGTATAGGACACCTCCCGGCGACAGCAAAGAGATTGCGTTATTAATCAGTTGCACATGGTCGTTTTGTATATCGAACACGTCGTCCATCCGTTTCGAATTGGAAAACGTGGGCGGATCGAGGAAAATTAAATCGTAGTGCCTGTTAGCCAGTTGGGCTTCGGCGGCTAGCCATTCCAGGCAGTCGGCTTGTATAAATTCATGCTCGCCTTCGTTGGCGTTCAGCGCCATGTTCTTTTTTGCCCAGTTGATATAGGTGTTGGACATATCGACGGTCGTCGTTGACTTGGCACCGCCCATAGCCGCATGGACCGTCGCGCTGCCGGTATAGGCAAACAGGTTTAAAAAGCGTTTATCTTTGGCTTGTTTTTGAATCAGCATCCGAATCGGCCGGTGATCGAGGAATAATCCGGTATCCAGATAATCTTCAAAATTCACCAATAACTTACAGCCGCCTTCTTCGATGATGTGGAAACGCCCCTGATCGCCGTGTTTTTCGTACTGATCGGTGCTTTTTTGCTTGCGGCGTATTTTCAGGAAAACCTGATCGCTATTGACGCCGAGGACGCGGGGGATTTCGGCCAGCAGTCCCGCCAATCGCTGATCGGCTTTGTGTTGATCGATGCTTTTGGGCGGCTCGTATTCCTGTACATTGATCCAGGTTTGCTGGCCCTGATAAATATCGACGGCAACCGCGTATTCCGGCAAATCGGCATCGTAGACCCGATAGCAGGCGATGCGGTTTTGCTTGGCCCAGTTGGACAGTTTTTTCAGGTTCTTTTTGAGCCGGTTGGCGAACATTTCCGCGCCCAGCTCACCTATATTCTGGTCGGCAAGCGTGTCGGCGCTGGTAGTTTCGGGTTGCTGAGTGGTTTTAGTCTCTGTTGCTTGAGCAATCTGCTGTTCCTGAATTTTTCCGGTTTCAATCGCCTGGGCAATACGCTCTTCCTGCGTTTTGGCTTTGGGAACGAAGAAATTGCTTTCTTCAATATCCAGCCGTAACAGTTTGCATTCAAGAGCGCCGTTGAACAGGGTGATCGGCTTTTGCGAGCGTATGCCTAAGCGAAAGCCCAGCTCAGGGTTGCTGATAATCATCGCGGCTTTCCAGCCGATAAAATGCGTCTTTAGGTTTTCACCGAATTTTTTATACAGTTCGGCGGTTTCCTGCTCGTCGCCCAAGCGCTCGCCGTAAGGCGGGTTGCAGATCAGTAGCCCCGGCTTCCAGCTGTCGGCGGGTTCCGCGTCTTCAATATCGCGGCGTTCGACATGGATTTTATTTTGCAGACCGGCATTGGCGATATGCGCCAGAGCGGTGTTGACGGTATGGCGGTTTTGGTCGAAACCCACTATAACCGGCAGTTTT
>DAINRH010000252.1:0-5426 GCA_036741905.1 Methylobacter sp. | reverse complement strand
ATTAAAAAAAGAATAAAAAAAGGGTAAAAATTATTTGGATTGGGAAAGAAATAGTTTTTATATTTGCACCCCGCAAGAGAGGGAGTTCATTGATTTTTTGGGATTACAGGTGGAAAGAAAATAAATTTAAAAATATTTTCAAAAAAGCTTGCCAGAAAGAAAAAGATGCTTACTTTTGCACCCGCTTTGAGAATGAAAGCGGTATTGAAAAAAGAAGAACACGTTCATAGACATATTGAATTGACAGCCGTTTTAGACAGCGATGTTTAAAACAAATAAAAGAGAGTAAGAGAATCGAAAGATTTGAAAAGCCTAGCCTTTGTCTACAATACGATGCAGAATTTATTCAGCATAACAATATACGATGAAGAGTTTGATCCTGGCTCAGGATGAACGCTAGCGGCAGGCCTAACACATGCAAGTCGAGGGGTAGAGGAAGCTTGCTTCCTTGAGACCGGCGCACGGGTGCGTAACGCGTATGCAACCTACCTTTTACAGAGGGATAGCCCAGAGAAATTTGGATTAATACCTCATAGTGTTGTTGAATGGCATCATTTGACAACTAAAGTTCCAACGGTAAAAGATGGGCATGCGTCCTATTAGCTAGTTGGTGTGGTAACGGCACACCAAGGCTACGATAGGTAGGGGTCCTGAGAGGGAGATCCCCCACACTGGTACTGAGACACGGACCAGACTCCTACGGGAGGCAGCAGTGAGGAATATTGGACAATGGGCGCAAGCCTGATCCAGCCATGCCGCGTGCAGGAAGAAGCATCTATGGTGTGTAAACTGCTTTTGTACGGGAAGAAACACTCCTACGTGTAGGAGCTTGACGGTACCGTAAGAATAAGGATCGGCTAACTCCGTGCCAGCAGCCGCGGTAATACGGAGGATCCAAGCGTTATCCGGAATCATTGGGTTTAAAGGGTCCGTAGGCGGTTTGATAAGTCAGTGGTGAAAGCCCATCGCTCAACGATGGAACGGCCATTGATACTGTCAGACTTGAATTACTGGGAAGTAACTAGAATATGTAGTGTAGCGGTGAAATGCTTAGATATTACATGGAATACCAATTGCGAAGGCAGGTTACTACCAGTGGATTGACGCTGATGGACGAAAGCGTGGGGAGCGAACAGGATTAGATACCCTGGTAGTCCACGCCGTAAACGATGGATACTAGCTGTTCGGAGCAATCTGAGTGGCTAAGCGAAAGTGATAAGTATCCCACCTGGGGAGTACGTTCGCAAGAATGAAACTCAAAGGAATTGACGGGGGCCCGCACAAGCGGTGGAGCATGTGGTTTAATTCGATGATACGCGAGGAACCTTACCAAGGCTTAAATGTAGATTGACAGGACTGGAAACAGTTTTTTCTTCGGACAATTTACAAGGTGCTGCATGGTTGTCGTCAGCTCGTGCCGTGAGGTGTCAGGTTAAGTCCTATAACGAGCGCAACCCCTGTTGTTAGTTGCCAGCGAGTCAAGTCGGGAACTCTAACAAGACTGCCAGTGTAAACTGTGAGGAAGGTGGGGATGACGTCAAATCATCACGGCCCTTACGCCTTGGGCTACACACGTGCTACAATGGACGGTACAGAGAGCAGCCACTGGGTGACCAGGAGCGAATCTACAAAACCGTTCTCAGTTCGGATCGGAGTCTGCAACTCGACTCCGTGAAGCTGGAATCGCTAGTAATCGGATATCAGCCATGATCCGGTGAATACGTTCCCGGGCCTTGTACACACCGCCCGTCAAGCCATGGAAGCTGGGGGTACCTGAAGTCGGTGACCGTAAGGAGCTGCCTAGGGTAAAACTGGTAACTGGGGCTAAGTCGTAACAAGGTAGCCGTACCGGAAGGTGCGGCTGGAACACCTCCTTTCTAGAGACGATAAAAAGGAATAGGTCTTAAATAAATAGGTTTAATTACTCTCGCTGTTAGTTCAAATATTATAATAAGCAAAAAACAGAGTCTCGTAGCTCAGCTGGTTAGAGTACTACACTGATAATGTAGGGGTCCCCAGTTCGAGTCTGGGCGGGACTACTTTGTTTTGTTTAGAAGGAAATTTTAGAAGATGAGTACGAATTACGCATAATTCAAAATTCAACATTCATAATTTAAAATTAGAAATGGGGGATTAGCTCAGCTGGCTAGAGCGCCTGCCTTGCACGCAGGAGGTCAACGGTTCGACTCCGTTATTCTCCACGAATCCTACGGGATTAAAGTTCATTGACATATTGAGATAAGAAAATAATAACAAAGTAGAAAGAACACTTTGTGCGTAGTAATACGTGCAATAATAGTACAATAAGCAAAATAAGGGCGTATGGGGGATGCCTAGGCTCTCAGAGGCGAAGAAGGACGTGATAAGCTGCGAAAAGCTACGGGGATTGGCACACACGAATTGATCCGTAGATATCCGAATGGGGCAACCCGGCATGTTGAAGACATGTCACATCGTAAGATGGGCAAACCCGCTGAACTGAAACATCTAAGTAGGCGGAGGAGAAGAAAACAAAAGTGATTCCGTAAGTAGTGGCGAGCGAACGCGGATTAGCCCAAACCAAAGTTGTTACGGCAATTTTGGGGTTGTAGGACCACGACATTTCTTGCGGATTGAATTAGAATTACCTGGAAAGGTAAGCCATAGAGGGTGATAGCCCCGTATAAGTAAGAGAAGATAAGGATAGTGGTATCCTGAGTAGGGCGGGGCACGTGAAACCCTGTCTGAATTTGGCGGGACCATCCGCTAAGGCTAAATACTCCTGAGAGACCGATAGTGAACCAGTACCGTGAGGGAAAGGTGAAAAGAACCGTGAATAACGGAGTGAAATAGATCCTGAAACCATACGCTTACAAGCGGTCGGAGCCCTTTAGTGGGGTGACGGCGTGCCTTTTGCATAATGAGCCTACGAGTTAACGTTGCTGGCAAGGTTAAGTGATTAAGTCACGGATCCGTAGCGAAAGCGAGTCTGAATAGGGCGCTTTAGTCAGTAGTGTTAGACGCGAAACCGTGTGATCTACCCATGGGCAGGATGAAGCTGTGGTAACACATAGTGGAGGTCCGAACCGGTTGACGTTGAAAAGTCTTCGGATGACCTGTGGGTAGGGGTGAAAGGCCAATCAAACTCGGAAATAGCTCGTACTCCCCGAAATGCATTTAGGTGCAGCGCAAGTGTTAAAGTTATATAGAGGTAGAGCTACTGATTGGATGCGGGGGCTTCACCGCCTACCAATTCCTGACAAACTCCGAATGCTATATAATGTTTACTTGCAGTGAGGGCATGGGTGCTAAGGTCCATGTCCGAGAGGGAAAGAACCCAGACCATCAGCTAAGGTCCCCAAATATATGCTAAGTTGAAAAAACGAGGTTTGTCTGCCCAGACAGCTAGGATGTTGGCTTGGAAGCAGCCATTCATTTAAAGAGTGCGTAACAGCTCACTAGTCGAGCGGACGAGCATGGATAATAATCGGGCATAAGCATATTACCGAAGCTATGGATTTATACATAAGTATAAGTGGTAGGGGAGCATTCTAACAGGGTTGAAGGTGTGTCGTAAGGCATGCTGGACTGGTTAGAAAAGAAAATGTAGGCATAAGTAACGATAATGCGGGCGAGAAACCCGCACACCGAAAGACTAAGGTTTCCTCAGCTATGCTAATCAGCTGAGGGTTAGTCGGGTCCTAAGGCGAATCCGAAAGGAACAGTCGATGGCCAACGGGTTAATATTCCCGTACTACTGTTAATTGTGATGGGGTGACGGAGTGATGAAAGCGCCGCGAACTGACGGAATAGTTCGTTAAAGTACCTACCTATAAGAGCCGCAGGCAAATCCACGGCTTTTGGGGAAATACGATAGTACACGGAGTCTTCGGACAAAGTGATAGTGCGCCTAAGGGCTTCCAAGAAAAACCTCTAAACTTAGATTAACAGTACCCGTACCGTAAACCGACACAGGTAGTCGAGGAGAGAATCCTAAGGTGCTCGAGAGATTCATGGCTAAGGAATTAGGCAAAATAGACCTGTAACTTCGGGAGAAAGGTCGCCAGCAGCAATGCTGGCCGCAGTGAAAAGGTCCAGGCGACTGTTTATCAAAAACACAGGGCTCTGCAAAATCGTAAGATGAGGTATAGGGCCTGACACCTGCCCGGTGCTGGAAGGTTAAGAGGAGATGTTATCTTTCGGGAGAAGCATTGAATTGAAGCCCCAGTAAACGGCGGCCGTAACTATAACGGTCCTAAGGTAGCGAAATTCCTTGTCGGGTAAGTTCCGACCTGCACGAATGGTGTAACGATCTGGACACTGTCTCAGCCATGAGCTCGGTGAAATTGTAGTATCGGTGAAGATGCCGATTACCCGCAGTGGGACGAAAAGACCCTGTGCACCTTTACTATAGCTTAGTATTGGTCTTGGATAAGTGATGTGTAGGATAGGTGGGAGACTATGAAGTGGCGTCGCCAGGCGTTGTGGAGTCATTGTTGAAATACCACCCTTTGCTTATCTGAGGTCTAACCCCGTTTTACGGGGGACATTGCTTGGTGGGTAGTTTGACTGGGGTGGTCGCCTCCAAAAGAGTAACGGAGGCTTCTAAAGGTTCCCTCAGCACGCTTGGTAACCGTGCGTAGAGTGCAATGGCATAAGGGAGCTTGACTGAGAGACATACAGGTCGATCAGGTACGAAAGTAGAGCATAGTGATCCGGTGGTTCCGCATGGAAGGGCCATCGCTCAAAGGATAAAAGGTACGCCGGGGATAACAGGCTGATCTCCCCCAAGAGCTCATATCGACGGGGGGGTTTGGCACCTCGATGTCGGCTCGTCACATCCTGGGGCTGGAGAAGGTCCCAAGGGTTGGGCTGTTCGCCCATTAAAGTGGCACGCGAGCTGGGTTCAGAACGTCGTGAGACAGTTCGGTCTCTATCTACTGTGGGCGCAAGAAATTTGAGTGGATCTGATTCTAGTACGAGAGGACCGAATTGGACAAACCTCTGGTGTATCTGTTGTTCCGCCAGGAGCACCGCAGAGTAGCTACGTTTGGAAGGGATAAGCGCTGAAAGCATATAAGCGCGAAACCCACCACAAGATGAGATTTCTTTTAAGGGTCGTGGAAGATGACCACGTTGATAGGCTATAGATGTAAAGGCAGTAATGTCATAGTCGAGTAGTACTAATAACCCGTAAGCTTATGTACGTCGCATCCCACCCGCAAGGGTGGGTGCACTCTTTGTTACTTTAGTATTGTTATTTCTTTATCTCAGTATGTTAAGATATTATGTATTGTTGATTGATATAAGTCAATCACCCATGCAAAACGACTTAAGGTGGTTATTGCGTCGGGGCTCACCTCTTCCCATCCCGAACAGAGAAGTTAAGCCCGACTGCGCAGATGGTACTGCAGTTATGTGGGAGAGTATGTCGCTGCCTTTTTTTA
>DAINRH010000251.1:0-5446 GCA_036741905.1 Methylobacter sp. | reverse complement strand
ATCCATTGGACATGCAATAAGCAGAATGCCGAGCCCTATCCGACAGACTCCTAGAGCGTGGGAACCATAAAAAGGCCGAGGACTAAAAGCGGCTTACTTTGACGACCGGTTTTTTTGCCCTTCGCCCGTCCCAGAACTATGCTTTTGGAATGGTAATGGTCAATACGCCGTTTTTGTATTCGGTGGCCATTTTGGCGGCGTTGGCGGGACCCGGTAAGGTTAATGCCCGTTGAAATTGACCGACGAAACGCTCCCGGTATTGGTATTGGCCGTTTTTATCGTCTGCTTCATCCTTGGCATGTTCTGTTTTAATTGAAATCCGCAACACCTGATCTTCCAGTTTTACGTCTATTGACGATTCATCTGCGCCGGGTGCATCCACCGTCACAATATAGCGATCAGGCTTTTCCTGTAAATCGACCTCAGGCGTTTTGCTTAAACTGCCTAACGGGGTTTTCATATGAAAACGCGAAAATGAATCGCCGAACATTTGTTCCATTTCATTTTGCATGTGCTGCATTTCCGCATAAGGGTTCCAGGTGCGGCCCTTAAAGAATTCGTCGTCATCATCCGATTTGGGAAGAGTGGACTTGGGTAGATTCGATATTGGGTTTTGGGGTTCTCCGGTCTGACTATAAACGCCGCTCAGCTGATTGAGCCGGTCATTCAACCGAAACATCGTATACGCCTGTATTCCCAGGATAAGCACTAATACCGCTGCGATTGCGGCAAGGGTTTCATTTTTCATTTTTTTCTCCCGGAGCAATTTGTCGATGCTTCAACGGCGGTTGGGATTAGCCCAACCGTCGCGGTTAGTCCACGAAAAGCACGGAAAAATCAGTAGGTTGTTTAGACCGTTATTGACGCTTTGGCTGACGGTTAGCAACGGGGTATCCGGTGAATATTCTCGTGTTTTTCGTGGGGCAAACGATTTTTCCGGAACTAATGGATTTCTATGCTTTTGCGTTTGCTTTTTTCGGTTTTGGGCACTGTCACTTTCAATATGCCGTCTTTAAACGAAGCTTTCGCCTTGTCGCCATCGACATTGTCGGGCAAGGACAAGGTGCGCTGAAATTCGCCGCGCGATATTTCCCGGCGAAAATATTTGCCTTTTTCTTCCGTCTTTTTTTCTTCTTTGGTGCAAGAGCGGATGGTAATGGTCTGGTTGGTAACGGAAACTTCCAGATCCTCTTTTTTAACGCCCGGCAATGCAGCCTGAACTTCGATGTCATTGTCGTGATCGAGAATATCAACCCGCGGAAAACTGATTTCCTGGAGGGTGGGCATATTCCAATCCATCAAGCGAGGCCATCTGCGCGACAGGAAGTCATCGAAAAAGTGATCGAACTCATCGAATGACATCAAACCGCCCAGCGATGTTTTGGGCATTAATTCAGAACTTTTTTTTGCGGTGTCCATTTCTTTAGTCGACATGAATTTCTCCAGTAAATTGATTATAAAATATCAGCCTGACAAGGCGTTGCGAGGTGCATCCGGCGCTATCGTTACAGCAAAAATTCCCGTTCGGCTTCAAACCAGTCTTCAAGTTCATGGCCGGGGGCAAAACCTCTGGTTTCGGCTATGCGATAAGCTATTTCAGCAATCTTGGCGTCACGGTCAGGAAGATGTATCGTTGAGCAGTCTTCGTCAGGATTTGGAAGTTCTTCTTCTTTAGTCTCTTTAGCAGTTGCGGCCATTTTTCACCTCGTTATAGTTAAGATTGCCCTTTGAGTTGTATAGGAAACAAACAACCTCGGCATTATTCTAATTAGAAAAATCGGAAAAAGTATTGGTGCAACTACGTAGTGATTGACTTATCGATATAATTTCATTGGCGATTTGAAAAAAATCAGTTGGTGCCAAGCGGGTGCGTTCCTGTAAATGTGGTTTAATGCCCCAACCCTTGTCAGTTTAAAATTCGATCAGAGAAAAAGATGTTAAAGAAATATTATGCGGCGCTCTTATTAACGATTGTTTTCGGGGGCGCGCAGGTGTATGCGGATGGAACCGGGGCGGCAATTGCCAGCGCGCATCCATTGGCGACCGCTGCCGGTTTTGAAATCCTGGCTAAAGGCGGCAATGTTTTCGATGCGGCGGTGGCGGTCAGTGCGACGTTGGCGGTTGTCGAACCGTCCGGTTCAGGACTGGGCGGCGGCGGTTACTGGTTGCTGCACAGGGAACAGGACGGTTTCGAAACCATGATCGACGGACGCGAGAAAGCGCCGTTAGCCGCTCATCAGGCGATGTACTTGGATAAGGCGGGCAAGGTGATTCCCCGTCTGTCGCTCGATGGCGCATTGGCCGCCGCTATTCCCGGCATGCCGGCGGCGCTGGTGCATTTGTCGGAAAAATACGGACGTTTGCCGCTGGCGGACAGCCTGCAACCTGCGATCAGGGCGGCCCAGACAGGTTTTGCAATCGGCGAAAGATACCGGAAGCTGCTTAAAGTCAGGTCCGAGGTGATGAAAAAACACCCGCAGACCGCGCAGATATTCCTGACTGACGGCAATGTTCCCGACGCTTATTCAATACTCAGGCAAGCGGATCTGGCCCATACCTTAAAACAACTGGCCGACTCGGGCCGCGACGGATTTTATGGCGGCGAGATAGCCGATAAACTGGTGGACGGCGTCAACAAGGCGGGCGGCATCTGGACGAAACAGGATCTTGCCGCCTATCAGGTTGTCGAGCGGGAGCCGGTAAAGGGAAACTATCGCGGCATAAAAATCACCAGCGCCGCGCCGTCGTCATCCGGCGGCATCGTGCTGATCGAGGCTTTGAATATTCTGTCGGGCTATGATCTAAAACAGGCCGATGAACTGACCCGAAAGCATCTTGTCGTCGAGGCCATGCGCCGCGCTTATCATGACCGGGCCTTGTATATGGGCGACTCGGACTTTGTCGATATGCCGGTTAAGCGCTTGTTGAACGAAGATTATGCGGCCGGATTGCGCAGCAGTCTGCGCTCGGATAAGGCATTGTCCAGCGCGATGCTGTCGGGCGAAATTCCGCAGCAACCGGAAGGCGTCAATACCACCCATTTTTCGATTATTGATGAGCAAGGCAATCGGGTTGCGGCAACGCTAAGCATTAACTTTCCGTTTGGCGCAGGCTTGGTAGCGGATGGAACCGGCGTGTTGCTGAACGATCAAATGGACGATTTTGCCGGCCGGCCTGGGGCCATGAACGGCTACGGACTGGTGGGCGGCGTTGCCAACGCGATCGCGCCGGGCAAGCGCATGTTGTCCAGCATGACGCCTACTTTCCTTGACGACGGTGAGCACGTTGCGGCGCTGGGAACGCCCGGCGGCAGCCGTATTATTTCGATGGTGCTGCTGGCCGCGCTGGATTTCGCCGAAGGCAATGAAGCGGACTCCTGGGTGCAAGTGCCGCGCTTCCATCATCAATTTATGCCCGATGTGGTGGAATATGAAAAAGGCGCAATAACGGCTAATGAGCTTACCGGTCTTGCCGCAATGGGGCATCAGCTGAAAGAAGCGCGTTACAACTATGGCGATATGCAGGCGGTGCAGTGGAATAAAACCACGCATCAACTGACTGCGGCCAGTGATCGTCGCGGCGAAGGGCGAGCCGATGTTGCGCATTAAGGGACGGAAAGTTACGCTGGTTCCCAAGATGGAGCTCTCGTTGTTATACATATCTTCTGCGGGTACACAAATCTCCAGTTTGGGTACCTGCGCAAAGACTGTCCAGGCGGTTGCTGAAAGCTGGAGTGCAGGCTCTGCCTGCAAGCGCAAGCAAAGCTTGCACTCCCGTTGCCGTCTTCACTATGTAACGATGGACATAGGTTTGCACCGGAGCGGAGACGGTTTGTGTATCCTTGTCGGAGTCCCGCAGGCGCTTGTGTATAAAGATGAGGGCTTGAGCTTGGGAGTTAGCGATCAAATTCCAAGATGATGAATACTGACACCATCCAAATATGGCACGGCAATATTGCCGCCAGTGATGCTCACTATCAAGATTATTGGCGCGTTCTCGATGCCGCCGAGCAAGCCCATGCCGGAAAAATGAAGAACGACTTGCTGCGCAAACGTTATGTCGAAGTGCATGGCCGCTTAAGAAAGGTATTGGCCCAAGCGCTTAACGAGCGGCCGGAAAAGATCAATATAAAAAAAGCCGAACACGGCAAACCTTATCTTCCCGATACGCCTGAGCTGGCGTTCAATCTGTCGCATTCTGCAAGTACGCTGGTGATTGCGCTGGGATGGGACTGCCGGTTAGGCGTCGATATAGAAGTGTGCAAGCCGAGAAGCAGTTTGGCCGGGCTGGTCGATAAATGTTTTGCCGAAGAAGAAAGTACATATTGGAACACGTTGCCGGAAGCTCAAAAAACACTGGCGTTTTACCGTTTCTGGACGCGCAAGGAGGCCTTCGTCAAAGCCACGGGACATGGCATCGCCTTGGGCTTGAACCAATGCGTCATTAATCCTGAAAACCAGGCCGAGTTTTTAAGGGTTCCGTCCGAGTACGGGCAGGCTTCAACGTGGCATGTGCAGGATATAGCGTTAGGGCAGGGTGTTTGCAGCGCCTTAGTGACGGATAAGGATATTGTCGGGGTCAGGCTTATGGAGTTGGCGTCAGCGCCTTAAAAGGCATCGGCATCTCCGACCCAGCGGTTGTCCGAATCGGAGATATAGTGTTTATCTTTTTTCGTCGGCCCTTTGCCAATTTTCCATGCTTCTGTTGATATAGAGTCCGGAGTTAGTAAGGCGACATTTGTTCCTGCAATATCTGCATTCCCCACATCCTTGCGGGCTATGCAGGAGGTAGAGCAAAATTGCCGCGGGGGCTTTGTGTCTCTTTACCCACTTCGGGATCTATAACTGTAAGCAATGGCAGTGGCGGCAAGCACACTTAATTGCCAGATGTAACTATCGAAATAAGCGACGCAAACAGTTACCAAGCCCAAGAATAACCCTGCGAAAATACAACGCCAGCCTCTTTTTATGCCGTCCAGATAAGTCGTTAACGCCAGTATTAACAGTACGATTAAACCGGCTTCTTCGTGGAATATTCTCCCTGAATTATGGTAGGCGTAAATCACAATGCCCGCGCACAAGCCGCCTGACCAATGCAGCAGCCGGTCGATAAGGGCTTTGTGGTTATCGCCATGCTGCTTGAATTGATAATAGTCGGGAGCGATAGCGATAGCGGTAAACAAAAATATCATCCCAAACCAATAATCGTGGCTGGTATGCCGGTAGGTATAGCCGATGTAAGCGCCGAGCAGCGACAAAAGTAAGCGTAGCGTAAAAAGATTATGGGTTGAGAGCAGGTAAGGTTTGTTCATTGACAGTACTCAAGAAGATAGATAACGAATAACGATTTATTTATGACCGGAAATGCGGACGGAATTTATACAGCCTAGGTAGATAGACAAGGCTTAACAGCAGTAATGCCAATAAGGCCGGTTGCCGGCGAATAT
>DAINRH010000250.1:0-5453 GCA_036741905.1 Methylobacter sp. | reverse complement strand
GATATATTAACATAGCCATCAAGGCCTTTGCATTAAACTCAAGGGAATTTGTGGCGCGCCGAACAAGCGACTTATCACCTCATGTGAAAGCTGACACTACCTACCCTCATCCATGCAGACAATAAGTCCGCACGTTATCTATTGATCACAAACCGATAAAACGCCCCCAATGAACACCACCCTCGCTACCTTTTCAATTTGTACTTATCTGGCCAGCACACTGCTTATTGCTCGAGACACTCATCAGAACAAGAGACAGCACGCTCCGCTTTATTTGGCATGGACAGCGACATGCATACACCTTTTATATACCGCTATCGCTTTCCAACAAAACAACAGCTTCAACTTTAGCTTTATCAGCACCGCATCCCTGGTTTCGTTGATTGTAGCCCTGCTACTGCTCATGGCCACGCTAACTAAACCTGTCGAAAAACTAGGCATCGTCATTTTTCCCATTGCCGCCATCATGCTGACGCTGGAACTGAATCTACCCGAGAAACCCCATCTACTGCATACCCACAATTGGCAGATGAGCGTCCATATCTTAACCTCGATTATCGCCTTCAGCCTGTTAAACATTGCCGCCCTGCAAGCCGTGTTGCTCGCCATTCAAGACCAGCAACTTAAAAGCCATCCGCCCAAACGCTTGATCCAGTCATTGCCTTCCTTGCAAACCATGGAATCATTGTTATTTCAAATGCTTGGCACAGGGCTTTTTTTCCTGACCATTTCATTGGTCAGCGGCTTTATTTTCATTGAAGATTTATTTGCTCAGCATTTAGTACACAAGACTGTTCTGTCGATTATCGCCTGGATTATTTTTTCCGGTTTATTGATAGGCCGATTACGTTACGGATGGCGAGGAAAAACCGCAGTCCGCTGGACCTTGACGGGATTTATTTTATTGCTGCTGGCTTATTTTGGCAGCAAGCTGGTACTTGAATTGATTTTAAAGAAAACCTGATAAAAAAGTTCGACTCCAACCTATTCCTTAACTTTACCAACTTAATCATTCCACAAACTATCTAGTTTAAATTTATCATTTTATGCGCACAAACAAATTCGCTCCGAGCTTGCCACACTAACCTCTCTTTATTTACTTACTTACTTGCTTGCTTGCTTGCTTGATAATTCTAATAAACTCGTTTACGCACGCACATCAATTCGCCCCAAACCCGCCGCATCAGAAGCCGAAGCAATTAGCGTTAAGGCCGACTCCCCCTGAGCCCTTTCAATATCCCGAGCCATTCTAATGACAGCCACCTCCACATTTTGCTTTACTGACACTTCTTTCACAAGGTCCGCCACCAAGCCAGGTTTACCGGTAGCAACCACTGAACCCACCATAAAAACCTCCAAAAACCAGACTACAAAAACTATCGACCTTTAGTCAAAAAAACCTCACCCCAACAGGAAAAAAACTGCCGCTTATTTAAAAAAATTAGTCCACCTCCCGTCAAAAAACCGACTATCCCATGCAATATAAAATTAACACCTTTATTTTCAACCAATTATAAATACAATCACTCTTGGCACAAAAATAGCTTATTAGTTTTCGACAACTATTTTATTTTTAACCAGGAGATAACCATGTCCAGCATAATTAACACAAATATTGCCGCACTCACCGCACAGCGCAACTTAAACAAAACCAGTGTAGATCTATCAACTTCAATGGAGCGTTTATCATCAGGTTTGAGAGTCAACTCAGCAAAAGACGATGCGGCGGGCCTGGCAATTAGCAATAAAATGACCTCACAGATACGCGGCATGACTGTTGCCACCAGAAATGCGAATGACGGTATTTCCTTGGCGCAAACAGCTGAATCAGCAATGGGCACCATGACCGACACCATGCAACGGATGCGTGATTTAGCCGTACAATCAGCTAACGATGCCGGTGTAACAGCAAAGGATAGGGAAAAAATTCAAACTGAATTCAAGCAGCTTAATGATGAGTTAGCTAGAATTATTTCCAATACCGAATTTAACGGCAAAAAGATCATCAACGGTTCTTTGTCAGGAGGCCTAGTTATCCAAGTCGGCGCCAACACCACTGCTGATAACCACATATCCATCGACATTCCCAATTTATCAACCACTATCGCTAACGTTACCGCTGCCAGCATAGGTAGTAACGCCGGAGTAGGTGGTGCTTCGGTAGCAATTGATGCCCTGGATGCAGCCATTGCTTCTATTGATACTTCAAGAGCTGCATTGGGTGCGGTGCAAAATCGATTCACGACTACCATTGGTAACTTACAATCCTCTATCGAAAACCAATCTGCCGCCCGCTCCCGAATCACCGATACTGATTTTGCGATGGAAACCGCCGCTTTAAGCCGCGGCCAGATTCTACAGCAAGCGGGAACTGCGATGTTAGCGCAGGCTAACCAATCCACCCAGTCTGTTTTGAAATTACTACAATAACGCCTATACTATAAAGCTTACGCACAATCAGATATAACATATTGAAATAAATAATTTTTTATTATGTACCAAATATGCACCCAGTGGAGCCTGAAACAATCCTTGATGTATAGTTTCGCCCGCAGTCCACATATTTCATGAGCCGCATAGGGATTACTTGCAACACACTCAGTGCTTATTGAGCATAAACTCTTATGAATAACACAGACACTGCTTAGCGCATCAATGCATAGGCAGTGTGTATTTGGCAACTTTATACTGATTATCATGACCACAGCCATTTTTACTCAAACATCTGTCGCAGGTTCACTAAAAACCAATGCCTTCGGCGACCGATATTTGTACAACCTCTGTCGTAGTAACTTTGACCAGGTTGGCGCACAAGCTATATTCGATTCTGAGTTTGGTAAATCACTACTGCTGGAGGACACACTTAACATCGTCATCGGTAGCGATTCCGGCTTGTTAGCCAAATATGTCCAACAACAAGGCATACCGACTGGCTCGCGGTTTATTTTTATTGAGCCTGACTCTGTTCTGGAGGAATTGCAACAACACCAATTGCTAGACGACCTCCAACCGGAAATTGTTTTTACCACCGCCGAATTTTGGGAAAAACATGCAAATACATTCAAAATAAAAGAATACTCTTACATCAATGGCATTAAATCATTTAACGCCATCTGTGCTCAACAAGGAGTCCTTGATGATTATGCCGAGCTAAGTTGGACTATCAACGAAACCCTGAACATACTACATAATCGCCACAACGTGGTGATTGGCTGCCAGTTATTCATCGTCCGCCAGCTCGAAAATATTGCCGAAAACATCTTACCGGTAACTTTACTGGCCAATGCCTATCAAGGCAAAACCGTCATCATTCTGGCAGGCGGGCCATCATTAACCACGGTATTTCCCTGGCTACAGGACAATCGTCACAAATTAGTAGTTTTTGCTATTTCACGTATTTCCAGACAACTTATTACCGCCGGCATTAAGCCGGATTTTGTGTTTTCCGTAGACCCGCAAGACGGAAACATAGATGTCAGCAGAGAAATGTTTTTATTCAGTGATGAGACGATTTTTATACATTCTTACCACGTACAACCCGCGCTACTCAACCAATGGCAAGGACAAAGCCTTTACATGGGATCCAGAATACCGTGGAAATCCGACCTCAATATTGACAACGTGATTGGCGCAGGCCCGACGGTTACCAACTCGGCATTATCAATGGCGCATTATTTTGGCTTTAATAAAATATTATTAGCTGGTTTTGATGTGTGCTATACGAAAGAAGGAATTACCCATGCAATCGGCAGCGATGAACAACTGACCGGACCAAAGTACGACTTTATACCCTTACAGGTTGAAACCTATTGCGGTGAATTCAGGCCTACCAGCCACGCCTACTCATTAATATTATCAATCCTAGAGCAACAGGCCAGGATCATTACCGCTGATAACCGAACAATCATCAACCTCGCACCCACTGCGGCAAAAATTGAAAATATCACCCATACTCCGCCCTCAGAAATGCTGCTGCCTGAATTACAAGTCAATGAGATAAGCAGCATAAAACAGCTCATTCCCCCGCTAAGCCATGACGTGCTGGATAAGCATTACCAAGCAGTGATTAACGAATTAGAGAAAGCCGCTTTTCAAATGCACGCCATTGCCAAATTAGCTAAAAAGGCATTAGAGATCAATAATCGCATGTATAGCTCGGAGGGTAGAATTGAAAATTACAAGGACAAACGCGAGCTAGACGGCATTGAAAAACAGCTCAAGAGAAAATACCGGCACCACAGTCAACTGGTAAAAAAGTTTGCAGTGCGACATTTTATAAAAATAACCTCGCCGCATGACACCGACGATTGCAACGCGGAAAAAGCCCAAAAACTAGGCAGCATCTATTATAAAGCCTACCTATCCGGGGCTAACCACTTGTCAACCCTGATTAATGCCGCCATAGTCCGCACTAAAACCAGGCAAGAAGAACTAAAAGAAGCCCCGGATTTTGCTTTGCTACTTGAGCAATGGGATAGAGACAAAAGCTATCGCAGAGCAAAATCATGGCTAAAAAAGCACCCGTCTACGCACTACCCGGAACAAACCGCCATGGCGTTACAATCCATGCAAGACCAGTTCGATCAAGTACTGACCAACCAAAATACCGTGTTCAAGGCCAATATTGCCAAACATTCCACCTTGTCACTATTAAAAAGCAAAATAAAACTATTGTTTAAACACAAAAAGACCGACGAATTAATAAACCTGAAAACCGGCTTTATCAACGACCCTAGCCACGACAACAAAGAACCTTTTCTGTTGCTGATTGATGCTTATCTCGCTGAACTGGAAAATAATGTAGAAACAGCCCTAATCAATTACGACAACATCATCAACTTAGGGCAATCACCGGTACTTGAAGAAACATTACTTCGGATAACCTCGATCAGCCTTGAGCAACAAGATCAACAAAACGCCTTCTTGGCGCTGGATTGCCTTGCCAATCTGTCTCCTGTTTACCTACCTTACAAAGCAGAACTAGCCCGAATTATCGGCGACCATCTGTTGGCTATTGACAGCTACAATGCCTACATCGCTTTTTTTCCTGAAGATACGTTAAGCAAACTAAAATTAACCGCTCTCTATATCGATATCAAGGTTTATGAGGCGGCGGAATTAATGCTGGAGCATATTTTACAATCGACTCCTGACCTGGAATCGGCAATCGCTTTGAAAAATCAACTTACCCAAATAAAAAAACTGACTACTGAGTAACGCGAAGAATTGTCGAATTACGCTGACCTGAGTTTTGCACATGAAGAAGTCACAGCTATCCATCTGCCGGGGGGGGCATTGATAAAATATCGACTCACCACCTATCAGTTTACTTATGCGCTAACTAAAAATTGAATATAAATACTATTACCACATTAAAATCAATGTGTTAAATTTAAGTCTTGGTTTTCGGCTAGATTTATAGTTGATGAGGTATTAGTCATGAGCTCAGTTAA
>DAINRH010000249.1:0-5514 GCA_036741905.1 Methylobacter sp. | reverse complement strand
AATGAGCATTCAGGTATCCAGGTGCCTGATGAAAGATTTGATATGTTTTATTCCCGATTGTCCAAGCGGGTAAGGAAACTTGGATTAGCAGATTTTAAGGCGTATTGCCAGTATCTCAAAGATTATCCGGATCATGAGTTTACTGAGTTTATCAATGCTATAACAACCAATCTAACTGCATTTTTTAGGGAAATGCATCATTTTGATTATGTCCGCGATGTTGTAATTCCGGAAGTCTTGATTAGGAATAAAGCCTCCAAGAAAATCAGGGTGTGGTCCGCCGGATGCTCTACGGGCGAGGAACCTTACTCTTTAGCGATTACCTTGTTGGAAAATGTACCCGCTGAGTGGGATATTAAGATCTTGGCAACTGATTTGGATACCAATGTTTTACAAACAGCATCGGAGGGGATTTACACGGAAGATCGTGTCAGCGACTTGCCGGAAGATATACTTAAGCAGTGGTTTATGCGAGGTAAGTCATCGCAGTCCGGTCAAGTAAAAGTAAGACCTCAATTACAACAAATTATTCAGTTTAAAAAGTTAAATTTGATGCAGGATTGGCCGATGAAATGCCATTTTGACTTTATTTTTTGTCGCAATGTGCTTATTTATTTTGATCGTGAAACCAAGACGTTACTTGCGAAAAGATATGCTCAAATGCTGTCCAGCAGGGCATGGCTATTTATAGGACATTCAGAATCATTAAACCAGCTTTCAAATGAATTTGAGTTGGTTGCATGTACCAGTTACAGGAAAAATACGTAAATACCGATGAGTATTAGCAATGATATTGGCCTGCCGTCCATCGACGGTTTTGAACACATTAACAGGTATGTGGATAAAGAACGCGGTGTGATTGCGGCAAAGATTTTGCCCGGTGAATACTATGTAACTCAGGAAGATGAATTAATTACAACCGTATTGGGGTCTTGTATATCAGCGTGTATTAGAGATAAGGTATCCGGTTTGGGGGGAATGAATCATTTTATGCTGCCTGAAACCACGGCAGATAAGCTGAAGCACGGCAATGAAGCGGTTGTTGGTAACGCAACCCGCTATGGAAATTATGCCATGGAACATTTAATTAATACTATTTTGATGAATGGCGGTAAAAGAAAAAACTTGGAAGTTAAGGTGTTTGGCGGCGGTAAGATCATTCCAACCTTGACGGATGTTGGTCTTAAAAATATTGACTTTATCTTGGATTATATTGATACGGAAGGTTTGTCTCTATTATCTCAGGACTTGGGTGATATTTATCCTAGAAAGATAATTTATTTTCCTAGGACAGGCAAAGTTGGAATGAAAAAAATCGAGCATTTGCATAATGATACGATTATAAGAAGAGAGCGGCAGTATTTTAACAATATTAAAAATGCGCCTGTTGAGGGTGATGTTGAGCTTTTTTAAGAGCATGCAATGAATAAAATACGTGTATTAATTATTGATGATTCATTGTTAATCAGAAAGGTACTGACGGAGATTTTAAATTCGTCTTCAGATATCGAGGTAGTAGGTGCCGCGGAAGATCCTCTTATTGCCAGAGAGATGATTAAGGAGTTAAACCCGGACGTATTGACCTTGGATATTGAAATGCCGCGTATGGATGGGATAACTTTTTTACGTAATTTGATGCGGCTCCGACCTATGCCTGTCGTGATGATTTCAGCGCTCACAGAAAGTAACGCTGAAGTTACTTTAACCGCTTTGGAGTTGGGGGCGGTAGACTTTATAGCGAAACCGACAATGGATGTAGAAAACGCTTTGAATGACTATGCTGAGGACATTATTACCAAGGTAAAAGTAGCGTCGAAGGCTAATATTAGAAGACTTGAATAATGAAGTTTAGAATAGGAAATTCTGGAGTGGTCGCACTGGGTATTACATGGAACAAACGTATGGATGTCGAGGCAAAAAAGCTTCAGAAATTCCTGTAATGATGCAATCGCTTAAAGTAAAGCGGTAGCAATCAATATTAAAAATGCACCTACTGAGGGTGACGATGGCTTCTTTTAGAGTGAGTTTATGGGTAAGATACGCGTATTAATCATTGATGATTCAGCATTAATCAGAAAAATACTGACTGAAGTGTTAAGCTCATCACCCGACATTGAGGTAGTCGGCGCGGCAGCAGATCCTCTTATTGCTAGAGAGATGATTAAACAATTAAATCCGGATGTATTAACACTGGATATTGAAATGCCGCATATGGACGGGATAACCTTCTTAAGTAACTTGATGCGCTTAAGACCAACTCCGGTTGTGATGATTTCGACACTTACTGAACATGGTGCAGAGGCTACTTTAAATGCTCTGGCACTAGGTGCCGTAGATTTTATTGCCAAGCCTAAAGTTGATGTTGTTAATGCGCTGAATGAGTACGCTGAGGAAATTATTTCCAAGGTCATGGTTGCGGCGCAAGCTAAAGTAGGCAATGATCACAATAGAGTGGTCAAACCTAAACACCCTGTAACGACTGTTTCCGAGATTTCAGAAAAACATTCAGTTGATGTGATTCTGAAAGCGGCCCCTGTAAAAACACATATTAGCTCCACCAATAAAATAATTGCTTTAGGCGCCTCAACAGGTGGAACGGAAGCAATTAAAGCTGTGGTTAAAGGATTTCCAGCAGATACCCCGCCTATTTTAATAACGCAACACTTACCCGCTGCATTTAGTGAATCATTTGTTCGGCATATTGACCTTGTAACGGAAATGTCAGCTTGTATTCCCAAACATGGCCAGACGGTTGAACCGGGTAATATTTATCTTTCACCTGGAGACAGACACATGCTGGTGATTAGAGAAGGGAGTAAATATATTATTCATTTGAGCGATGGACTGCCTGTCAATCGCCATAAACCCGCTGTTGATGTCTTGTTTCGTTCAGTCGCTCAATGCGCCGGCGCTAATGCCATTGGTATATTATTAACGGGCATGGGCGCAGACGGCGCTATGGGTATGAAAGAAATGCATGATGCGGGCGCTAAAACAGTTATTCAGGATGAGCAATCCAGCGTGGTTTGGGGGATGCCTGGTGCTGCATTCAAGTTGGGATGCACTGACTATATGGTATCGTTAGAAGAAGTTTCGCACAAAGTCTTAAGCTTGGTTAAGCCTGGCAGTGTTGGTAAGGCTCTTTAATAATATCTTACCCGCCTTTTTCGGATGTAGTTGGCAACGTTTTTCTTATATAGAAATAATGGCTTACGATCACAGGCTAGGAACGTACTGTGCCAGATACAGAATTTTAAAAAATGTTACTTTCACGCTGTGTAATTAAACATGACTAATCAGACTAAATCACAATTTATTGCAGTAGCTTCAATTACCTCGGAGTTAAGTGCTGTTATGGTGGTGGCTAAGGAAATATCCTTAGCGGCAGCCAATGCCAAGGCTATTGCATTCAGGGCAGGGGATAAAGCAAAAGGATTTCAGCCGATTACCGACTTTATTAATGAATTGGCTAAAGAAACAATTGAGTTGGTTACTAATATCAATATATATGCATTGGTGTTATATCGATTAACTGTCGATGAATTTCAAAAAACGGCTGCTTGTAATAAATTCGAGTTGGCGGCAAAGATGGCTGAAGGCGCCGTTTATGCTAAATCAATGCAGGAGCCGGTGGATCATGCAAGACTTTCAATGCAAGATTGCCAGAGGCAGTTCAAACGGGATGTTTCACAGCTGCTAGGCCAACTTGAAGCGGTGATGCATCATGCGCGTGCCGCGCGGGTTATTGCTGCAAACTCAAGAATCGAAGCATCGCAAGCCGGTGAATATTTGCAAAGTCTACAGGCAGTTGCCGAAAGTGTGGATAAAGCTGCACATACCATTCATGATAATGTGCAGCGTTGCAGAATCGCATTATCCATTTATCGCAATAGTTGAATAGCTGCTAATTACAGGAGGCATTGTTTTTTATGAAAATGACCAAGATCTATGAAGGATCGCATCAATGGATTATGTTTGGAAGGGATGAAGGCAAACCCGGTAATATAATCGATACTAACCAATATGTGGTTCGCACCGCTAACCGCTGTCTGCTTTTGGATCCGGGTGGTGCCGAGCTGTTTGCCCCTATGATGGCGGCTGTGTTGCATCATGCGCCAGTAGATCAAATAACCGATCTGTTCGCTTCGCATCAAGATCCTGACGTGATCTCATCACTGGGTTTATGGGATCAGGCTTTAACAAATGCCAAACTTCATGCTCCGGCCATTTGGGAAGGTTTTTTGCGCCATTACAGCTGTGAATCAATAGAGTATGTGCCTATTCCGGATAATGGTGGAACCATTAAATTGGATTCTGTAGAGTTACAGGTTATTCCTGCGCATTATTTGCACTCATCCGGGAACTTTCATGTTTATGATCCGCAAGCTAAAATCCTGATGTCAGGTGATGTCGGCGCCGCTATCGAAGGGCCTGATTCCCCGGTGTTTGTTGATAATTTCGCCGCGCATGTTGAGAAAATGCGTTATTGGCATCAACGATGGATGCCGTCAAATCAGGCAAAAAGAGTTTGGATTGAACGGGTAAGAAATCTTGATATTGATATATTGGCTCCACAGCATGGGCGAATGTTTAAAGGTGATGATGTAAAGCGGTTTTTAGACTGGTTCGATGCTTTACAGGTAGGAATTGCTGTTTAATCAATGTTAAGAACGTGACCAGTTACATTTCGATATTCCATGAAGCATTCGGTTCATTGACATTTCGTGTTTGTATTGAGGGCTGGTCACAGCCTAAATTAGAGTTATTAATTTAGCGTCTTTTTTGTTATGGGTTATGGCTCATAACCATCACAACTTGGGGTTGAATGTTGACTCTTTTAGAGGCAAAGTTCTTAGATCCTATACTTGACGGTGCTTTTGGGAAATGATTCCAAAATTCCGATCATACGCAAAGTCCCTTCAGATATATAAAGCAGAGCACTATTAATTGTTTTGAGCTGGATTCGAAAAATAGAGCTAAAGCTGATCGGATTGGAAGCGATAAAAAATTTTAAGTACTTAGAGGCTGGGTAGTTCAGAGTCTTATTAGACGCCCTTTATACACAGATTGATTTTATTGTAATAAATGCTGAGCCACTGCGTGAAGCAGACCCTGTTTGTGATGCTTAATAAAATCAACCTGTTGATTATTAATAGAAATAAATTGTTGTATAAAAATGCTACAATTTAACCAAGAAGTAGGTTTTATCGAGTCTGAACGGTGTTATTTATAGCTTTCGCACAGAGATATACACAGAAATTGTGGAAAAGATTGTAGGTCGCGAATTCAACACATAAATGCAACACCGAGCGGATTATCGGTATCCAGCCTATCCATTCAAGACCGAAGTAATGAGCTCATAAAAACGGATTCTTAATAGGGCCAAGTTGAGTAATTAGCCTGAAAACGAGTGATCTAAAAATGAATGAATTCCCCTTAAAATGCTCAACTCATTTCGCGTTTATTCTTTAACGAATCAATGCCAAGATTGGCCAGTTCATCCGCCCTGTCGTT
>DAINRH010000248.1:0-5548 GCA_036741905.1 Methylobacter sp. | reverse complement strand
ACAGTGACCACGCGATAATGTTGGGCAGAAAAGCGTTGCCCAACCTACCCGGCTGTTATTTACATCGGCTATTATATGTCTCCAAGTCGCTAGCCGAAATTTCGGAAAAAAGAACAAGCTGATAGTGCCGCTCTTCAACAATCTTAACGTCTCCATCCTCAACCGTAAGCTCGAAAAGAGCAATTTTGTCGTCATTCATAAACTGAGCGGATACAGCACGACAAATAAGTGTAGGAAACTTTTCGGCACAGCAAGCAATATCTTGTTGTGTTTGAACGACGCCATGCCTGTCGTTTCCACCCTTTGCCTGCACAGGAATAACAAATTGCCGTCCGTATTTGTCGAGACCAACGTAAACTTCATCAATCTCAATCTGCCCAATGTCTCTCACTGTAGTACGCAAATGATTTTGAAGAGAGTATGTGGTTATCCCAAGAAAAATGTCTATCAATCGATTATATCGAACCTTGGCAAGCAGCGCTTGTTCATCGGTTTGAGCATAGGCAGCTATGATTTCCGGTGTTGTATCGGGAACCTTAATAGTAACAAGACTTTCGTTCGGAACAATGCGATTTGCCTTTGCCAGCCGAAAACGATATTTCGCTCTTCCGGCTCCCTCTATAATCCACTCCAGGCCAGTCGATGCGGTCGCACATATATACTCAGGTAAATCCTTTCTATAGCGAAATGAGTACAACACATCACCGATGTTTTTCGGTAACTTAATACCGAGTTCAATTGCAGTTTCTTCGAATTCTTCACGGGTAAAATCGAATGAACAATTATCGGCGGAATGATGCTGCTCAAAGATTCGTTCAATAATGGCATCGTAACGGTTCTTTTGTTTCTTACGCACTGACAGATTCCCTCTTACTATTGTTAACGAAAGGCTTGCGAGTTCTCTGTCCGATAACGGTTGCCGAGACATGAAAGTATTTAGCCGCCGTACTCATATCGAAAGACAGTAATTCATCGCGCCCCTGTCCAGGCATAAGCTTAACTTTTGGTTTTTTGGGAGTTAGCCCAAGAGCTTGAACTATTTGTTTTGCCACCGCCCTCCCGAGTAGCGGCGGAACACTATTGCCAATTTGTCGAAAACCATGCCACTTCGTTATATGGAATCGGAACCAATCGGGATAAGAATGCAGCCGCGCAGCTTCACGTACAGTAATAACCCGTGGAAAAAATGGGTGAATAGGACGAGGGGAAGTAAACGCCCCCCTTGCGCTGTCGGTGCCTGCCCTTAGCGTATTGCATACGCCATCTGGATGAAGTTTGTGAAAACGACTAACCGGTTCCGTTTTTCCGTGTTCGGTTTCAGTGAACCGCTTTCGAGAGAGTTCCGTATGTTCTGTTCGGAGACTCGCAGATAGCATATGAGGATCGAACTCGCGCCGATAACTTAAATCACCGGAATCGGCAGTAAGACCCCGCAATCGGCGGGCGTATGTGCTCTTAGTTTCGAATTGGATTGAGACCGAATCGTTATTACGTAATTCCTCGAAACTCTCTGCATTGGGCAAGTCTCCAATTGCTTCAATAACGCTAACTTTTCTAATGGATTCAGGATAAACAGGTGCTGGCTCTCCTTTCAATGCACCAATCAAAAACAAGCGCCGACGATCCTGAGGAACACCGTAATCGGCAGCGTTTAAGACTTTGTAAGGTAAAAGAACATCGTACCCTACTTGGCCCAATGCCACTATTAACTCAGCCAAGAATTGTTTATGCCCCCCTATAGTTAGCCCCTTGACGTTTTCAAATACACAATATCTAGGCCGTAACTCACTAACGAGGCGCACATAGTGGAAAACTAGCTGATTGCGAGGATCGTCGAGAACGCGTTTTCCAATCATTGAAAAACCTTGGCAAGGAGCACCGCCAAAAACGCAATCGATCACTTTATCGTCCAGTTTTGCCCTTCGTCGTATCTCGTTGCCTGTAAGATCGGCAACACTGGCACAAATAGCAACTGAATTTGGAAAGTTATACTCGTGGATTGCACAGTGAATCGGATCGATCTCAACCGCTGCCACAACATCGAACCCTGCCTGTTCAAAGCCAAGCGACAACCCTCCAGCCCCAGCAAAGAGATCAATACCAATCGGGCGTCTATTCTGATTCGATGAATTCATACAACCTTGTTTTCAATAATTTTAAATTTTTTAATTGGCATTGCCACACTACTAAGACTCTCCAACCATTACGCTCAAGGTTGTGAAAGTTTTCTAAGTCGCGTTCATAATTCCGAGCTATTTTCGCAGCCCAAAAATCTTGTCTGCTTTTGGGGAGTCTACCGTATTTACAACCTTCGTGCCCATGCCAAAAGCATCCTCGCACATCTATGACTTTTCGCCGCCCAATCATTACGATGTCTGGCTTTCCGGGTAATCCTTTAACATGTAATCGGTATCGATATCCCATAGAAAAGATTAACCGTCTTACAAGCATTTCCGGGGCGGTGTGCTTAGAGCGCACCTTAGACATGATTTCACTACGCTTTTCTTTCGTGCGAGTGTCAGCCATATTATTTTGAGTATTCAGTTTCTCAAAGAGGATATTTAAAAACAATATTTTAGCTTGCCAGGATTTTTCCCGAAAGCTAAAACGAACACATCCTAATTTTAGCAACGAAAAATGACTTTGCGATGATTCCCAAGCACCTGCTTGGGAATCCAGGCTTGGAAACTCCAGCAAGTAGAAAGTAACCCGGATGGAGCTTGCGGAATCCGGGTTAAACGAATCTCAATCCCGGTAGATGCGTGCCTTAAAGTCTAACGTGTCATGATCTCAAATATCCGGTTTGTGGGCTACGCAATGAAGCCTAACAAATTCACTACGAATATTTCATTTTTATTTTCAACATGTTATAGATTAATTAGCCACAAAAGGATTTATAATCATTAGTTGACCATCGATTTCCTGACCGTGCTGCATATCTTCCGAATATAAAACGCTACAGCCAAATTGAAGCGCTGAACTGACGATCATGCTGTCGTACAGGGAAAAACCGAATCGTTCCGCAATATCCAGACCCCGTTCATGGGTATCGACAGTCACCGCTTGGGTTTGACATACGGCGCGTACCGTTCCCAACATATCGCGTATTTCGGCATAGCTCATCCCAAGTTTTCGCGATGCGACCGAGGCAAATTGATTGAGCACCTGAACGCTGATGATGCCGCCCGAAGCCATAATAGTTTCGGCTCGATCCGCTTTGCGGTTATCTTCGGACAGCAAATACAACAGAACGTTGGTATCGAAAAACGGTCTATCGGTTTTCATGGGCTTCCAAGCGGTCGAACTTGAAGTCGGCGGGCAAACGCCCCCGATATTTGCGCAACCGGGCTAACAACTCTTGCGAACTGGGCTTTTTCTCAAGTTCGAAAATCCGCTCTCCGGCAATATGAATCTCGATGTCATCGCCCTCTTTAAGCTGAAGCACTTCGACCACCGGCGCAGGCAACCTTACGGCCAAGCTATTACCCCATTTTGCAACTTGCATGACAGACGCCTATAAAAGATATACGATTTTTATTGTATATCCATGCTGATGACCACCTAATGCTTCTTTGTGCGGCCAACAAGATAGGCTGTAGTTCTACTTTTTAAGTTATTTTCCGTATGGTTCCTATCACATCCCTGTGTTCTCGGCAACTGCTCCTGCGTTGCTCTACCTCCTGCATCCTTGCAGTCGTGGATCCCGGCAATCCATGCCGGGATGACATGCTGTATAGATGCCTATACGGGGTGTTTCTCATTACCTCGCACCGCGTGGGAACGCAGTTGATGCGCGCTGCGCTTTGTGAAAGCCCGTATAACGCAGGCCGCAAAGGTTGCCATGAAGCCTGTGTGAAGCAGGAAAACAACTTGCCGAACCCAGCACTACCTACCCGCTAAATCACCCTGCACATATTTATGCAGAATGGAGCTAATCAAGGTTTGATAGGGAATACCCTCTTTGATTGCCTCGGTTTTGATGCGCTGCAAGTCGTTTTCTAACAGCCTTAGATTGATTGATTTCCTTTTGCTCAGCTTCGTTTTAACCGAGGCTTTTAGTTGCTCCATTTCCAACGCCAAATTAGGCACGCTGACCATGGGCTGATTTTCCATGGCTTCCAGCAATTCTAATTCCTCTTCGGTGTAATCATTAGTCTTCATGTTTTATCCTGCGATTGAACTGAGTGTGCATTGTGTTTACGGCTAGGAATAATGCTTTTCAAAAAATAGCTGCCTTCGTCTTCCACAAAAGGTACGTAATGAACATAGCCATTGATTTCCACCAGTAATATTTTCTGATTTGGATATTTTTCAGGATTGTGGTGCGGCACGATATTTAAAATTCTGTCGTCATTAATGGCGTTTTCTACCGCTTCAAAACAAACGTTGCGGCTTTGCTTGAGTGCGGCATTTTTCTCTTTACTCCATTCGATTCTTTTTGTTTTCAAGGCACTAATCCCAAAAATCAAGATAGTTTAGTATAGGCTCTGTATAGACAAAATCAACTGGTAATAGGGTCTTAGTCAGACGCTGAACTATTTTTTTAGACACTATGCCGTCTTTGCTTTTGTTCCTTTAAGCTGAGCGGGGTTTGCAACCCCGCCTCTAACATTTTTTCGATGCCTGAAGTGGTCGCACCTAACGTTTCAGACGGAGCGACGAGGGTCACTCAACGCCCTCATATCCGCCTTCCCCGTCAGGAATACTCCTTCGGCAGTGTCCCGTGATTGTCAATGAAGGTTTTGTTTTCCAATCTACGGCTGAATTTTAAACGTTTCAGTATAAGTGTCGCCTTTAGTGCAAACATCCCTCTTGGTCGGCGTTTCGCAAGAGGTATCGGTTACGTCGACTTTTAAATCACCGGCTTTGTCCGGCACGAAATAGAACCTGAAATTAGGATCGGTGCTAATCGCAATATCGGTTTTCGCGGTTAAAACCGGTTTGCCGTTAAACGACACTTTAACGTCCTTAACAAAATGCGCTTTTTTAATAAAGCGCGTGACTTGATCCATTTGCATGCCGGTAATGTTGGGATGGCTGATCATTAACTGCACCGAAGTTGGCTCGCCGACTTTAACATCGCCCTCCAGTCTGAATTTCATTTTGCCTAAGCGAGCCATCGCTTCATCCAGATTGGCGCCGACCGGAGCGGAACAGCCGCCGCTGGCTTTGACGAATTTCTTAGTCATGGTCAATTTGCCGTCGTTCATTTGCGCTATCGCGCGAATATTGCTGTTGCTGTTAACCCGTATCCGCATCGCAATGTCGGCTTTGCCGCTGTCCGGGGTAAACTCGAAGTCGCCGACAAAGGGATAAGGGTTGTTGTCGACCAGCATCAGGATTCTTTTGATGTAGCGGTCTTTGCTTTGCTTGATTTTGCTGGTGACTTTGAGCGGTACTAATGCAGGGTCTTCGGCGCGTACCGGCGCTTCCAGTTCAATCACGTTATCGGATTCCTCAATCGCTTGCCCGGCAAAGTATTCAGGCTTTAAAACGTTATTCCAAATCTTTTCATCTTCAGCGGCGATAGCGGCAATCGGTAATAATG
>DAINRH010000247.1:0-5568 GCA_036741905.1 Methylobacter sp. | reverse complement strand
GACGATTTCCGCCAGCGGTTTTTGGCCGTCGGTTTCCTTGTCGGCGATGCGTTTCAGCCATTCGATCAGTTCGTAGACATTCTTTAGCTTGCGGTCGGCGGAGTCCTTGGTTTTGCTCTCTTCCTGCAAATGCTGCGCATAACCGATCTGGTCGATGAATTGTTCGATGACGGTAAAGGTATCTCCCCGCGCGATGCGGTCGGCGGTATCGATGACCCAGTCGCGGAATTTTGTCAGCCGGTGCATGGCTTTTTCGGACAATCTTTGGCTCAGGCCGAATTCGGTGCTGGCCGCAAACAGGCTGATATGGCGTTCGTTGGCATAAGCGCCGAGCTTTTCCAGGGTGCTCGGGCCGATTTCGCGTTTGGGCGTATTGATGACGCGCAAAAACGCCGCGTCGTCATCCTGATTAACAAACAAGCGCAGGTAGCCGAGGATGTCCTTGATTTCCGAATAGGCGAAAAACGAGGTGCTGCCGCTGATGAAATATGGGATGTTGTTTTCCCTTAAGCCTTTTTCGAACAAGCGGGACTGATGGTTGCCGCGATATAAAATCGCATAGTCCTGATAATTGCTGCCGGTCTTGAATTTATGGTGGATGATCTCGGACACGATCTGCTGGGCTTCGATCTGCTCGTCTTTATGGCTCAAGACCCGCAACGGATCGCCGTAGCCCAGCTCGCTCCACAGGCGTTTTTCGAAAGCATGGGGATTGTTGGCGATCAGCTGGTTGGCGACTTTCAGGATGCGCCCGGTGGAGCGGTAATTTTGCTCCAGCTTGATGACTTGCAGACGGGCGTAGTCTTTTTGCAATTGCGCCAGATTTTCCGGCTGCGCGCCGCGCCAGGCGTAAATGGACTGGTCGTCGTCGCCGACCACGGTAAACCGGCCCAAGTTACCGGCGATCAGGCGCACCAACTGGTATTGGGTGATGTTGGTGTCCTGATATTCGTCGACCAGCAGATAGCGGATCTTGTTTTGCCACTTTTCCAGGATGGCCGGATGTTGTTGGAACAGCAGCACCGGCAGCAGAATCAGGTCGTCGAAATCGACCGCATTGTAGGCTTTTAAACTGCGGGTGTAATCTACGTAAAGATGCGCCGCCGGGTATTCGTTGGCTGTCGCTATGGTCAAGGATTGCTCCGGCGTGACGAAGGCGTTTTTCCATTGGCCGATTTGCCGGGCATACTGATCGACGTTATCGATGTCGCAATCTTTCGCGCCGTGGCTGATCAGGTTGCGCAGCAGGGTGTGCTTGTCCTGCTCGTCGAACAGCGTGATTCCGGCTTTGTAGCCCAGCGTCTTGGCTTCCGCCCGCAATATGTCCAGCCCCAGAGAATGGAAGGTCGAGACCCGCAGACCGCGCTGTTGCTTGTCATCGAGCAATTTGGACACCCGGCTTTTCATTTCCCGCGCGGCTTTGTTGGTGAAGGTCACCGCCGCAATATGCCGCGCAGGCAGGCCTTGCTTGACCAAGTAGGCGATTTTTTCGGTAATCACCCGCGTCTTGCCGCTGCCCGCTCCGGCCAGCACCAATAAGGGATGATCTATCGCTTTAACGGCGGCTTGTTGTTGGGGGTTTAGTTTGGACATTGATGGGTTAAAAAATGAAAATACTTTGTATATTTGCCGCTTTGATTCGCTCTCACGACCTGTCCGGGAACGAGACCAATAATTTTAAGGTTGGGCTGCCGGACTGCGAATAACCAAAGCTTAATTATCTAAAATTATATATAATATGCTTTTGAAATCGTACTCTTCGCAGGACTTCTATTATGGCATTAAAATTTTACGACAGCCCGTTTCATGTTAATCACTACGAAGAAACCGCGAGCAAAATGGTCATGAAAATGGATTTGTCCATCATGCTGAGCCGCTTAATCGAAAGCAAACAATGGACACAAGCACAGGCAGCTGAACAGCTTGGGGTCAAACAATCACGTATATCCGATCTGGTGAATGCAAAAATTGAAAAATTCACCATTGATGCGCTGTTCGACATGCTTGATAAGCTTGGCTTTCAAGTAAGCTGGACGATGTCGTCATTACAAAAAGCCACTGTGGATATAACAGCAAAAACGACTCAGTGAATTTTCTTAATTTCTGTCAGCAACTCTTTTAGACGTTGTTCGGCAACCTTTACGGCATGCCGGTCAACGCCGTTGGTGGTTTTAGCAAAGGTATGCAACACAACTACTGTATCCTGATATTTAGCCACATAGATACATCGAAAAGCCGGGCTACCGTTTATTCTCAACTCAATAACACCGGCTCCTACACTGTCCAGATGGGTAATCGATAATTTCGGTGCTTCACCAATTTGGATTCGCCTTAAATCTTTGCCGAATTCATCCTGAATCTTGTCGGGCAGGTCTTTATATTCCCGTTCAGCGGCTTCGTTTACAAAGGCGAACTTTTTCATTGGTATATTTTCGATACGAGCTTATCAATCGCTTCCAAGGCTTGGTCGCGATATTCCGGCTTTACTTGAACTCGGTGTCCACTGATGTCCAACTTTCCGGTTGCCATTGTAGAGAACGGGCATCCGCGAGAGAATGCAACTACGCCAGTTGTGCCAAAGTCACGAATTTCAACGATGCCATCATTAGGCTCCGAAAAAGTGAAGTATTCGGGATAGGATTTAATAAGTGCCGTCAGATCACTATCAATGCCAGTGAGTACGGCGGCATAAGCAGAAGCTGAACCCATGTACTGGGTGAGACGGTTTTTTAAAATTAAATGAATCTTTGGCAATTTTCTTTTTGCATCAGTAAGTTTTGCCGCGAAGGTGTACTGTGCATAGACATCTGACGGCAGTTTGACTCCATAAATCAATGAAAAGGCATTCTGAATCGCTCGCCTAGATGAGTCATCCGCCATTACAGGCAGCACTACTTTATCTGCCGAAGATAAAGCAATCTGAGTGTACATTGAGAAGCTTGGATTTGTGTCTATGAACACGATGTCATAATCATTTACCACCGCATCCGTAAAATTTCGTAGCCAGTCGATTACACCTAGCCACGCATTTGTTACAGGCAAGTTAGTGTTTGCCAGCGAGTTCATTGCCATTGCTTGCAGCTCTAGCAATGGATCACCGCAGACTAGGTTAATGTTTTTAGGTACGTTGCTGTTGTACTCGTTGGGGACAGTGATATAGCTGGCTGTGTCGATTTTCGGTGGAGGGGAGAACGGTGTAGTAAGTCGTGAATCGAAGTAGCCGCCAATACTGCATCGTGGAGTTAAGCCCTGCCGTTCAAGTAGTTGTTTAGAACCATTGTTTGACTGCCCCCCGAGCATTAGCTCGGATAGATTAGCTTGCGGACACATGTCGATAACAAGAATTCGCGACGTTGAATGTTTTTCTGCGTAACGGCAGACCATTTGGAATGGTTAAACTGGTCTTTCCAGTACCGCCTTTGTTATTCCAGATTGCGTAAGTAAGCATATTATTCCCAATAAGTTGTATTTTTTGTACATCATGGAGTCCATAATGGACCCTATAAAGTCCTTATTTACACCTTGTCAGGATTTACTTCTCCTTCATGTTTCAAATATTGATGTATATTTTATAGTTACGGTCAAACCTTACGATCCAGCTTACGATAGCTAATCGCTTCGCTTAAATGCGAAGTTTCTATAGCTTCCGATTGGGCAAGGTCGGCAATGGTTCGCGCCAATTTCAAAATCCGGTGATAAGCCCGATTCGACAAACCGAATTTGTCCATCGCCTGCTCTAAAATCAGGTGGCTGGGTTCGGACAGCACGCACAGCTGTTTAACTTCCTTGGCCGTCAACGCCGAATTGGCCTTGCCGCTGCGCGCTACGGCCAAGTTGCGGGCCGCAACGACACGGGCCCGGATTTGCGCGCTGCTTTCTTCGCCGTCCGGCGAACCTTTACGCAACACTTCATGCGAGATTCTGGGCACTTCCAGATGCATGTCGATACGATCCAGCAACGGGCCGGAGACTCTGGCACGATAGCGTATCACTTGCTCGGACGTGCAATGGCAACGGCCCGAAGCATCGCCAAGAAAGCCGCAAGGGCACGGATTCATCGCAGCAATCAGCTGAAAGCGCGCCGGGAAATCGACCTGCCTTGCGGCGCGGGAAATGGTGATATGGCCGGTTTCCAGCGGCTCTCTTAATACTTCCAAAACTTTGCGGTCGAATTCCGGCAACTCATCGAGAAATAAAGTTCCGTTATGTGCCAGCGATATTTCGCCGGGTCTTGGATTGCTTCCGCCGCCGACCAACGCCGCAGCTGATGCGGTATGATGAGGCGCACGGTACGGAGGCTTGAGCCAGTTGGCAACGTCTAGCCCCTGATCGCTGATCGATGCAATCGCCGCGGTCTCCTGTGCTTGTTGCTCGGTCAACTGCGGCAGGATGGTCGGCAAACGGGAGGCAATCATCGACTTGCCGGTGCCGGGCGGGCCTAGCATGATCAGGTTATGCGCACCGGCTGCTGCAATCTCGAAAGCCCGTTTAACGTGATATTGGCCATGGACATCGGCAAAATCTATATCGGTAGCCGGTATGACCGGCTCTTCCTGCTGAAACTCAGCCTGTATCAGGCGTTGCCCGCTCAAATGGGCGCAGACTTCCAGTAAATGCATGGCCGGAATGATTTCAATATCCTTGACCAGCGCCGCTTCGGCGGTGTTTTCCTTGGGCAGGATCAGTTTTCGGTGATTATTCCGGGCTTGTATCGCAATCGGCAAAACGCCGTTGATGGCCCGCAGCTCACCGCCCAGCGACAGTTCGCCGACGCATTCGTAATGATGAAGATGAGCGCTCGGAATCTGCCCGGATGCGGCCAGTATCCCCAACGCAATCGCCAAATCGAAACGTCCGCCTTCTTTGGGTAAATCGGCGGGTGCCAGATTGATGGTGATGCGCTGCATAGGAAACTCAAACTTGGAGTTTAATATCGCGCCCCGCACCCGATCCTTGCTTTCTTTAACCGCCGTTTCCGGCAGGCCGACAATACTGAGCGCAGGCAGGCCGTTGGCAACGTGAACCTCAACGGTCACCAAGGGCGCTTCTATGCCGGAGCGGCCGCGACTGTAAACAACCGCTAAGGAGGACATGCGCGTTCCGACAGACTACCTGTCTTCTTTGCTTAACAGCTGTTGTTCCATCTCGGCGACGCGTTTTTCCAGGTCTTCGAGTTTCGAGCGGGTTTTTGCCAACACCAACTTCTGCACTTCGAACTCTTCGCGGGTCACCAAATCCAGTTTGCTTAACGCGCCCTGTAAAATGGCATGGAAACTTTTTTCAAGATCGTCTTTCAGGCTGTTCAAGCCCGGAGGTATCGCGCCAGCCAAACGGTTGGCAATATCGTCAAGGGATTTAGGATCAAACATTATCGCAATCTCATATTGGAGGGGTGATCGGGTAATCTATAAAAGCATTACCACGAAGGCACGAAGAACACGGAGAAAAGCAAAGTAAAAAACTTCGTGTCCTTCGTATCTTCGTGATTAATTAATAACTGATGTTACGCATGTACCTAATAAAAAAGCGTAGTCCACGAAAGGCACAAAAAGCACGAAAAAAACCGGG
>DAINRH010000246.1:3100-5584 GCA_036741905.1 Methylobacter sp. | reverse complement strand
CTATCGGATGACGCAATGAATCTCGACTCTCGCACGATGATGGTGATGATGTCCGCGTTGATTCTGCTGTTTTCCGCCCTGCTGACATTGGCCGGATTGCATGCCGGCAACACCCGCGGAGTTCATCACTGGGCAATGGGCGGGCTATGCATGGGATTGGGCCTGAGCTTTTCCTATCCCCAACAGGAGTTACCGGGCAGCTCTTGGGTGCTGGTAATCGGCGCAACCTTGGCGGCGACTGGGATAGGCTTGCAATTCAACGGCATTCAATCCTTCAAGACCGGATACTGCAACCGGTATATTCCGTATTTCCTGGCCGGACTGGTGTTTATTCAAAGCATCTGGTTCGTTGTCCTCCATCCTGATGTTCATGGCCGCGTCGTCGCCAATTCGCTGGTATTCGCCTTATGCAATGCGGCCTGCGCCCGCGCCTTATTCATCCGTATAGAACAACCGTTACGTACTGCGTATTGGTTTACCGGCGCGTCATTCGCGGTCGTTGCGACCATGTTGCTGCTCAGATCGGCAGTCGTTTTTCTTTCTCCCGCCCATAGCTATAGTCTTTATTCCCAAGCCCCCATCAATCCGGCGACTTTTTTTATCGGCAGCATGGCGCAAATGTGCCTGGCTTTCGGCTTCGTACTGATGCTCAATTACCGGCTTGCCGCGGACCTTCAAAAGCTGGCATTAAGCGACGCGCTGACCGGAGCGCTGAATCGACGGAGCCTGGAACAGGAAGCTGTCCGCCTGTCGGCGCGATGCGCCCGTACCGGAGATGGACTGGCCATCATGATGATCGATGTGGATCATTTCAAGTCCATCAATGACCGCTACGGTCATCCGGCAGGAGACGAGGTATTGAGACGGCTGGCTGCGGTGGCGCAAAAAACCATTCGTAGCGATGACTACTTCGCCCGCTACGGCGGTGAAGAATTCTGTATTCTGCTGCCGTCCACCATCGAAAAAGATGCCTGGGTATTGGCTGACCGGCTGCGTCAAAACTATGCGGCGCTGATAATGGAATTCGACGGCGAAATCCTGCGCAGTACCATCAGCATCGGGGTATCCGATTCAGTGCATGCCGGCCTGGCGTTTTCCTCGCTGGTAGCCGCGGCCGATCAGGCCATGTACCGCGCCAAGAAGGAAGGTCGCAACCGGGTCGTCATGCATTCTTTCTGTTTGAACCAGGCTAATATCTAGCTTAAATGGGCTTGATCCTAACTACTCTCGTTAATAGTCGCAACTAACGGCATGGGTATTTTTTAACCAAGCCGGATTCCAATGCTCAATCGCCCACTCAAGTAACTCGGTCATCGAGGCTTGTTGCAGTTCAAGCGGCGGATTTTGCCTCAATAAAACCAGCAACTCAAAAATAACACGGTCGGGCGACGTTAAGTCAACCGCCATTGCCTGCGTCTGTTTGCTGAGTTTATAACCCTGCCGGTCGACAATAACAGGAACATGCATGTAGCCGGGAGTCGAAAGCCCCAGTAATTGTTGCAGGTAAATCTGTTTAGGCGTCGCATCCAGCAAATCGAAGCCGCGGACGATATGATTAACCTGTTGCAAGTCGTCATCAATCACCACGGCAAATTGATAGGCGATAATCCGGTCTTTGCGCTTGATAATAAAATCGCCGTCCTGCTTGGCAAGGTTATGGGAAATCAGGCCTTGCAGCTCATCCTGAAAGGTAATGGTGCGGTTATCGGTTTTAATGCGTAGCGCATGAGGACTATCGGGAAGGACTTGCCGGTCCCGGCAAATGCCGGGGTATATATCGGGCTGCGATTGTCCTCTGTCGCTAGCCGTCAGTGTTTTTCTGCTGCATGTACAGGGATAGATCAGTCGGTTTTTTTGCAGATCGTTGATGACATCGTTATAAACGTCGCTATGTCGGCTTTGATAATAAACCTCGCCGTCCCAATGCAGGCCAAAAGCCTCCAGGGTTTTCAAGATGATGTCGGCAGAGCCTGTTACGTTTCTGGGGGTGTCGAGGTCGTCGATGCGCAGCTGCCACCGGCCTTGTTGCGATCGCGCTTGAAGAAAGCCGGCAAGCGCCGTATACAGGGAACCGAGGTGTAAAGGGCCGGTGGGCGAAGGTGCAAACCGGCCGATGGTGGGTTGTTTATCCAGGATTAACCCATTTGTTTTTCACGAATTTCATCAAGTGTTTTGCAGTCGATACATAGACTGGCAGTGGGTCTGGCTTCCAGACGGCGTATGCCTATTTCAATACCGCAAGACTCACAAAAGCCATAATCCCCCGATTCGATTTCTTTAAGGGATTCATCGATTTTCTTGATCAGCCGTCGTTCACGATCACGCGTTCTTAATTCCAGACTGAATTCCGACTCCTGAGACGCTCGGTCGTTGGGATCGGGAAAATTCGATGCGTCATCCTGCATATGATGCACAGTGCGATCTACTTCGTGCATTAATTCGCCTTTCCAGTTTTTAAGAATAGTCTCAAAATGCTCTAATTGA
>DAINRH010000246.1:0-3068 GCA_036741905.1 Methylobacter sp. | reverse complement strand
TCCATTAACTCCTAAGACAAGATTAAATAAAACCGCGCATTTTTAGCAGAATAGACCCCGGATAGCAAGGTTTATTGGTATGATCTACCGCTTTTGTGATTAGTGTTGATATTATGAGCGTACGACTGGCAAAGCGGACTCAGGGAATTTCACCCTTTTATGTGATGGAACTGCTGCGACGCGCAAAACAATTAGAGACGCAGGGCAAGGATGTCATTCACATGGAAATCGGCGAACCTGATTTTGCTACGCCGCAGACCATTGTTGAAGCGGGCGTCAGACAACTTAAAACCGGCGAAGTGAAATATACCCCGGCAGCCGGATTGCCTGAGCTGCGCGAAAAAATAGCCGATTTCTATCAACAACGTTATTCGGTGACGGTGGACAAAAAGCGTATTTTTGTAACGCCGGGAGCCTCAGGGGCATTTTTATTAGCGCTTGGGGCCAGCCTTAATCCAACCGAAGAACTGCTGATGGCGGACCCCTGTTATCCCTGTAACAGCAACTTCGTTAAGTTGTTTGACGGTAAAGCCAGAACCGTTCCGGTCGATGCCGCGAGCCGCTATCAGCTGACCGCCGCGCGCATTAAACAGCATTGGACTGAAACCGCTAAAGGCGTATTGATTGCATCGCCGTCGAATCCTACCGGCACGATCATCGCTCCGGATCAATTAAAACAAGCCATTCACACCGTTAATGAGTTAGGCGGCTGCTTTTATTCCGACGAGATTTATCACGGACTGGTTTATGGCGAAAGCGCGACGACCGCCCTGGCTTTTAGCGATAACGTGTTTGTAATCAACAGTTTTTCCAAATATTTCGGCATGACCGGCTGGCGCGTCGGCTGGGTGATAGTGCCTGAGGAATTTATCGACGCCACCGAGAGGCTGGCGCAGAATATCTTTATCGCCACGGCAACCCATTCCCAATATGCCGCACTAGCCGCATTTGATGAGGACACGCTGACCGAGCTTGAACGTAGGCGTACCGAATTTGAAGCCAGACGAGATTTTCTTTATGAGGCATTGTTGCGCCTGGGCTTTAAAATCCCCATCAAACCGGACGGCGCATTTTATATTTACGCCGACTGTTCCAAATTCACCGATAACAGCTACCAATTCGCCCTGGATTTATTGGAAGCCGAAGGCGTTGCGATAACACCGGGCAAGGATTTTGGGACAAACGAAGCTAATCGCTATGTCCGCTTTGCTTATACGACATCCATAGATAGAATGGCCGTTGCCATGCAACGTTTAGAAAAATTTATTAACAAAGGCTAACCATGTCCATAAAACAAATATCAGCAACCGAATTAAAGACCAGAATTCAACATGAACCGCACCTGTTTTTGCTGGATGTCAGGGAACCCAATGAATTTCAATACGCCCGCATAGAAAACAGCGTGTTAATTCCGCTCAATCAAATCCCGCAACGATTGGGCGAGTTGAACCCGCAGCGAGAAATGGTAGTTATTTGCCATCATGGCATGCGTAGCTCGCAAGCCTGCATGTATCTTGTTAATTCTGGATTTAAGAATGTTTCGAATTTAGCCGGAGGGATCGATGCCTGGTCTTCCGATTGCGATAGCTCAGTGCCGCGCTATTAAGCAATGATTCTTGGTTTCTAGTTCCCAAGAGACTGTGAAAGTATTCGTGTTTAGAAAAAATTAAAGAATTCACCACGAAGACACGAAGGACACGAAGAAAAACAATCGTTTAAATTCAATACATTGAAAACTTCGTGTTCTTCGTGCCTTCGTGGTAAAAAATGTTTTTAGCCTAATTTGGATAATACTTTCACAGTCTCCCAAGCTTGGGAACTAGCGAACTAACTTATTTTTTAACGATTCCTTAACCAAACTTCATCGCAACCAAGAATAAAGCCGTCCGGCGATTACCTTGAATAACCGTATCATCAAATATTGAGCTGCTGACATAACGTTGATCCAGTATATTTTCAACTTTTAAACGAAAATCGAATTGCTTCAATTGATAATGAGCAACCAGACCGGGCCTTACATAACCGGGCACTTCAAAACTATTAGCATCATCGCCAAATCGTCTGCCGACAAACACCAAACCGCCGCCAATTTTAAATTGTCCGGGCAAACCGGCAATGGATAGTTGATAATGCCCCCACAAGGTGCCGCTATGTTCGGGGGTACTCCGAAACACATTGCCTTGCCAAACTGGATGCCGGATAAACTCAGTATCCATATAGCTATAATTGGCGATTATTTGCAGACTCTCCAAAATTTGTCCGCCGACATCCAGCTCAAAACCTCGACCGCGTATCGCACCATTAGCAATCGAATAATCGGGGTCAAGCGGATCGCGGCCAGGAAGATTATTTTGGGTTAATTGGTAGATGACTGCGGACATATTCAAACGCTTATCTAACCAAACCGATTTAACACCAAGCTCATACATATCGCCTTGTTTGGCTGGCAAGAACGTGAGATTACGGTCAGTTCCTGAGTTGGGTTGAAACGACTGACTGTAACTAAAATATCCGGCCACATTTTCAACCGGAGTAAACGACAAGCCTGCATTATAAGTAAATGCATTATGATCGGTTACAGGCACGAATATATCGTTTTGAAAGCTATCGCCATCAAACAAACTGTAACGCACTCCGCCCGTAATATGCCAAAACCGCGTTATATCGATCTGGTCGTTTAAATAAAAGCCGTATTCCAACTGCGTAATATCCTTATCCAATCGGGTAGTCGCCGGAATGGAATAGTTGAAAACAGGGTTATAAACATCGAGTGTATAGCCCCCAATACGACGATCACTGTTCAGGCGATCATCAGCGGCATTCCGTTCGACGCCGCCAACCAGATGATGCGGACTGCCTAACAGTTCAAGCTGACCGTGAACTTCAGAGCGTAAATTATACTGGTCGTAATGATCATGAATATCACGGTAATAACCGCTAAGCGTCGTTGGCGTTTTAAAAGTGTAAAAACCGAACAACAAGTCTTCCCGATCAACATGAAAGTAATGGCTGGCAAAATGCAATGACCAGTTATCCGACAACGCTTGTTTTAGCGCGGCACTAAAACG
>DAINRH010000245.1:0-5597 GCA_036741905.1 Methylobacter sp. | reverse complement strand
CTTACCTTCCATACGCCAGAAACCCGCGCCAAATGCCGACGAGGTTATAAAAAGAATAAGCCAGCTTTCTCGGGTTCAATAAAACCACGGCCAGCAGCATTTTCAGGATCGGCGCGACAAACATCTTGCGAACGATGTAGTACAGAATGAACACATCCTGCTGATTGGCGAATTTCCTGATGTACGCGCCAATCCCCGTGGAATACATCAGCATTCTTCCGGTGCCCAGCTTGTAGTGATCTTTATCCGGGTGATAAATCTTTATTTCCGGGGTGTAGAATGCAGCGTTGCCTGCCCGAAGCAAGCGATACAAAAGCTCAAAGCCCTCCGCTCCGGAATATTTGGAACCGATCCCGAAGTCGTGATCCAAGTGGAACAGCTCGCTATCAATCTTTTTCCGGTCGAAAAACTGCGTGAACTCAACCCCCATCATCTTAAAACGTGAAAAATACTGCGCATTGTGACTGTTAACGCCGATGCTGAATCGGCTGGATGAAAAATCGTACGACCCGGCTACCAGGATGGACAGGTTTGGCCGCCTGTTAAACTCGGCGACTACTTTTCTAAGCACATACTTATCATAGGCGCAATCGTCATCCGGAAACGCGACGATTCTGCCTTGGGCCAAGCCTATGCCGTAGTCTCTGGCCCTGGCGTTACCGGTAAAATCCACTTTCACATGCTTTACATCAAGGCAGCTCTTGAACGGCTCGACGATGTCATCGATCTTGCCGTCCTTGTTTTGATCAATGATGATCAACTCGAAGTCTTTATAGGTTTGGTTCATCAGGGACTTCAAAAAGTCGGCCAATTCCCGGTCTCTTCCGAGCGTTGCTAAAACCAACGAAACTTTCATACTCATCACCTTGCCTGAATACCGGCTTTTGCTTGTAAATAGATTGTTGCCTCATACCAGGTAAACATCAGCGCAAATTCCAACCCGGCAACGCCATCCAAAAACCCGCCTCGAAATACGAAGTGGTATAAAAAACGGGCAGCAATCCTGAGCCAGGATCGCCCCAATAACACGCTTAACCGTCCGCGCGTGGTCATCACCGCGCCCGTTGTCGGCTTAAGCTGTACCTCTTGCGCGGCCTTATCGACATGTTTATGCATCCACTCGATGATCTCGCCATGATAAAAATAGTGCTCATAGGGAATAGCCGAATAGCCGATCCGGCAGCTATTAATCACCGCTTCGCCATGCCCGGTGTGGTTGCGGACAAAGCGGGTCGTTGCTCTGCGCACCAGTCTCGGGTGATAAATGGGATAGCCGGGAGCGTGGTTCAAGCGCTTGCCGCGAAGATAAAGTATTGACGGCACCATCAGCACATCAATGGTATCGGTGGCAGCCGCCATCTCGGATTCAAACCGGTCGTAAAACGCCTGCGGGTAGATTTCGTCGGCATCGACAAACAATATCCACGGCGTATTGATGTCGCATTGCCTGATCGCAAAGTTGCGCTGTTCGGCAAAGCCGGGCCATGGATTCGTATAAATCCTGCAATCCCGGCTCACAGCGATGGCAATAGTATCGTCGGTGCTTCCCGAGTCCACAATCACAATCGGATAGCGTTCGGGGATAGCCGCCAGACACCCCGGCAGGTTGACTTGCTCGTTTTTGGTCAAAATAACAATGGTTAACATAGGGCTTATTTAACTATCTTGTGTGAACCTAGAAAAAAAATCGTCCACGAAAGACACGAAAAGCACGAAAAACCTTGTAAAAACGATTCTTTCAACTGCTTTTTTCGTGCTTTTCGTGCTTTTCGTGGATAAATCGCCGTTTTTAGCTCTTGACCGCATATAAATTGATGTAGATGCCCAGCCCAAAGTAATGCATCAAACCGGCAAACGGGGCCTGCAAAGACTTTACCCAACCGTCGACAACGGCCGCCGGTTTGCCTTTCAGTCGCAGCCGTTTGGATAGCGCATTAAACGGGATACGGGTTATTTGCTCCACCTTGACGACACGAAAGCCGTTTCGTTCCGCCAAGGTTCTTAATCCGTTCTCGGTAAAGTAATTGACATGCTCAGGCACCCATAAACAGGCGTTGTCCCTGGTGCCCAGCAACTTGACTAAAAACGAATCGTAATTAGGCACCGCGCAAGCCAACACGCCGCCCGACGCCAGCAGACCCGCCACCTTGCTTATCGCCTGATCCGGTTCGAGCAGATGTTCCAATACCTGCGACATCATCACTACGCCGAACTGTTCGGAGGGTTGGTAATCTTCAAACATCACCGCCAGCGGCTCATCGCCGTTCAGATTTCTGAACACTTCATTTTCGTATTGACCGGGATTGATGCTGACCGTCCGGTAGCCCGCCGTTCTGAGCGCCTGCGTGTAAAAACCAAAGCCCGAGCCAATATCGAGCGCCCAGTCGTTACCCGAATTATTGAACCCCTTGGCTTCGTGACTCATGCGTTCGGCGTCCACCTTGCAATTGGGAAACTCGGTTTCCCTGGCCAGCACATCTTCCAGCGTTATCGCCTGGGTCAGCGCCTGGCCCGAGTATTGATAAATGGCTTGCAGCCATTTCACATGCGGAGGCCGGTTCAAAAACCCGGTTCCGCAATTTTCGCAACGGTATATATGGAATTCCTTGTGCTTGGCGCTCTCCGTATAATGGAAGTTTTTCTGCCGCCAATATCTTATTTTCTCGGCTCTACAGGCCACGCATTCGCGCAAAATATCGCCATAGATTCCTGATGCTGTTGACGTATACGTCATGGTATTCCCCCTTCTATTCTTGCTTTGATAAGCTGTTGACTTGTTTTCTACTTAACAACCGTAGGGCGCGCCCTACTCGCCCCCTCGTTCCCACGCGCTGCGTGGGAATGCAGTGCAGGACGCGCCGCGTCCCGTATACTCAAGACATTGGTCATGACTCGCGGCGCAGCGCATGGAAACGCGAGCAAACTCGACCTACACAACCCCGTCAGGCCGTAACCGATGCTTCCTCTTCGGCCTGCGCTATTCCCGCCTTATCCTCGATGCCGACGCTCCGCCAGGGTTTAGCCAGCATTGCCAAAACCAGGGCCTCGACGCCGAAATAGATAGGATTAGCCATCGCAGCGCCAAGCAAACCAAACTCTTTTACCATCAACGGAATGCTGATTGCCGCCGTCACCGCCCCGCATACGCGCCCCAACAACAGCAACCGTGTCCGCTTATTGGCCAGCAGCGGTTGAGCCACTACGGTCCCCAAGGCATGCAGCGCGCAGCCGACCGCTATGGCCGGCATCAACTCAACCGCCGAATGATAGGATTTTGCCAGCGCCATCGATGCCACCCAGTCCTTGCTAACCAGCACCAGCGACACGCCGACAATCCCCAAAGCGACAACGCAGCCTATCCATATCCACAAGATCCTGAAGCCGTCCTTGCTCCGGTTTTGGCAGCAGTACTGAAAATAAACCGGCTGAAAAATGCGCAACAAAACCATTGCGCTGCGGTTAAAGGCCTCGTTGATGATCATGTACGTCGCCGCATACAAACCCACCTCCGCAGCCGTCATCAAATAGCCGATGATGTACCGGTCGCCCAAGCCATTAATCCAAAATATCAATTCCATTGGAATCAGCGGTAATGCGTAGGCCCACACCTCGGCCCTGAAATTACGAATGATGATAAGAGGCCGGTTTTTGTCGGGCTTAACGCCCAGCACTAACGACCAAAGCGTATTCGAGATCACGCTTGCCGCGATATAACCCAGCAGCACCCACTCCGCCTTTTGCCCCCCCCACACGACCAACGCGATCGCCAATAACGGCCTCAGGATGCTGTCGCTGGTCTGCCACAGACTTGCGCCGCGCTGTTTACGTTCGCCGATCAGCAACTGAATGCCCAGTTCGCGCCGAACCGTTACTATCAATAAAACGCCTGCCGGGACAAACAGCCACGCATCGCTATGCGAGACATAGCGATAGGCAAGGCCGCCCAGCGCCAGCAGGCCTATCGCCAACGCCGTTGCTCTCGCCGTCAGTCTTGCCACAACGCCGTATAAAGCGGCACGCTCCCCTTTATTCAGGCACTCCGGCAAAATCCTCATGCCGGCGCAAATGAAAGGGTAGGAAAACAGGGTAACGCCCAGCGCCACAAAACCGTTCAGCAGCGCGACTTGTCCGTAGATGTCGGGCGTCACCAATTCGGTCAGGACTCGGGTGCCCGCCAGCAACGCACAAGCAGACATCACTTGTCCAAACAGCGCCCAAAAGGCGTCGCCGAATAATCGTTTATCTTTCAATAGTCCGAACATAGGTCTCTTAATCCGTCATTACTCAATGAGCGCCGCTACGTTAGACCTTCCAGGTTTTTAAAACCTGGAAGGTCCGATCATTCTTTCAGCCTGCAACGGGTCAGAAACCGGCTGGCCTCCAGTGCCTAATACCATGCCCCAGAGATACATCAATATTGCGTTTTGCGGAAAATACTCCCACATGTTGAAGGTCAGCCCGGCAACGAAAATAAACATCGCCACCAATCCTTTGTTGGCATGAACAGACATGCTTGTCGTTGCCCATAGAAACGATAAATACGCCAGCAGTCCGATCAGGCCGTAACCGTTCAGCAGGTATAAATAAAGGCTGTCGGAATCGAATTGCCCCTTAAAATGTTCCGCGCCGTAGAGCACGTTGATGGTGTTGGAACTCAGCCCAAGCCCCCAGCCGAACAGCAAATCCGCAGGCCCGTGAATTTGCTCTGAAAACACCCGCTGCCACAGGTCTATGCGGCCGTCCTGGGTGGGATCGGCGTCATCGCGTCCGCTGAGCAAAGGACTGGACGCCAGCAACAGCGCGCCCACAGCAAGAACCGGCGCAGGCATGACCAAAGCCCAGCGATCGCGGGGCCGAAGCAACGCATACACCTGAAAATAAACCACCAGCAGCGAACTGATGAACGCGGTCCGCGAACCGCTCAGCAAGGCCAAAAATACGCTGACGGCCAGCCATATCCTCATGCCCGGAACCAGCGCGAACAGCAGCGCGCAAGTCGCCATGGTCGCCCCGAACAGGTTGGGACTGACAAAGGTGCCGAACGGCCGTCCGCCGCCAAAGAACGACACCCCGAACAAAGGCGGCGCCCACAAGGCCTGGGCTATCGCCAACACGGCCTGGAGCGCAATGTAATAACGAAGATAATGCGCAAAGCGATGGATAACATATTCCCCCGCGCCCAAGCGGCCGGTCACGAATCCGATCAAGGCCAGCGGCAGGTATTCGAACACGCGCAGACCCGCCATCGGCACCACCAGCGGCAAATCCAGATACAGCGCATAGCCGATCTCAAACAACACGTAAGTAGCAACAACGCCTAAAAAAGCCAACACCGCGCTGGACAATGCCCCGTTCCGCAAGCGCGGCTCGAAAAACGCGTAAGCCACCAACACCGCCAGCATCGCCTCGCGAAGGATACGCAAACCGAAATCCTGCTCGCCATAAACCTCTTTCACCCCGGTCCAGGCCGATTCGACCTGGGGCAAAGAAGCCAGCGTCGACGCGCTGACCAGCGCGAACAGCAGCACCGGCAAGTCTCTTTCGAAGCGTATGTTCATCTTAGGATGATTTCCATGAAAAAATATTCCAGAGTTAGT
>DAINRH010000244.1:0-5615 GCA_036741905.1 Methylobacter sp. | reverse complement strand
TCATCTTTATCTCCGAAAATTGCGCTGATTGTTTAGCATATTAACACAGACTGCGGGCGGCCACGATTTGCGCCTTTTTGAACCGCAATTCTCACTTATGACTAGAAACTCATGCTTAAAACCTACATCTACATGAATGCAAGAGCCGGAGCGGCAACGCACGAAACAGTTGCCGGAAACTCACTACTTTCACTCTATTTGGTCAACGCTTCCAACTCGTCCCATCGCTTGTAGACCTGCTCCAGGTTTGCGTCAATCCGTTTCAGCTCATCCAGAGTCTTGGCAACGACGGCCTGATCTTTTTTATAGAACTCGGGCGCGCTGATTTGCCGGTTTAATTCCGTTTGCATAGTTTCAAGTTCACCGATCACTTCCGGTAGCTTATCCAGCTCTTGCTGTTCTTTAAAACTTAGTTTTTTTTTCGTTACGGCGCGCACGGGAGACTGAACCGCCGGTTTTCCCGGCTTGGCTACCTTGACAGCTTCGGCCTGTTTTTCTTGCTTAACATGGCTCATCCAATCGGTATAGCCGCCGACAAATTCATCGACTTCGCCCGAGCCGTCAAGCACAAAGACACTAGTCACTACGTTGTCCAAAAAAGCCCGGTCATGACTCACCAGCAGCAGGGTGCCGTCAAAATCGACCAGTTTTTCTTCCAGCAACTCCAGGGTTTCCAGATCCAGGTCATTGGTCGGTTCGTCCATGACGATCAGATTGGAAGGCTTGGTAAATAACCTCGCCAGCAACAAGCGGTTTTTCTCGCCCCCCGATAAACTCTTTACCGGAGAACGCGCTCTGGCCGGAGCAAACAGGAAGTCACCCAGATACGACATCACATGCCGCTGGTTACCGGCGATTTCGACAAAATCATTGCCATCGGCGACGGTATCGGCAACGGTCATGTTCGGGTCGAGTTGATCGCGCAACTGATCGAAATAGGCGATTTCCAGTCGGGTGCCCTGCTCTACCGTGCCGCTATCGGGTTCTAACTGTTTTAACAATAATTTCAGCAATGTCGATTTGCCTGCGCCGTTTGCGCCAATCAAACCGATTTTGTCGCCGCGTTGAATCAGCGTGGAAAAATGCTTAATGATCTGGCGGTCTCCATAAGCAAAACTGATGTCATTGACTTCGATCACTTTTTTGCCGGAAGCATCGCCTCTGTCCAAGGATATTTTGCTGGTTCCTTGAGTGTTGCGGCGCTGCGCTCGTTCGTTACGCAATTTTTCCAACGCCCTGACCCGGCCTTCATTACGGGTACGACGGGCTTTTACGCCCTGCCTGATCCAGACTTCCTCATCGGCCAGCTTTTTGTCGAACTCGGCATTTTGATTGGCTTCGTCCTCAAGGGCTGCGGCTTTGCGGGTTAAATAATCGTCGTAATTACCCTGCCAGGACACCAGATTGCCGCGATCCAGATCGATAATCCGGGTCGCCAGTTTTTGCAGAAACGACCGGTCATGGGTCACAAACAATACCGCTCCCTGAAAGTTCAGCAACTGCTCTTCCAGCCAGGTAATGCTTTCAAAATCGAGATGGTTGGTCGGCTCATCGAGCAATAATACTTCCGGTTCTATGACCAAGGCCCTGGCCAAGGCCACGCGCCGCTTCCAACCGCCGGACAAGCCGTTTATCTTTAAATCGCCGGGCAAATCCAGCTTGCTTAAGGTGGTCTCGACCCGTTGCTGGAAATGCCAGCCGTTATGCGCTTCCAGTTTGTGCTGCAAATCGCCCAGCTCATTTAAAGCCTTGTCGTCATCGTAATCCATGGTTAAAGACAGCGCGTGATAACGGGTAATCCACTCGCCCAGCTCGCCCAAACCGCCGGCAACCGCGTCGTAGATAGTCGCGTCATCCGGTAAATCGGGCGTTTGCTCCAACCATGCCAGTTTTAATTCCGGTTGCCGCCAGATGTCGCCGTGATCGGGCTGAATATTCCCGGCAATGATCTTCATCAAGGTTGATTTACCCTCGCCGTTACGGCCTAACAAGCCTACTCGTTCTCCGGCATCCAGCTGAAAGTCGGAGTTTTTCAATAAAGCGTGAGTTCCAAAAGCGATGGAAACGTTGGTCAATCGTAATAAGGGCATTTTAAAGTTCTTTATGTTGTAAATAGCGTCGTAATAGGGCCTGCCACTGAATGGGTGGTTTGATGAAATCCATCTCCAGTCAGCAGCGTATTATATAGAATAATGGACCGGTCTTTATCGTGAAATGTTTTATCGTCCCCGGCATAGAGCTGAACCAGCACAAAGTCGGCGCTAGCGGTCTTTTGTATTTCGCCGGCGATAATCTGTGCAGCTGAGCTCAAGTCATTGCCGTCAATCGTAACCGCGAGCTTTTGCGCCAGCCTTTCCAGGGATTGCTCATAGCGCGTTTCCAGCAACCATTGCAAACCTATGCACTTGGCCGCCAGTAAGCCTTGGCTGGCTGTTTCCACGACGGCCAAGGTGTACCCGCCGACGGTCATCAGCTGATCGACCACAAACACCATGTCGCCGCTTGCCCGCCCGAAACCGTCAATGGCGAAAACAGGATCGCCCAGCGCTCTCGCAACTTTAGACGCCAACGCGGCCATCGCGGCTTCAGGATAATCGTGCGGAAACAGCAATTTGGTCTGCACATCATCAGGACCGGCACGAAATCCCAGCTGCACTTGGGGCGGAATGTCAATCGCACCGATGCGTTCCTGAATGGCCGACTCGCCTATGCCTAGCGTTTTGATGGTAATCAACTTTCCGGGTCGCAATAAAAACCGGCTTGCCAACGTTGGCTGAATGGCTTCCGAAAATAAATGCCGCATTTCAAAAGGCACGCCGGGTACAAAGGCAAACCAGCAACGCCCGACTTGCAGGGAAAAACCCGGCGCTGTGCCCCAGGCATTGTCAATGCGCTCGGCGCCCTTTGGAAACATCGCCTGTTTGCGGTTTGACTCGGGCATGGGCCGATTTCTGAGCATAAAAAACCGTTTGATCTGCTCAAAGGCAACGTCGTCGAATTCCAGCGGCAGGTCGAACGCTTTGGCGACCGCCCCGGCGGTCAAATCGTCGCTGGTAGGTCCCAGTCCGCCTGTGCAAATGCAGCAATCTGCGCGCACTGAAATTTCCCGCAACAAGGTTACCAAATCATCAAGCTTGTCGCCCACCGCGGTATGCCGGGTTACGCTAAAGCCCATGGCGACGACCTGCTCCGACAGCCAGGCCGCATTGGTATCGACGGTTTGACCGGTAACGACTTCTTCGCCTTGGGAGAATATTTCTAGGATTGGGTTCATGTTGGAAAGCTCTTCGGTTAAGTGATCGATCTAACTGTTGATTTAGTTGATCAGCACGCTATGCCAAAACGGCAATGCAATCAAACTGATTGCAGTGGTCACGGTTACCGCCATCGCATACAGCGAACTATCCAGCCGGTAACGGTCGCAAAAGACAATACCCAGCAGCATGCTCGGCATGGACAGGTCGAGCACCGCCGCCGACCGGTATTCGCCGACGATAGGTAAATGCCCGACTAAAAATATCGCAAACAACGGCATCAGCGCCATCTTAATGGCTATCACAGGAATGACATACGGGATATTACGGACGGTTACTGCTTTCCAGCTTAAAGCCAACCCTAAAGAAAACAGCATCAACGGCACGACTCCGGCGGATAATTTTTGCAGTACGCCGGAAAGCCAAACCGGGGCGCCGAAGCCGTTAATATTCAGGATAACCGCAACAGCCGCCGCCCAGAATGGCGGTGCGTTAAAAAACAGCCATAGCGATTTCGGCTTTTCTGCTGTTTCTTCGCCGTAGTGTCGCGCGACCATCACCCCTGCGGTAAACAATAACGGCGTGGTTGCAAATAGATCCATTTGTATGACCACCGACCTGGCCCAACTGCCGAAGGTTTGCTCCAAGACCGGCAAGCCCAGGTAGGTCACATTGGGAAAGGCCGCCGCCAGTATCATCGCGCCCATGCGCCGATGTTCGAACTTGAACAGCGTACCAACGGTCCAAAGGCAAATCATCGCAAAAACAATACTGCCCACGCCCAGCAAGGTGTACTGGAATGAATGCAAGCCTATATCTGCCGACCATAGCACATCCACAACCATGGCCGGCAGCAGCAAATAATAAACCACCGTGGTCAATACCAGACGGGTTTGCTCGGCCGCCAACCCCGCCGGCCGCGCAAAACGCCACACCGCGCCGCATGCCATTATCAAGGTCATTTGTATCAATGTTAAGTTCATAATTTAAGGTCTATTGTGGCAATAGTGAATTTTAACATTCACCGTTAAAACAAGTTCCGGTAATATATATCGACTTATTATTTGGGAGCGTCTGCATGCGCCTGTTTTCAAAGTATTGCCGACTCGGTGTTTTTTTATTGATCGCCAGCCCTTTTGCGATGGGAGAAACAGATGTTGTCTCGCCTAAGGAAGCCGCCGCAATGTATGCCAAACGCCAGGCAATCATTATCGATGTGCGTGAAAATGACGACTGGAATGAGCACCGTATTCACGGCGCCATTCACATTCCGCTAAGCCAATTAAATGATCGTCTACACGAACTTGAACCTTATAAAAACCGCCCGGTTATCACCCAATGCCAAGCCGGCCTACGTTCCGCCCAAGCCCAGCTGATATTGAAATCGGCCGGATTTGCCAAGACCTATTTAATGAACGGCGGAATTCAAGCTTGGCATGAACAAGGCTTAGTGACTGAATAAGCCTTTTACCCTTTCTCCTTTTTACCTTACTTACCCATGCCTCAATCATTTATCTCGACCAAATCCATCCCCGTTCGCGAACGCCTGATCATGGCGCTGGATGTACCCAGCATTGCCGAGGCGCAGGCCTTGGTGGAAGAACTCGGCGATTCGGTAATCTTTTACAAAGTCGGCATGGAACTGTTTATGTCCGGCGATTATTTCGGTTTTATTGAATGGTTAAAACAGCGCGATAAGAAAATCTTTGTCGACCTGAAGTTTTTCGATGTGCCCGCCACCGTGGGCCGGGCCATTAAAGCCTTGAGCAGCAAAGGCGTCGATCTTGCCACCATTCACGGCAACGATGCGATTATGGAAGCCGCCGCCAAGGAAAAAGGCGACCTTAAAGTATTGGCCGTGACTGCGCTAACCAGCCTGGATCGAGGCGATCTTGATGATTTAGGCTTTGCCTGCGATGTCCGCGAGTTGGTGTTATCCCGCGCCAAGCGCGCTTTGCAAATCGGCTGCGACGGCATTGTGTCATCCGGGCTTGAAGTCGCTATGCTGAGAGAAGAGCTGGATCATAAGCTACTCGTTATCACGCCGGGTATACGGCCTGTCGATAACCGTGAAGAGGACGATCAAAAACGGGTGGTCAGCGTGGAAATGGCTTTCCAAAATGGCGCTGATTATATCGTCGTCGGCAGACCTATACGCGACGCTGAAAATCGCAAAGCGATGGCTGAGAAGATTCAAGGGCAAATTCTTTCGCAGTTTCAATAAATTCGAATCAAAAAAGGGCGACCGTCGGTTCGCCCGCCCCTCTTTTATAATAATGCCTTGCGATTATGGAATTTGATCTAGCCTTTACCACCTCATATCTGGTCGCTTTTACGATGGGATTGTTCAGTAGCATGCAC
>DAINRH010000243.1:0-5625 GCA_036741905.1 Methylobacter sp. | reverse complement strand
AAAACAAACGGAATCAAGGCGCGGGGAAAAATATCACCGGCCTTCTTGATCAAATGTTTGCCCAACACTTGCGCGGTATAGGGATTGACATGCACCTGCCAGATGTCTTTTTGGTCCGCGACAGCGGCAGGAATAACAAAACCGAACTTATACGAAGACCTAGCCTCGGCCGGATAATCGACAAAACCCAATGTTGCTTGCGAGGGCATCGCAGCGACGGCAGCAGCCTGAATTTCGGCAAGAGAACGGTAAGCCGTCTCGCCCTGCTTTGGCGCTTGTACAATTCTTAGATCGGCGTTTAAGACATTATCGATTTCTTCGTAAAACACCAGGATACTGCCGGTGATGCCGAACACCGTCAGGAAAAATCCCAACAGCAGACCCAGCCATAGATGTACGCTTAGCCAAAGTTTACGGCGTTTTTTTAAGCATGACAGGCGTTGGTGTCCGGTATCTGCGGCATTTAACGCCTCACCGTGCGCTAAATCCATCGTAAATCGTTTCATGTTTTTCCTGTAAATTAGCTCAAGCGCTTGTGCGTTGTTGCAATAAAAAATAGTGTCACCTCAATAAGACGTTTGAACACCTAAAAACCGCACCTTTAAATTACCCGATTAGCAAGATGCTTCAGCCAACCGTAGAGACGCGATTTATCGCGTCTTTCGTTTATCGCGTCTCTAATCGTTGCGCCTTTTCTGGATTTTGGATCAAACTGGAGAGCAGACGCCGACAGGAAAAGGCCGGGGTGCGAAAAAAGGCAACCCGACGCCGCCAATTGCGGGTTAAAACTCCACCTTAACCGAGCCCATGAAGGTACGCGGCGAACCAGGGTTTATGAACGTGTTGCTATTGCTAGTGGCTGTGTAATACCGATGATCCAATAAGTTCTCAATATTAAATTGCAGGGTGGTTTTTGCTTTCGCTAGCGGTAACTTGTATTTCACCAAGGCGTCGATCCGGCCATAACCGGGCAATTCAAAAGTGTTGGCATTATCGCCCTCTCTTTGCCCTTGGAAATAAACGCCCGCGCCGACGCTCAAGCCGCGCACTGCCGCCTGTTGAAGGTCGTACTTGGCCCACAAGCTACCGGCGTTTCTGGGTACGTTCCACAGCCGGTTACCGGCATTAGCGCCCTTTAGAATGGTGGCATCGGTATAAGCATAGGTTGCGATCAGGCTCAAACCATCGCTGACTCTTCCGGCAATATCCATTTCCACGCCCTGGCTGCGCGCTTCGCCAATCGCTTGGGAATAGGGCGTACCGATAATCGGAACACTCATGTTTTGTTTGGTCAATTGATAGAAGGCCACGCTGGAGGTCAAGCGTTTGTCGAAAAACTCGGTCTTGAAACCGGCCTCGTACTGTTCGGCGGTTTCCGGTCCGAGCACAGTGCCGCCGACACCTATGGCGGTGTTAGCAGAGCCCAGCGACTCGACGAAATTGCCGTAAAGCGACAGCCACGCCCAAGGTTGGTAAAGCAATCCGACGCGCGGACTAAATTGCTGGTTATCGACGCCGCTAAGATTAGCCGATGCATCGGCAAGCGATTTATTGGCGCCGGTTGCTAAACCGCTGGCCTGGTAGGCCCAGTCATAGCGGCCGCCGCCCAGAACATGCAGTTTGTCGAACAAGGTGATTTGGTCTTGAAAATAAACGCCGTTCCAATAAATACTCGTGGTTTGGAACGTGCTCTTTGCCGTGGCGGCCAAGTTCATGCCGGACCGCCCATAAACAGGATTGTAGATATTGATGGGGTTGATGATGCCGCCTGCGGATACGGGGCGCTGTTGCCAGGAGGCGTTATCTCCGTCCGAACTGTAAAAATCCCATCCGCCCAACACATCGTGCCTCAAGCCCCAGGCGGAAAACTTCCCGTTGACATTCACGGTGCCGCCGTAGGAATCGGACAAGCCATCGCCGCCGAAAAAATTCCTGGTTAAACTGCCGGTGGTTAAATTCAAGGCGCCCGGAGCGGCGTGTTGCAGATCCAGCGTCTCGCGTTTTAGATAATTAAACCGGGCGTTTATCTTCCAGTTGTCGGAAAACGCATGGTTCAGCGTTAGAGCGGTGTTGTAAAACGTGGTATTGGCTTTGTCCGTGGACGGCTCTCCCAGAAAACGCGAAATCGGAATATCGACCGGGCGGCGCGTCACTGGGCTGGCAACCACCCCGTGATCTTCCAGAGTGTTTTCATTCGAATACATGAAATCCAGGTCGAGTTGAGTGCGGTCGCTGACTTTCCAGGTCAGCGAAGGCGCCACAAACACGCGATCCGTGTAGGCAAAATCGCGGAAAGAATTTCTGCTCAGGTATTCCAGGTTGAGCCGGTACAGCAGCGAAGCGTCCTTGTTAACGGCTCCCGTGGCATCGGCAGTGGTTCGGTAAAGATCGTATGAGCCGAATTGCTGTTCCAGTGCGTAATAAGGGGCGGCCTGCGGTCGTTTGGTCACCACATTAATCATGCCGCCGGGCTGGATGCGCCCGTAAAGGTTAGCCGCCGCGCCCTTGACCACTTCAATGCGCTCCGCATTGGCGGTAGTGAGACGGCCGACAGGCCACCTGAATCCGTCCAGGTAATTGGCATTATTGGTATTGAAGCCGCGGATCATAAATTCCTCGCCATAACCGCCGAACGTGAAACCTTGAAACACGCCGCTGACGTTTTTGACCGCGTCGCCGAGCTGGACGGCCTGCTGATCCTGCATGACCGCCTTGGGCACCACTTGTATGGCGATCGGCGTTTCCATGATCGGCGTATCGGTTTTGGTGGCGGTGCTTGCATTGGTGCGGTGGTAATCGGTGTTGTAAGGATCATTGGGGTCCGCGGCTCTTTTGCCTTTTACCGTCATCGCTGCCAAGGTCGTCGTATCCGCTTTCGACTGGGGCGCTTTCTCCAGCGTGACGGTATTGGTTCCGGTCAATCGATAATTTAGTCCGCTCCCTACCAATAACTGCCGTAAAGCCTGCTGCGGGGAGTAGTTGCCGTTGACGGCGCTGGAGCGCACATCTTTCGCCATACCGGCAGGAAAGCCGACTTGCCAGTCGCTGGCGGCGATGAAGGCGTTGAGAGCGTCCGCCAAGGGCTGGGCGGGAATGTTAAAGCTAAGCGCCGGGCTTTGCGGATTCGCGGTATTTTGCGCTGTTGTGTCGGCAGCCAGAGCAGACAGCGGCGAACCGAATGCGGGTAATGCCAAGGCAATGGCGATAGTCAGTTTGCGCAATGTGCATGTCGCGTTAGGGTGAACCTGATGCATGAATACTCCTACTTTATAGTGTCGTTAGTTAGCGCGTTTGTACGCGCACAAGTAACGAGACGTACCAGAAAATAGATCGCACACTTGCGAGGAAAATTCTTTTTATGCTGATTGTGCTACTTATAAATAGAAGTTAGACTCTATAAGTTAATTCAACATATCGCAAAAGGTTAAACATGCAAACATTAAATGTTTTAAACAAAGGGCAAGTGGTGATTCCGGCGGAACTTCGCCAACGCTTAGGCATAAAGCCTGGGCATGTTGTCGAGATACGCGATGCCGGCGACCATCTGGAGCTATATCCATTGCCGGCCGATCCGCTGGCGGCTTTTCGAGGCTCCTTGAAACAGGATGTTTCTTTGGCGAATGAGCTGATAGAAGAGCACAAACTTGAGGTTAATCGCGATGCAGACCGTTAAACCGATTTATGTGTTGGATGCCTGCGCGTTGCTGCGGCTTGCTCAAGATGAGCCGGGGGCAGATCAGGTTGCGGAAATTCTGGGCGCTGCACAGGCTGGCGAGTGTCGGGTTTTAATGCATCAAATCAATCTGGGCGAAGTGGTGTATCGCATCGGCAAGGGCTTTGGCTGGACAGTTGCCGAACGGAAACAGGCCGAAATCGGTTTGCTGCCGATTGAAACAGTGGCGTTTTCAAATGAAATTTTCTGGGCGGCGGTCAAGTTAAAGGCGCATTATCCGATGTCATATGCCGATTGTTTTGCGGCCGCTTTAGCGATGAAGGAAAAAGCGGTGTTGCTGACTAGCGATCCTGAATTTAATGTGCTGGGCGATGCAGCAACGATGATGAAAATTTAGCCTTTCAACACGGTCAAATACGGCGACAGATTGATCGTCCGCGCTCCGGTAATACCGGCCAAGGCGCGAATAATGGCGGCGGTATCTTCCAGCTTGTAGTTGCCGGTGACGCGGGTTTGAGCGAGTTTGGCGTCGGTAATGACGATAGCGCCGGGATGGTAGCGATCGAGTTCGGCGATCACTTCCGCCAGCGGTTGATCTTGAAAAATCAACCGGCCGTTAAGCCAGGCAAAAGCGCGGCCGATGTTGATGTCGGCGACTGCGGCAACCCCTTGACTGGCGATACTGACGTGCTGTCCTGCGGTGAGTTGACGGCTGTCGCCCTGCCGCCCGGCGCAGACGACAATGCCGCTCTCGACATCGACCTGGGTGGCATCGCCGGTTTTGACGCTAAAGCGAGTGCCGACCACTCGCACCGTGCCCTGCTCCGTCTCGACGATAAACGGTCGGGTTTTGTCGGGCTGCACTTCAAAATAGGCTTCTCCGCTGAGTATTTTTACCCCGCGCCGTTCGGCTGTAGTGTTGAACGCCAGCACTGTATCGGTATTCAATGTCACCGCGGAGCCGTCGGACAGCACGATGCGGCGTTGCTCCCCGGTGGCAGTTACCGCGTCGGCTTGCCAACGTTCGATAAAACCCGAGGCCGACGCCAGCCAGCCGCTTGCCAAGACTATGCAGGCTGCGGCGGCCCAACGTTGCGGGCGTAATCTTTGTTGCCTTGGCGGCAGCGGAATCGCCGCGTATTGACTCAAAGCCGCATTCAGCGCCGGCGATTGCCATAACTGAGCGACCTTATCGTAAGCGGTTTGATGAGCAGGACTCGCCGCCAGCCAATCGGCAAATTCCGCCAGGTCGCGTTGGCTGACTTTGCTGTCCTGCAAACGTGCAAACCACGCCAATGCCTGGTCTTGCGTTTTGCTTAAGGAAGGAGTCGATTTCGGTTCGGCCTGTAAAGACATAGGGTGCATTGCTTGGATGATTTTGCAAAATTCTATCATTATTAGACGTGCTCAAAACGCAAATCCACAGGTTAAAGCGGCGATTCGCCCTGTGCGTCCAGCAAATGGGCAAGAGCGACATGCACGTTTTTTTCTACCGCACTGCGGGAAATGCCGTAATGCCGGGCGATGCGTTCGTATGTCCAGTGATGAAATTTATGTAGCACCAAAATTTGGCGGCGACGTTCCGACAAGCCGCTCAGCGCGTCAATCATCAGTGCAACCCGCTGTCGGTCGGCAGTTTGCTGTTCAGGCGAGGGTGCGGTTGAAGGAATGCTTTCCAGCCTATCGCTACTGTCTTCATCGTTTTTTTGCAGGCTATCGATTTGTTGACGGATCTTTTCCTTGCGGAGATGATCTAACGCCAAATTACGGGCAATTTGGTAAAGAAAAGGGTGTGGATAGCTGATTTCCTGGACTTTCGAAGCATGCACCATTTTTAAGTAAGCCTCGTGCGCCAAATCTTCCGCCGTTTGCGGACAGCCGACGATGCGGTAGATGGTATGAATTAACGATTGCCGATGATTCAAAAACAAATCATTGATAGTGAGAGTAAG